>ONPY01000140.1 GCA_900319835.1 uncultured Eubacteriales bacterium | reverse complement strand
TTTTCTACCCGTCTGCCTATGTCGGAGATCTGGCGGACCTGCGGACGGTGAAGGCGCTTGAGGACGCGGTCAAAAAGACAGAGACGCTTCTGGAAATGAAGCCGCAGGTCATCGCGGCGGATCTTCACCCGAAGTATAACTCGACCCTGGTGGCGGAGAAGCTGGCGGAGGAGCGCGGGATTCCGCTTCTGCGCGTGCAGCATCACTATGCACATGTGCTCTCCTGCATGGCCGAAAATGACTATCTGGAGTCTGTCATCGGTGTTTCATTTGACGGAACCGGATTCGGGACGGATGGTACCATCTGGGGCGGCGAGTTCCTGCTGTCGGATATCGGACACTTTGAGCGGGGCGGTCACATCGCGCCGTTCTGGCAGATCGGCGGCGACACGGCGGCAAGGGAAGGCTGGAGGATTGCGGTATCCATGCTGCAACAGATCTTCGGCGCCGGGGCAGATGACCTCATCCGCCGCCTCGGGCTGTGTGACGAAATGGCAGCAGGCGCCTTGAAGGTACTCTTTACCCGGAAAATCAACGCGGTACAGTCTACCAGCGCAGGCAGGCTGTTTGATGCTGTCAGTGCAATCCTGGGGATTCGGCGGGCATCCACATATGAGGGGGAGGCAGCCACAGCGCTGATGTACGGCGCCATTCGGGGGAGAGCGCATGCTGCCGGCAGCTTGGCTTCCCTGACAGAGCTTTGCCAGTCCGGGGACAGTTTGGCGCAAAACAGGCAGGCAGTAGAAGCGGACGGACAGCCGCAGCCGGATGTCCTGCCGACTGATTCGCTTGTGCGGGCGCTTGTCCTGGCAAAGCTGGACGGAGCCGGAAGCGAAGAACTGGCATATGAATTCCACAGGGGGCTGGCACAGATGATTGTGCAGGAGACGGTTTCGCTCAGCGAAAGAACGGGCGTGAAGACTGCGGCTCTGACAGGGGGCGTTTTCCAGAACCGGCTCCTTCTGGAGCTTGTGGAGAAAGAACTTCAGGCAAAAAAGATTCAGGTGCTGCGCCACCATCTGGTTCCCCCGAACGACGGCGGCATTGCGCTGGGGCAGGCACTCTATGCGATGGCGGCGCTCGGACAGGAAAACGGAAGAAAGCCGCCTGCGGAGCAGCGATCATAACACATGCTGAAGAATAATACGCAGGAAGGAAGAGAAAAAGATGTGTGTAGGATTATCGGCAAAGGTTGTCAGTGTGAAGGATGACGTGGCGATTGTGGATGCCAGCGGCGCCAGACGCAAGGTCTCGGCGGCACTGCTTTCGGATCTGGAACCGGGCGACTTTGTGATGGTGCACGCGGGGACGGCGATCGCAAAGATTACGGATGATGACGAGGATGAAACGGGGGCACTGCTCGACTTGCTGTGAGGGTGCCGCGTCGTATGACAGGGAGGAAGCTGTGAACCAGACGATTGAGCGGGCAAAGGAAATCCTGACACGGTATGACGGACCGCACTGCCGGATCATGGAGGTCTGCGGAACCCATACCCATGAGATTTTCCGGCAGGGAATCCGCCGGATTCTGCCCAGGCAGATTGAACTGATATCCGGGCCGGGCTGCCCGGTCTGCGTGACGCCGGTGGGCTACATCGACGAGGCGATCTGGCTGGCGCTGGAGAAGGGTGCGACGGTCTGTACATTTGGCGACCTTGTCCGTGTCCCGGGGACAGAGGCCTCGCTTCAGACTGCGAGAGGAGAAGGCGCAGCCGTCAAGGTGGTCTACACCCCGCTCGATGCGGAGCGCTACGCGGCGGAGCACCCTGACGAGGAGGTCGTGTTTCTGTCGGTTGGTTTTGAGACGACTACGCCGTCCGCCTGTCTGGCGGTCCGGAAGGCACAGCAGGACGGGATCCGGAATTTTTCACTTCTGACGGCCAACAAGACAATGCCCGGTGCCTATGAGGCGATGAAGGACTCCACCGATCTGTTTCTGTATCCGGGACATGTCCATGCCATTACCGGAACCGGAATCTGTGAAAAGCTGGCAGAGGAAGGCGTGAGCGGCGTCTGTGCCGGGTTCACGGCGAGCGAATTGCTGGCCGCGCTGGCGGTGGCGGTTACCCGTTATCAGGAAGGAAAATCGTTCTTTGTGAACTGCTATCCGAGGGTCGTCCGGCCGGAGGGAAGTCCGAAGGCACAGTCGCTTGTGGCGGCGATGATGGAGCCGTGCGATGAGGAATGGCGGGGAATCGGCGTCATTCCAGGCTCCGGCATGAGACTGAAGGAGTCCTGTCAGATGTATGACGCAAGAGTCAGGTTCCGGGTTCCGGAGATGGCAGGCCGTGCGAACCCGGCCTGCCGGTGCGGGCAGGTGCTGAAGGGTGAACTTCTTCCGCCCCAGTGCAAGGTGTTCGGGAAAGCCTGCACACCGGAGCACCCGGTCGGCGCCTGCATGGTATCGTCGGAAGGCGCCTGCTCCGCCTGGTATCTGTATGGGCAGAATCTGTGAAAAACCGAATCTTCGGATGAAGGGAGCAAGTATGACAGATACGATCACGATGGCGCACGGCGCCGGTGGGAAACAGACATCGGAGCTGATTCACGGCATCTTTGAAAAGCACCTTGGCAATGAATATTTCACGGCAGACGATGCG
Organism: uncultured Eubacteriales bacterium; assembly: GCA_900319835.1. Next base: position 441 of record ONPY01000140.1, on the reverse strand, counting down.
GCTGTGCTGCCGCCAGTCTGCGGCCGCCTTGCAATGACAACGGACGGTTTCATCGTGTCGCCGCAGTTTTTCCCCGGCGGGAACATCGGAAAGCTCAGCATCTGCGGCACGGTCAATGATCTCTCCTGCATGGGGGCCCGTCCGCTGTACATGACCTGTGCCTTTGTGATTGAAGAAGGGTTCCGGATTGACGAGCTGGATCAGATTGCGGCAGCAATGGCAAAGACAGCCGGTGAGGCAGGCGTCCGGCTGGTGGCGGGAGATACGAAGGTCGCCGGAAAGGGACAGTGCGGCGGTGTCTTCATCACGACAACCGGCGTCGGGGAGATTGTGGAAGGTGTACGGATGTCCGGCGCCTGCGCCAGACCAGGGGATGCCGTGATTGTGACAGGGGATATCGGCCGCCATGGGACAGCGATCCTGCTGGCGCGGGATGATTAC
>ONPY01000042.1 GCA_900319835.1 uncultured Eubacteriales bacterium | reverse complement strand
CTGTCTGGAGGGCTCCTGTGCCCTGCGGGTCGTCAGCCCGCTGGTCCCCGCGGTGATCGCGGAGGGAGACCCCAACGACCCCCGCAACGCCGCCGGCAAGGACCGAAGCCTCAACCTCGCCTTTGCGCAGGCGGAGGAGGGTCTGTTGCTCATGGGCCAGCAGACCAAGCGCAGCGGCTTTGCCATCTGCTGCGCCGTGGATCACAGGGGGGCGGTGGGCGTCTCCCAGGCGGAGGGCAGCGGCGCGGTCTGGAGCACCGGGCGGCGGATGATCCCCGGCGCCGAGCTGCGTCTGGAAAAGAGCATCTGCTATCTGGCCGAGCGGGAGAACGTGGACCGGCTGCCTGAACGGGCGATCGCGCTCTGCCGCGAGGCGCCGGACTTTGACACCCTGCTGAAAGAGCAGCGGGAGGATCTGGACGCCTTCTGGGAGGGCGTGGGGCTCTCCATCGAGGGGGACGACGCCCTGCTGCAGGGCCTGCGCTTCAACCTCTTCCACATCTACCAGTCTGCAGGCCGGGACGGGAAGACCAACATCGCCGCCAAGGGCCTGACGGGCGAGGGCTATGAGGGCCACACCTTCTGGGACACCGAGGCCTATATCCTGCCGGTTTTCCTGTATACCGATCCGGCTCTGGCCAGAAAGCTGCTGGAGTACCGCTACGCCATTCTGCCCAAGGCCCGCGAGCGGGCGCGTGAGCTGGGCCACCCGAAGGGCGCGCTCTACGCCTGGCGCACCATCGACGGAGACGAATGCAGCGCCTACTTCCCGGCGGGCACCGCCCAGTACCACATCAACGGCGACATCGCCCACGCGGTGCTGGAATACATGAGCGTGACGCAGGATCTGGACTTTCTCGCCTCCTGTGGGGCGGAGATCCTGGTGGAGACGGCGCGGCTGTTTTACGATCTGGGCTTCTTCAGCGCCGAAAAGGGCGGCCGCTTTGTGCTTAACTGCGTCACCGGGCCGGACGAGTACAACGTCATGGTCAACAACAACGTCTACACCAACTGTGTGGCGGAGGAAAATCTGCGCGGCGCGGCGGCGGCCATGGAGCGGCTGCAGGCCGAACGCCCCGAGGACTTTGCGCGCCTCTGTGCGGCGCTGGATTTCAGCTTCGCGGAGGCTGCCGACTGGCTCGAGGCGGCGGAGAAGATGTATTATCCCGCTGCGCGGGACGGCATCTTGCCCCAGGATGACGGTTTTCTGGACCGCAGGCCCTGGCCGCTGGACTCCATCCCGGCCGAGAAGCACCCCCTGCTGATCCACTACCACGGCCTGACCATCTACCGCTCCATGGTCTGCAAGCAGGCGGACCTGATCCTCGCCATGACCCAGTACGGCGAGCGCTGGAGCCTGGAGGAAAAGAAGAAAAACTTCTTCTTCTACGACTCGGTCACCACCCACGACTCGAGCCTCTCCATGGCGGTGTTCTCCCTGCTTGCAAATGAGATCGGCGAGATCCAGACTGCCTACGACTACTTTATGTCCTCGGCCCGGCTCGATCTGGATGACATGCACCACAACACCAAGGACGGCCTGCACATGGCCAACATGGCCGGCACCTGGACGGGACTGGTCAAGGGCTTCGGCGGCATGCGCTGCCGTGGCGGAGTGCTCTCCTTCGCGCCGGTCCTGCCGCCCCAGTGGCAGGGCTACCGCTTCCGCGTGAGCGTCCGCGGCAGCTGCGTGGAGCTCACGATGGGCGCCGGGGGCCCCCGCTACCGCCTGGTCAGCGGTCCGGCGATTACCATCCGCTCCTATGGCAGGGAGCTTGCGCTGAAGTGACCCGCAGGCAAACCGAAAACAGCGCCGTTCCCCCGCCGGGGGAGGCGGCGCTGTCGCACTTTAAAACGGCGAGAACGAAAAGAGACGATTTGTCAATTGGCAAACAAAACAATAAACGCAATCAGAATTCGTACAAAACGCCCAGATTAGGCGCTTCCCATAAAAATGATTGATTTTGAATGCTTAAAATGTTAGAATCAAAAAAGCCGGAAGGGAAGTTTGCGCCCTTTCGGAAATTCAAACAAAGTGAGGAAAAAGTATGAAAAAGTTTCTTGCTCTCGTGCTGGCGCTGACCATGGTCATCGCTCTGGCCGCCTGCGGCGTCAGCACTGAGTCCGCAGCCCCCGCTGCCGCCCCTGCCGGCGACAGCCAGGCCGCAGCCCCCGCTGCCGAAGCAGCTCCCGCTGCTGCCGGCGGCATCCGCCTATTTAACGGCAAGATCGAGATTGCCGAGCCCCTGGAGCACGCTGCCAAGGCCTATGAAGAGGCCACCGGCAAGCACGTCGAGGTTGAGTCCCTCGGCGGCGGCGTTGACCTGCAGGCCACGCTGAAGCAGTACTACCAGGCCGGCAACATGCCCGACATCTTCGTGTTTGAGGGCGCTCCCGACCTCGCCAACTGGACCGGCATGGTGGTTGACATGTCCGATCAGGACTGGGCGAAGGACACCGACGCAGGCTTTGTGAGCGAGGACGGCCTTGTTGGCTTCCCCTACACCACCGAGGCCATTGGTCTTGCCTACAATAAGAACATCCTGGATGCCGCCGGCGTTGACCCCAAGTCCATCACCGGTCCCGAGTCCATGAAGGCCGCCTTTGAGGCCATCGATGCCAAGAAGGACGAGCTGGGCATCACCGCCGTCATCGGCTACTGCGCCAACGCCACCGAGCTGTACTGGTCCACCGGCCAGCACCTGTTCGGCCAGTACCTCGACGCCGGCCTTGACCGCGAGGACACCACTTACTTCGACATGATGATGAACGAGGGCAAGCTGGATCACGACCGCTTCACCCACTTCGCTGAGATGGTCGACCTGTTCAACCACTACTCCGATCCCGCTCTGCTGGTCTCCGGCAACTATGATATGCAGGTCTCCGGCTTTGCCGCCGGCAAGTATGCCTTTGTGACCCAGGGCTCCTGGATCGGCTCCTCCCTGACCAACCAGTACAAGGATCAGTACGCCGCTGCCGGCAACTTCGAGTGCGGCTATGTCCCCTACTGCTTCGAGGAAGGCATCGACACCATCCTGACCAACGCTCCCTCCCACTGGGCTGTCTACAAGGACGGCAACGTGGCCGATGCTGAGGCGTTCCTGAACTGGCTCGCCGGCCCCGACGGCCAGCAGATCATGGTTCAGGAAGCCGGCTGTGTCAGCCCCTTCAAGAGCTGCACCGTCGTCGCCAATGACCCGTTTGCGGGCCCTGTCTCCGAGTATGCCGCCGCCGGCAAGACCTCTGCCTGGCACTGGATGGGCCAGCCCTCCAACATGGCTCAGGACGGCACCGGCGCCATCTTCCAGGACTTCGCGATGGGCACTGAGGATGTTGCCAGCTTCGTCGAGGCCATGGAATCCGTGATCCCCGACTTCGTCAAGTAAACACCTTTGCAAGACCCAGAAGGGCGGCGGCGCTGCCACCGCCCTTCTCCCCTATTGTTCGACAGTTTGAGAAATGAGAGGGAGCGTTCTGAAAGATGAATGAAAACAATTCCAGCAGGAAGATTCTGTCGCTGGTGCTCCTGATTGCGGGCGTCGTGCTTATGATCGCCGCCCTTTGGATGGACTTTACCAAGACCTATCTGGTCGTCAACATGGGCTCCGCCAAGCTCGGCCTGCGCGGCCTGTTCCTGGTTCTGGGCGCTCTGCTGGTGCTGGCGGGTCTGTACTACATCCCCACGATCCTGCACCACCGCGCCATCGTCAACTTTATCTTCCTGTTTCCTCTGCTCTTCACCTTTGCAGTCACCGTCATCATCCCGATGTTCGTCGGCTTCTTCTACTCCTTCACGGACTGGAACGGCGTCACCTACACCCGGATGGTAGGCTTTGAGAACTACGCCGCTATGTTCAAGGAACCCGCCTTCATCTGGTCCCTGCTGCTCACCATCCTGTTCGTGGTGGTCAACATGATCCTGGTGAACGTGGTCGCCTTCCTGCTGGCCCTGCTCTGCACCACCAAGCTCAAGGGCGTGGGCTTCTTCCGCGCGGCCTACTTCCTGCCGAACCTGATCGGCGGCATCGTGCTGGGCTACATCTGGCAGTTCATTTTCTCCAACGTACTCACAACGATGCTCAACTCGCCGCACTCCTGGCTGGCGAGCACCAACACGGCGTTTATGGCCATCATCATCGTGTACATCTGGCAGTACGCCGGCTACATCATGCTGATCTACATCAACGGTCTGGCCACCGTCCCCAAGGACGTGCTGGAGGCCGCCCAGATCGACGGCGCCAGCGATCTGACCACCCTGTTCCAGATCAAGATGCCCATGATCGCCGCCACCTTCACCATCTGCACCTTCCTGACCCTGACCTCCGCCTTCAAGCAGTTCGATGTCAACCTGGCCTTGACCAACGGCGTCGGCACGGTCCGCAGCTTCATGGGCTCCCGCCTGTCCAACGGCACGCAGATGATCGCGCTGAACATCTACAACACCGCCTTTGCCCGTGACCAGTACGGCTATGCCCAGGCGAAAGCCATCCTCTTCTTCATCATCCTGGCCTGCGTGTCGCTGGTTCAGGTGCGTATCTCCAACAAGAGGGAGGTCGAGATGTAATGAAAATGAAGACATCCCGCGCTGTCCTGCTGACGGTTATCGCCGTTTTGCTGGCCGCGTACATTCTCTTCCCGTTCTTCCTGGTGGTGCTCAACTCCTTCAAGACCCAGGCCGCCATCGTGCAGGATCCTATCTCTGCCGCCGGCGCCAGCTTCAAGCAGTTCGCCTCCAACCTGAACAATGTCGTCAACAACAAGAACTTCGTGTTCTGGCACGCCTTCGGCTCCTCCGCCGTGGTCACCATCATCTCCCTGATCCTGCTGGCCGTCTTCGGCGGCATGGCAGCGTGGGTCATCTGCCGCAACAAGACCAAGTGGTCCACCGCCATTTACATGGTGTTCATCTCCTCCATGATCATCCCCTTCCAGGTGGTTATGCTCCCGCTGATCGCCACCTTCCGTGAGGTGGGCAAGTTCGTGGGCCTGGGCATGAACGGCACCCTGCCGGGCCTGATCTTCGCCTACTGCGGCTTCGGCGGCGCCATGACGGTGTTCATCCTCACCGGCTTCATCAAGGGCATCCCCTATGAGCTGGAGGAGGCCGCCGCCATCGACGGATGCTCTCCCGAGGGCACCTTCTTCCGCATCATTTTCCCGCTGCTCAAGCCCACGATCGTGACTGTCACGATCCTCAACGGCATGTGGATCTGGAACGACTATCTGCTCCCCTCCATCCTGCTGGGCCAGAGCAACCCGAACAAGACCCTGCCCGTCGCGGTGCAGGCCTTCGTGGGCTCCTTCGTGAAGTCCTGGGATATGATTCTGACGGCCGCGCTGCTCGCCATGGTCCCGATGATCGTGATCTTCCTGCTCGCGCAGAAGCACATCATGGACGGCATGGTTCAGGGCGCCATCAAGTAAACCCTTTCACACAAAACAGTCAGGGGCGCCGTGTCTGCGGCGCCCCTGTCTTATCCATCCGGAGGGAAAGCCATGAGAATCTTTGATCAAAACGGGCCGTTGATGATCGCCCTGGGGAAGCTCGCGGACATTGTGATCTGCAATCTGATGTTCATCGTCTTCTGCCTGCCGGTCTTCACCGTGGGCGCGTCGCTGGCTGCGCTGTTTTCCTGTATGCAGGAGCTGGTCTATGAGGAGGAAAAGGACGACGGTCTGATCTTCCGGGATTTCTGGCTGGCCTTCAAGGCGAACTTCAGGCAGGCCACCGCGCTGTGGCTCTTTTGCCTCGTGATCATCGCCTTCCTCGGCGCCTATTACTGGATCGCCAGGAACCTGGCCGGTGCCTACGGCAGGGTGTACATGATCACCTTCTACTTTTTGGCGCTGATCTTTCTCTTCGGCTTTCTGTACCTCTTTCCGCTGCAGGCACGGTATGAAAACACGGTGAAGAACACCATCCGCAACGCCTGGCTCCTGAGTGTGGGCGCCCTGCCCTGGACGGTGCTGAGCATCCTCGTCATCATCGCCGCGGTGTACATCAGCTTTTTCATGAACCCGGCCGCGGTGGATGTGTTCACCTATCTCTGGGCGGTCTGCGGCTTCGGCCTGATCGCGTATCTGGACAGTTTCTTTTTCCGCAAGGCCTTCCAGAAAATCAGCCCCGAGGTCATGAAGGTGAAGACCCGCAAGCCCGCCGAGGGCGCCATCTTCACCGACGAGGAGCACCAGGAGCAGGATCTCATGGTGCAGGAGAGCAGCTTCTCCGATCCCAACTGGAACCGCCGGGAGGACATCCTGGGCGAGGACAAGCCCAAGCCCAGACAGAAGCGCCGCCGCTGAAAGGGTGCAAAAAGCGCGCTGCAACAAGCGCGTCATTGCGAGACCAGTTCTCAAACTGGTCGTGGCAATCCGTTTTATGCCGGAATGACAGAACGGATTCTCACACCGGTGACATCGGTCACTGGTTCGGAATGACGGTTTTTGCTTGTTGCAGCGCGCTTTTTATGCCTCCGGCTCCGTGGCCTTGACGCCCTGAATCTTGACCAGCTCCTGGGCCTGCGGCGTCAGCCGGTCGATGGTAGGGATCTCCCCGTCGACATTCTCCACCAGCCAGTCCATCTGCAGGATCTGCAGCGGCGTCAGCACTTCGCCCTCCTGAATACGCAGCTCGCCGTGCTGGTCGTAGACCGGCCCGTCAAAGGGGCGGAAGCGCCCGTCTGCGATCTCCTGCCGCAGCAGCTTGACCAGCCGCGCGGTCTCCGCCGGCACGCGGTCGCCCAGGCGCACATCCACCACACCGGCGGAGAGCCCCCACCAGTAGTTGATGGTCTGGCCGGACTCACTGGTGCTGTTGAGATCCGCCCAGGACCCGTCCAGCACGGACTCCAGGATCTTGCGGTAGAAGCTGCCCCAGTTCCAGAAGGAATTGGCCACGTTGACCTGCTTCCCGCCCAACTGGAGAAAGAGCCCCAGACTGCGCTGCCGCTCGTCCCGGATCAGGCTGTCCTGACCGGAGACCGCCGCCACGCCGAAGTGGGCGAAATGCTCGTCGATGTTGGTGTCTCTGACGGAGGACCACTCCAGCAGCACCCGGGCCCGGGGGTTGACGGTCCGCACACCCAGAGCGAAGGCGTTGATGGAGGCGGGCGTGCTGTAGACCGGGTAGTCGCTGATGTAGCCCACATTGCGGTTTTCGCTCAGAGCGCCCGCGATTACACCGGTCAAAAATTTTGCCTCGTACATCCTGGCGTAGTAGCAGCGCAGGATGGGGTGACTCACGTTCAAAGAGCAGTTGAGGAATTTCAGCTCCGGGTAGGCGGCCGCCGCCGTCAGCGTGGGGGCGAGGAGCCGCGGCGTCGTGGTGAACACCATGTCGTAGCCCTCGTCCTTCAGGGCGCGGACCGTCGCGTCGAAGTCCTTTTCCAGCATGTCAAACTCGCTCTTGGTCTCCACGCGCTCGCCCAGCGCCTCCTGGGCGGCGAGCCGCCCCTGCTCATGGGCATAGGTCCAGAAGGAGGTGTCCGGATTCTTGTCGTGCAGGAAGGCGGCCCGCAGATCCTTGACGCCCGGGCGCACGATGCGGCTGATGATGCTCCGCGGCGCCTCTGCCGGGTCGGTGACCAGCACGGGGCTGCTCTCGTTTTTCAGACTGTTGAGCTCGGGGACGATGACCGCAAGGTCGTTTTTCAGCTCGGTGGGCGTGCGGGTCATGAACGCCTGCAGCCCGAAGATCTGCAGGTAGCGCAGCAGCGCGCCGTCCTGGGTCAGCGAACGGCTCAGCTCCGAGGCGCGGTAGGCCTTGCGGAAGCGGTATACGCCGGAGAAGAAGCTGCGCTGCCGGTCGGCGTCCCAGGGCGTGCGGTCCTCGCCGCACAGCAGCTCTGTCAGCGCCGGGTAGCTCCCCAGGTGGGTGAAGCGAATGTAGTTGATGCGGGTGATGCGGTAAAAATCCAGGAACTCATAGTAGACCTGGATCTCGGGGTCGTCGCTCTTCGGCGGCATGAGACGCCGCACCTCGGCCCGGACGGTGGCAGCGCCGAAAAAGCGCAGCACGGAGACGCGCTTGTGTCCCTCTACCACGTAAAAACGGTTGAGATACTCCACGGCCACGATGGGGTCGCGGATGCCCTCCTGCAGGTGGGAGGCTGCCAGCGACGCCCACTTGGCGGCAAACTCGCTGTTTTCCTCCAGCAGCGGGTAGAAGGAGGCGGAGAAAGCCTCCCGCCGCGCGGCGCTCCGGGTGCCGACCACCTGGTCGATGTCAATGCGGATACTGCCCAGCGCGACCTCGTTGAGACTGTTCATGTGCGGCAGCAGCTCCTCCAGCGCGGGGAGATAGGGGTCCTCGTGCCGGGAGGTCTTCATCTTGACTTCCTTCAGCCCGATTTTGCGGGCCTGCTGATAAGTGATGTCAGCCATAGGTCATTCCTTTTCCTTTCATCTTGTCGAGAGTATTATAGCATAGCCCGGTTGCCGGGGGCAAGGTAGGAATAAAAGATCAAAAAATTATCCGTTTGTCAAAAAAATAGGCTTGTGTTTCCGGGCCGGAGCCGGTATACTGAAACCCAGAAAACGTGCGCAGCGGCGCACACAAAACGGGAGGAAAAACTATGGCTTCCATCAGCTTCAGAAATGTTACCAAGATCTATGACGGCGCCGATAAGCCCGTCGTCCCCAATCTGAACCTGGAGATTGCGGACAAGGAGTTCATCATTCTGGTCGGCCCCTCCGGCTGCGGCAAATCCACCACCCTGCGTATGATCGCCGGCCTGGAGACTATCTCCAGCGGCGAGCTGTACATCGGCGACCGCCTGGTCAACCAGGTTCCCCCGAAAGACCGTGACATTGCCATGGTGTTCCAGAACTACGCCCTTTACCCCCACATGAGCGTGTACAAGAACATCGCTTTCGGTCTGACCCTGCGCAACGTCCCCAAGGACGAGATCGACAAGCGCGTCCACGAGGCCGCCAAGATCCTCGACCTGGAGCATCTGCTGGAGCGCAAGCCCAAGGCGCTCTCCGGCGGCCAGAGACAGCGTGTGGCCCTGGGCCGCGCCATGGTCCGCAACCCGGCCGTCTTCCTGCTGGACGAGCCGCTGTCCAACCTGGACGCCAAGCTCCGTACTTCCATGCGCAGCGAGATCGCCCGCCTGCACCGCCGTCTGGACACCACCTTCGTCTACGTCACCCACGACCAGACCGAGGCCATGACCATGGGCGACCGTATCGTCGTCATGAAAGACGGTCTCATTCAGCAGTATGATACCCCGAAGGTGCTGTATGATACGCCGTGCAACCTCTTCGTCGCCGGCTTCATCGGCTCCCCCCAGATGAACTTCCTGGACGTCACCATCGCCGCGGAGGACGGCAAGCTCTTTGCTGTCCTGGGCCAGGACAAGATCGAGATCCCCGCCTTCAAGCACGAGGCCCTCAAGCCCTACATCGGCAAAGAGGTCATCATGGGCGTTCGTCCCGAGGACTTCCTACCCTTTGCCCAGCTCAGCGAGAGCAACGGCTTGTCCGCCAAGGTGGACTTCTGCGAGCTGCTCGGCGCCGAGACCAACCTCTATGTCTTCGTCGGCGACAAGAAGGTCATCGTCCGGATGCCCTCCTATATGGACAAGCCGGAGGAGGAGTTCATCAAGGTTCCCATCGAGATGGAGAGAGCCCACTTCTTCGACAAGGAGACGGAGCTGGCCATCGTCCACTGATGACCTTCGCGGGAGAAAAACTGAATCCTGTCACACTGGAGGCCCCGGGAGAGTTTCTCTCGGGGCTTCTGGGCGTTACGGAGGCGCGGGTCCTGACCCTGCGCGCCGGCGGCATTCGGGCCCTTTCGGCGGAGTTCGGGGTGTGGCGCGTTGTGACGCCGCTGAGAGGGAGCCTGCGCATCGCGGCGGGAGATCTGGCCTGGCCGCTGGAGACCCGGCAGTGCGCGGTGCTGGAGGGGAAGGAGGAGCTCTCCCTGCTTCCGACGGAGGACGGAGAGCTGGGCCTCATCGCCCTCAAAGGCGAGGCGGCTGACCGCGTCTTTGCCGAGTGCAGACGCCAGGGCGGACTCTTCTTCGCACGGGGCGGCGAGGCGGCGGAGCGCATGCTGCGCCTGCTCGCCGCCCGGACACACCGCCAGGTCCCCGCAAAGGAGGCGTCCGAGGCGGCCTATGCGCTCTTGATGGCGCTCTCCGGCACCGGCAGCGCCGGCCCTGCCGGACAGCGGACCCTGCCCCAGGTGGTGGAGGCGGCCCTTGGCATCATCCAGCGGGATTACGCCTTCCTCGACGGGATCGGGGAGCTCGCCGCCCGGCTGGAGGTGAGCCAGGAATATCTGACCCGCTGCTTCTGTCGTGAGACCGGCGTCACACCGGGCCGGTATCTCAACCAGGTGCGCATCGAAAACGCCCGCATCCTGCTGCGGCAGGGCAGGCATACGGTGCAGTTCGTGTCCGACGCCTGTGGTTTTGCCAACGCCAACTACTTTGCCCGGGTCTTCCGGCAGGCGGTCGGCGTCAATCCCCGGGAGTACGCCCGCCGACATGAGGCGCCGCAGGACCCCCCGCCCCAGGAGGATCGGCTGTACGTGCTGTAAAAGCCGGGGTGAAAGCGTTTTTAAGGAGAATTTCCCATGAAAAAGCAGCGGCCATATCTTGTGATCTTACTTGCGGTTTGCCTGTGTGCGGCCCTCTGCCTGCTGGCCCTCAGGGGCAGAGGCACCGCGGCTCCCGGTTTTGTGGACGAGGACGCGATCCTCTCCGCGCTGGAACAGGCCGGGCTGCCGGGTGTCATCGCCGAAGAGGAGGGCTATCTCTCCGCCGATGGGCGGGCCCGCACGGTGGTGGTGCGGAGCACGGAGGAAACCTATGGGGATTCCGGCAATCCGGTTCTTCTTGCGGGCGTCACTTCCGCAGAGGCGGAAGGCGGACGGGCTCTGCTGTGTGTCTTTGACAGACCGGCCGGAACAGAAAAAATCACCTGGGAAGACTGGCGGCGACAGTTTGCCTTTGCCGCGCTGCTCTTCGGACTGGAACCGGAGGACGCGCTGTATCAGGCCTTCTGCGGGGAAAAGCAGCCGGACGGCGAGACCCCGCGGTCCTGGAACGCCCAGCTGCCCGACGCCTACTGTACCGTGTCCTGGCTGCCCCGCAACAGCAGGGTCTATGACGAGGCGGGGTTTGAAATCCCCCTCTACGCCGCCTCGCTGCGGATCAATTTGTACGAGAGCTACGCGCTGTATCAGGCGCTCAAGACTCCGTAAAGAGGCAGACATGGTGCCCGGCAGACGGTCGGCGTCAACTTCGGAGAGTACGCTCGCCGGAATGAGACCGGGGGACGCGCAGTCTTAGAAAGACCGCGGCATGTGCCGCGAGGGGGAAGCTTTCCGGCGTGGCATGATAATCTCAATATATATAAAAAGGAGAACAGTATGCATTACAGACTTGCGACACTGGAGGATATGGAGGGCGTCAAGACTCTACTGAAGAAATACCATAAAGATACGATCTCGGAGGAGGACAGGCCGGACGGCTTTGTCACCACCGCCATTACCGACGATCAGCTCACCGAGCTGATCGAGAAAGAGAAAGGTGTTACCGTCATCACCGATGAGGAGACGGACAGCCGGATCCTGGGCTTCTGCTTTGCGGCGCCCTGGGCGTTCTGGTCGGCTTGGCCGCTGTTTCGGCACATGATGGAGATCATCCCGGACTATAGCTTTGAAGGCCGGCCCCTGGTGCTGGAGCAGACCTATCAATACGGACCCATGTGCGTGGACCGCTCCATCCGCGGCACCGGCGCCTTTCAGAAGTTGTTTTATACCTCGCTCGGCCAGTGGAAAGAGCGCTTTCCCATTATGCTCACCTTCGTCAACCAGATCAACAAGCGCAGCGAAAACGCGCACAACAACAAGGCAAAGATGCAGACGCTGGGTACCTTTGACTTCAACGACAGTCACTACTTCCTGATGGGCATCCGCACCGACGCCACGCTGTAGGCGCGGTCGAGCACACAAATGAAGAAAACCGCAGGCGTGTGTTACAATAAACATACCGAAACGACAGGAGGAATTGAACATGGCTTTTCAGCTCAGATCTTATCATGCCCCGGACTTTACGGAGTGCCGCTTTCAAACCGCGCCGGAGGCAGCGCTTGTCCCCGCCCCGGCCGACGGCATCGCCCCCACGGGCTACCACGCCATGAGCATCTTCCCCGAGTATTTCAAAATTGACGGCGTCTGGCACCTGGCCGAGGAGAGCCGTATGGACTGCGTGGCCGTCTGGGAAAACGGCAAAATCACCGTGACGGAGTTTCGCCGCGTAAAGCAGGGCCAGCTCGTGGTGATGGGCCGCAGCGAGGACGGCAGCGAGGGCATCTATGTCCACCCCGGCGCCTTCCGCCGTGAGGGCGAGAGCGGCCATGAGGAGACCTTTGCCTTCCGGCAGAAGCGCTCCCGCGAGACCGCATTCTCCCGCGACTATGACGAGCTGTATGAGATTCTCAAGCACGACCGGGACCACGGCAAGATCGTCTGGGTGATGGGCCCGGCCCTGGCCTTTGACTATGACGCGCGGGAGGCCTTCTCACGCCTGATCGAAAACGGTTATGTGGACGCGCTTCTGGCGGGCAACGCCCTGGCTACCCACGATCTGGAGGCGGCCTGGCTCAAAACCGCCCTGGGCCAGAACATCTACACACAGCAGAGCCAGCCCAACGGCCACTACAACCATCTGGACACCATCAACCGCATCCGCGCCTGCGGCTCCATCCGTGCGTTCCTGGAGGCCGAGAACCTGTCGGACGGCATCATGGCCCATCTGGAAAAGTGCCACGTCCCCTATGTGCTGGCCGGCTCCATCCGGGATGATGGGCCGCTGCCGGAGGTGACGGGCAACGTCTATGAGGCGCAGAACAAAATGCGCGACCAGGTGCGCGGCGCCACCACGGTGATCTGCCTTGCCACGATGCTCCACAGCATCGCCGTGGGCAACATGACGCCATCCTATCGCGTTCTGCCCGACGGCACCGTCCGGGAGGTCTATTTCTACTGCGTGGACATCTCGGAGTTTACCGCCAACAAGCTGGGAGACCGGGGCAGCCTCTCGGCCAAGGGGATTGTGACCAACGTCCAGGATTTCATCGTCACGCTCAGCCACGGCCTCGGCCTCTGAGCCAATACAGCGAAAGGGGAGAGCCTTATGCCGAGAGAGGAGAAGGGCCTGAACATCAGCGCAAAGAGCTTTGCCGCGGCCATTGCCGTGATCTTCGCCCTGATGGTCGCGGTCTATGTGCTGACGCTGGTGGTGCCCGGCGGGGAATACGCCCGGGTGACCGACGCCGCGGGACACACCGTGGTGGACACCGCCGGCGGTTATCGCGCGGTGCCGGGCGGTCTGCCCTTCTGGAAGTGGCTGCTCTCGCCGCTGTTGGTGCTGGGGGCGGAGGGCTCTGGGGCGCTCATCGCGGTGATTGTCTTCCTGCTGGTGATCGGCGGCGTGTTCAACGCCCTTGGGGAGAGCGGCTTGATGCGCTATATGCTGGAGCGGCTGACGAGCCGCTATGGGGCGGTGCGCTACCGGCTGATGGCGGTGCTGATCGCCTTCTTCATGGCCATGGGATCGCTGGTGGGCTCCTTTGAGGAGGTCGTCCCTTTGGTGCCCATCGTGGTGGCCCTGGCGCTGAGCCTGGGCTGGGGGCCGGAGACCGGCCTTGCCATGAGCCTGCTGGCTGCGGGCTGCGGCTTTGCCGCCGGCGTGGCAAATCCCTTCACCATCGGCGTAGCCCAGACTCTGGCGGGGCTGCCCATGTTCAGCGGTCTCTGGCTGCGCCTGGTTTCCTTCGTGCTGATTTATCTGCTCCTGTTTGCTTTTGTGTATCTGCATGAAAAGCGGCATGCGCCCCCGACTCCGGCTGGAAATGTGGCGGAGACGCATATGTCCAACCGCGAAATGGACCGCGCCCTGCGACTCTTTGCCGGCATTCTGGGCGCCGGGATCGCGCTGGTGCTCTGCTCCGGGCTGATCCCCGCGCTGCGGGATCTGACGATGATCATCGTAGCGCTAACCTTCCTCGCCGCCGGGATCTCGGCCGTGCTTGCCGCCGGTATGGGCGGGCGCACGCTGGGCCGCAGCTTCCTGCAGGGCGTCAAGGCAGTCTCACCCTCGGTACTGATGATCCTGATGGCCTCCTCCATCCGCTACACGATGGTGGAGGGGCACATTCTGGACGCCCTGCTCCACGCCGCGGTGGGCGCCGCGGGCGGCATGTCCCGGGCGGGCCTGGTACTGTTCATCTATCTGATCTGTCTGGGCATGAACTTCTTCATCCCCTCCGGCTCAGCCAAAGCTTTTCTGCTGATCCCGCTGATCGTGCCCCTGGCACAGATTTTCGGTGTGTCGCCGCAGTTGTGCATCCTGGCCTTCGCTTTTGGGGACGGGTTCAGCAATGTGTTCTATCCCACAAATCCCGTGCTGCTCATCTCGCTTGGCCTGGCAGATGTGAGCTACGGCAAGTGGGCGCGCTACTCCGGCCCCTTCCAGGCGCTCAACCTGCTGCTGACCGCGGGACTGCTGCTCTTCGGCCTGGCGGTGGGCTACTGAAAATGTCGACCCCCGGGACTTCAGGTCCCGGGGATCGTGCGTTATCCCTCCATCTGTTTGCCGAGGAAGCAGGCCACGGTCTGTGCCAGCTTGACCTCCACCTCCCCGGCGGGGGGTGCGTCCCGTTCCGCAACAAAGAGCACGCAGCCCAGCACGTCCCCGGCGGACAACACCGGCGCCGCCACGGAGACGGCGTAGCGTTCCTCGGCGGAGGACACCGGCAGCAGGGAGCTGCCGTTTCTGCGGTAGACGGAGCGCTCCTCCATCAGCTCGCCGAGCTGACTGCTGATGGGCTTGTCCAGCAGCTCCCGCTTTGCGCCGCCGGCAATGGCGATCACCGAGTCCCGGTCACATACGGCGGCGATGCCGTCTGTGGACTTGCGGAGACTGTCGCAGATCTGCGCCGCGAAATCCCCCAGCTCCCCCAGCGGGGAGTACTTCTTGAAAATCAGCTCCCCGTCCTTATCCGTGAAAATCTCCAGCGGGTCACCGTCACAGATAACATTGGCACGAAAAACCTTGTCCGGACGCTTCTCAGTTTCCTGGACGATTGTGACATTTAAGCTATCTTTCGTGCCAGAATTAAAAGTTCCCGCATTGGAATCGCTGCGGCGGGAACAAGGATAGGGGGCTACGGCCTCGGCGCTCTTTTCTGACGTTTCTGGCTCTTTTGCCTCTTCCGGCAGCATGCCGCAGCGGAGAAGCCCATCAATATCGGACTTCAGCTGAATATCAATCCCGCCCTCATAGACTTTGATCTTCTCAATGATCAGCAGCAGGTCGTTCTTTTCCAACTTGTCCTTGGTCAGAATGTCATCAAAGGCTTCCAGCGCGGTTTTTGCTACTCTGTTGATCCGGATGATCGTATTCCGCCTGTCAAGGGTCAACTCGATTTGGTTCTGCAGCCCCGCAATGCGTTGAGCGAGGTCTTCTTCAAGCTCGTTATAGGTTTCTTCCAGCAGTTCTTCCTGCTCCGGATGCTTCACAATGTCGCGGATACGCTGCCGTTTGGTAGCCTTCAATTCCTCCTGAAGTTCAGAGAGGACTTCTTCCAAATTGGCGGCGCTCCGTTCCGTTTCCTGCACATCCTCTTCTTCCTCGGAAATATTGGCGTTGAGCTGAGCCAACATTTGCTCGGAGTTGTCCTTGACGATCTGGACGTAGTGCTTGATCATCTCATCCAGCTTTTCCACCCGGATGTGATGGCTGGTGCAGGCTTTCAGGCCGCGGCGATGATACAGGCCGCAGCGGTAGGCATCCTTCAAGTCTGAGCGGCTCATGGCAAACATAGGGCTCCCGCAATCGCCGCAAACCAGGAAGCCGGAATACACGTTGTCGTATTTTTTCTGTCCTCGGTAGTTGTTTGTGGTGCGGCTTTCCATCAAAGCCTTTACCGTTGCAAACTCCTGGTATTTGATGATCGCCTGGTGGTGGTTCTCGATTACAATGTGCTCGCTTTCATCCAGCTTCACATCTTCGCCATTGATCTTCTTCCGTGTGTATTTGCCGGAGCGCATGGTGCCAATGTAAAAATCGTTTTCCAAAATGCCTTGGATCGTCGCAGTGGACCATGTTGTCTTTACCTCGCGGTGATAGTCCATACCTTCCGCTTCCTTGCGTTCCCGCTCTGACATGCGGGGCGTAGGGATCCCTTCATCGGTCAAGTAATTTGCGATCCGCTTATATCCCCAGCCGTCGGTATATAATTGAAAAATCTTGCGCACCACATCCGCTTCTGTAGGAACAACTTCAAATTCTTGATGTCGATTGATGATGTACCCGTAAGGCGCGGCACAGATCCACTTGCCGTCCTTCTGACGACGCTTGACCACAGCGCGCACTTTTTTGGAGGCATCTGTGACCGGCATCTCGTTGATCAGAAACTGGAACTGGATCTTCAGCCAGTCGTCATCATTGGGGAAGTCGATCCCGTCCCCGATGGAAATAATGCGCACCCCGGCGTCGCGCAGGTCCTCCAGCTCCACCAGGCCGCGGCTGTTGCGGCGGGAGAAACGGGAGAAGTCCTTGACTACCAGAATGTCATATGTGTGGTTCAGCAGCCCCTTGCGCATTTTCTGATAACCTTCCCGCTGCTCAAAGGTGTAACCGGAGCGGTCGCGGTCTTCAAAGAAGGTCAAGCTGCTGTCGGGGAATCTCTCTTTGACGAAATCCTCAATGATTGCCTTCTGGTTCTCAATCGAGGTATTATCACGGTCTAACTCTTCGTCTACAGAAATTCGGCAGTATCCGGCGATATCAAATCTCTCTATCAATTTTGCAACCACCTTTTCGGATATTTCATGTCGACATTGTAGCATATGTAAACAGGAAAAGCAACAAGAGAGCTGTGTTTTCCAAAACACCTTTCTTAATATTCTTGAGCCGCCTTTTCCTTTAGAACCTCTCGCTCTGCTGAACGCTTTATGTTGTAAATCAACAGAGCGCTGGTCATTTCTGTGAGATTCTGTGTGCCGGAACGGTAAATTGCGAAAAAGTATTGCTTCTCCCGATACGGCTCAAGCAGCTGCATTATTTCCTTCTGAGTAGCTTCATCAGCGGATTCTTCTCTGGTAAGCCAGATACAAACCTGCTTTTTCTGTTCCATGATTTCGATTTTCAGCTGGCTCACCTCCCATGATAGTTTTCCAAGTTTTTCTTTTTCATATACGGAAGCATTCCCTTCACTTGCTAGGCAGCGAGAAAGGCGTTTATACAACCTGCGGGCTTATTTTTTATTTTTCCCTCTACTTACTAGGCAGCGAGAACTGCGATTTTATGACACCGCGGCAGTTTTTTGAAAGAACCATTCACTACCCTATTCCACACTTTTTTGAGATTTGACCCACTTTTTCTGAAGATTTTTCCCCTCTATTTACGAGGCATTGAGACCTTCATTTTTACAACCCTCTAAAAAGCATTTTTCCACTTGCTAAAGGAACAAAATAGCTGCCTCCATTATTCGAGGCAGCGGGCAAAGCATTTTTATGACATAGAAAATTTATTATTTCAAAAATCATACAGACGAAGGCGAGCTTTTCAAAAAGAAAATGGATTATGACTGCAAACAATTTGAGAGCAGAATTCGCCTTGTACTACACTTATTCGTTTTTGCCTGTTCGTTCCGAGAGCAAGACTTGCCAAGAGCAAGTTTCGCCTCGTCTGTCAAAAATGAATTTGTGTCCTCCGGCACTTGTTGGGGATTTCGCTCCCCAATCCCTCGAATCACTCTGCGCCTTTCGCCGCGGTTCCTGCCTGCGGCAGTCACAGTTTTGATTTCCTAATCAAAAGAAAAATGCTTATCAGCCCCAATAACATACAAACGGGCCAGCCGAAGCTGACCCGTATAGAGAAGTGTGCCATTAGGATTATTCAATGTAAGAGCGGATTACAAGAGTTGCTGTCACAAAAAGCCTTCGACTTGCTAAAAGAAACGGCTCGGTCTGTTAATATTGAGAGAACTATGGTATAATTTACACAAAAAGCCGGAAATATTACGATAGCATTAGCTTTTGACAGAAATGTTTGTGGGGTGAAAATGTGGCAGCTTTAAATCATGTTTGCATGTGGTCTGAACATGGCTGGATTCGAGTTTCAGCGGAAGAAGCTGCTAAGCTTCATCCAGGTGGAACCGTCTCTGCACATAGTGGCCTTTTCATGTGTGAGCTGTGCGGTCAATATGTGACTCTAACAGATAGTTATGAGAGAGTCAGACACTTTCGGCATAGTGCATTTGAAGAAAGTAAAAACTGTCCAGAGAGAACTTTTGGCCCGCTGTATTCCCCAGCTTATAAAGCCGGCGAGCACGAGTTGCCAATTAGGCTGATTTGCGAGGGAAACACGTTCCGATTGGAACTGGGTTTTCTTTATGTTCCGCAAGACATTTTGTTAAACGCGAAGGTAAACAGCGTTACAGTCAAAGCCTCTGATACAATTCATTTTACCTACTCTTTTGAGCGATTTAACAATAGCGTCATTACATTTTTGCCTATTGGTAGCATTCCTTTTGAAACATACGAAGTGATTTCTTCAGATCAACTGGTAATATATTGGCCGAGAATAGTTAAGGGGGTAAGTCGAGAGGGCTGTTTGTTTGACGCACAGAATGGCAAAATGTTGACCACAGATTCTGATGCCCTTGTACAAAAGAAGTATTACCTATTGACAACAAGGCTGCTTTATAGTCGCTACTCAAGCATATCACTCTCGCTGCTGCAAGAAACGCATTCAAGTTGGACTACTTGGCGCCTCTATGAAATTGAAGCCGCATCATTAGATCAAGAGGCTGCAAAGTTTTTCTTATCGCTCCACTACCGGCTGACAGATTTCCCTCTTCAAGTAAATCCCATTTGGCCTTTACATATAAAAACACCCTATGTGATAAAACATCCTGACGATTTTCTTGTTATTCATTCATATGCAGTACGAAAGATTGAACATGAAATGAATCAAAGTGAACCTTAGCTTTAGCACCTGTTGTTGAATGAAAACCCACCCTGCCAATTTCAGCATGCACTTGGTAAGATGAAAGTAGACACTTGAAAAAGTGCCTACTTTCATTTTTTTGTTGTAGAATAGAAACAGAAAGGACGTGAGAACATGGGCAGTAA
>ONPY01000039.1 GCA_900319835.1 uncultured Eubacteriales bacterium | reverse complement strand
CCCCTTCAAGGTACAGAACAACGAGGAGATGGAGCGGATCGTGGAGAGCATCCGCAAGGTGGGCGTCCTCTCCCCCGGTCTGGCCCGGCCGATGGAGGACGGCGCCTACGAGCTGGTGTCCGGTCACCGGCGTCTTGCCGCCTGCCAGGCCTTGGGGCTGGAAGATATGCCGGTGGTCATCCGGGAGATGACGGACGACGAGGCCGTGATCGCCATGGTGGACGCCAATCTCCAGCGCGAGCACATCCTTCCCAGCGAAAAGGCCTTTGCCTACAAGATGAAGTTGGAAGCCGTAAGAAATCAAGGAAAACGATCTGATTTAACTTCGTCGCAAGTTGCGACGAAGTTCGACTCTGCAACTTTAGTTGGAGAATCCGCAAATGACAGCCGCGATCAAGTATTCCGTTACATTCGCCTGACGAGTCTTATCCCGGAGCTTCTCGCCAAGGTGGACGAGGGCCGTATCGCCTTCAATCCGGCAGTGGAGCTCTCCTATCTATCAGAAGAGCAGCAGCACCAGCTTCTCACCGCCATGGAGACCAACCAGTGTACACCGTCCCACGCTCAGGCCATCCAGCTGAAAAAGGCAGCCCAGGCCGGGACTCTTGATGCCGCCGCCATCCAAGCGCTCATGCAGCAGGAGAAGCCCAACCAGCAGGAGCAGATCAAGCTCAAACGGGAGGATTTCCGCAGCTTCTTCCCGCCCCGCTATACCAATGAAGAGATCCGCCGGGACATTCTCAAGGGTCTCGAGCTTCTCAAACGCCAGCGCGAGCGCGGCCGCGACGCGCGATAGATCGGGATTAGGAATCGAGGTGATCGGGATGAATGATCAGGAAATGCAAAATCTTCCCTTTACGCTCAACGCCCAGCAGGTGGCGGACGTGCTCGGCATCGCCAGAAACTCCGCTTACACGCTGATGCACAGCGAGGGCTTTCCCACTATCCATATCGGCAAGCGGCTGCTGGTCCCGCGGGACAAGCTGCTGCAATGGATCGACCATCAGACTCAGTAAGGAAAAAGACCCGTCGAGATCATTCAGATCCCGACGGGTCTTGTGTGGCCGTATCCTTGAAAAATCGGTTCTATTATGTAAAAATAGTCCTGAAGAAACACAAGGACTGAGGAAAGGAGTTATTTTGTCAGGAAAACGCTGCAACGGCGAAGGAACAATCAACAAACGTAAGGACGGCCGATGGGAGTGTGCCGTCATGGTCGGCTTTCAGAGAGACGGTCGGAGAAGGCGAAAGTCCTTCTATGGCAGGACCCGAAAGGAAGCTCTGGAACAAATGCGCTCATTCATGCAGAAGCTTGACGATGGGGAAATTGCCCTGCATGATAGGCCGACCGTCAAGCCCACGATCTCGTTTTCCGAGTGGGCCGATACCTGGTACGAGGGGCACAAGGAGAGTATCTCCGGGACGACCCTGCACAGCTATAAATATACGCTCAACGCACTGAAAACGAAGATCGGAGATCGGCCCATCAACACGATCAGGGCCATGGATATTGAGGATCTGCTGCGGTCTCTTCGGCGGGAGGGCAAATCTGACAGCTACCTGGCCAAGGCCCGGGGCATGCTGTATCAGATCATGAACAAGGCCGAGGCAAACGAGCTGATCAATCGCAATCCGGGGGCCTGTGCGGAGAAAATGCGTTCCAGCAAGCCCATGCAGGCCAAGGATGCATTTACCGCCGATGAAGTCACATGCCTGATGGAGGGTCTCCCCCGCGACAGGATCGGCAACAGCATCCGCCTGATGCTGGGCACCGGAATCCGCATGCAGGAGCTGCTGGCTCTGGAGCCCAGGCTGATTGAGGAAGACGGCTCCGTGATTCACATCCGTCAGGCTGTCAAGGTGGTGGGCGGCAAAGTGGAGATCGGTCAGCCAAAGACACGGGACAGTGTCCGCGACGTGCCGATCCCCCAGGGACTGCGCAGTATGGTCGTCGGTCTGCGAGCCACCAACAACAAATACATCTTCCAATCTCCACAGCGGGAACAGCCTTTTGACCCCAAGCACTACCGGGACAAGTTCAAAAGCTATCTTGAAGATTTGGATGGCGTTCGGGTGTTGACGCCGCACTCCTGCCGCCACACCTACGTCAGCCAGATGCAGGCGTTGGGTGTGGATCTGGCGACCATTCAGAGTATGGTTGGCCACGCGGATCTGGATATGACGCAGCATTACCTGCATGTACAGTCCCCGGTGAAACAAAAAGCGGTGGAGGCTTTCGACCAGGCTTTTTGCAAATCGGAAGTTCATTCCAGTCAAATTCCAGTCAGGGCCTGAAGAGGGGTATTTTTAGGCAGAAAAAATCCCCAATTTCTTTCGAAATTGAGGATTTTTGGTCCGAGTGAGAAGATTCGAACTTCCGGCCTCTTGAACCCCATTCAAGCACGCTACCAACTGCGCTACACCCGGATCTCTTGCGCTCGATTATATTAGCATAAAGGTTAAAAAAAAGCAAGCCTTTTTTTCATTATTTTTTCAGATTCTGGAAAGGGCCTGAAAAGCCCGCAAAACCTTTCTTACCCTATGTTTCCCCGGCTTGCATTTCCCCCCTGCCTCTGCTATAATTTTATAGCGTGTTTCGATTTTCTATCCGCTTTTTCGCATTCACAGCGGCAGAAGGCGCCCGTCTGCGACCGGCGCCCACAGCTTTTGGAGGCACTATGGACATCAACAACAACAGAAGATCCGGCCAGCGCCATCGGCTAAGCATCGGGTTTCTGATTTTTATCGATATACTGCTGATCAATCTCTCCGCTTTTGCGGCGGTAATCGTCCGCTTTGAGTTTGTTATGAGCAGCTCTGCGCTTCTGGCCTTTGAAACCCTGAAGCTCTGCGCTGTTCCGGCCACGCTTGCCGCCATTCTGGTTTTCTGCTTCTTCAATCTCTACAGCAGCCGCTGGGAATACGCCGGGGAAAAGGAGCTGCTCAACATCGGCTTTGCCAGTGTCTCCGCCGCCGCTTTTTATTACACCATCGCGCTGCTGCTGCGCTGCTTCACTCCCCGCAGCTTTCCCTTCATCTTTGCCATGATCCTGTTTGTCCTTGAGGCGGCTTCCCGTTTTCTCTACCGGCGCGCCACCCAGGACCATCAGCTGCGCGCCAGCCATATCATCCGCAAACGCACGATGATCATCGGCGCCGGCAACGCGGGCGCCCTTGCCCTGCGGGAATTTGATGAAAACCCCCACTCCCGCAACAAGCCCGTCTGTCTCATCGACGACGATCCCGGCAAGCTCGGCACCCGAATCCGCGGTGTCAAGGTCGTGGGCAACCGCAGCTTCATCCCCGAAGCCGTTAACAGGTACGCTGTGGAAGAGGTCATCTTCTGCATCCCCTCCGCTTCCCTGACTACCCGGAACGAGATTCTGGAAATCTGCAGCGCCTGCGGTGTCACGCTGAAAACGCTTCCCACGCTCAGCCAGCTTGCCAATGGCGAGGTCACACTCCAGCAGGTCAGAAGCGTGAGCATTGAAGACCTGCTCGGCCGTACACAGGTCACCGCCGACAGCACTGCCATCGCCGAAAAGGTCCGGGGCAAGACCGTTCTGGTCACCGGCGGCGGCGGCTCCATCGGCAGTGAGCTCTGCCGCCAGCTGGCGCGGATGCAGCCAGGCTGTCTGATCATTTTCGACATTTACGAGAACAACGCCTACGACATTCAGATGGAGCTGCGCAAGGATCACCCCGAGCTGAACCTGGTGGTGCTGATCGGCTCCGTTCGGGACGAGCGGCGCGTACGCGATCTCTTCGCCAAGTACCGCCCCGCGGTAGTCTGCCACGCGGCCGCCCACAAGCACGTCCCGCTCATGGAGGACAGTCCTGCGGAGTCCATCAAGAACAATGTCTTCGGCACCTGGAACGTGGCCAAGGCCGCAGGAGACTTCGGCACGAGCCTGTTTATCCTGATCTCCACCGACAAAGCCGTCAACCCGACCAACGTCATGGGCGCCTCCAAGCGTTTGTGCGAGATGATCGTACAGTCCATGAACGGCAGCAGTGACACCAGCTATATCGCCGTGCGCTTCGGCAACGTGCTGGGCAGCAACGGCAGCGTCATTCCCCTGTTCAAAAAACAGATCGCCGCAGGCGGCCCCGTCACTGTCACCGACAAGCGCGTCACCCGCTTCTTCATGACCATTCCGGAGGCCGTCTCCCTGATCCTCCAGGCCGGAGCCTACGCTCACGAGGGCGAGGTCTTCGTGCTGGATATGGGCAGTCCCGTCAAAATCGACGACATGGCCCGCAAGATGATCCGTCTCTCCGGTTTTGAGCCGGACGTGGACATCAAGATTGAGTATACCGGCCTGCGCCCGGGCGAGAAACTGTACGAGGAACTGCTGCTGAAATCCGAGGGCCTGCAGAAAACCGACAACAGTCTCATCTACATCGGTCACCAGGTACGCTATACGCCCGAGCAGATTGCGGAGAAGATGGAGCGGCTGCGGGGTGTGCTCTATGCTGAGAACGCCGAGGTGCGCGCCTGCATGCTCTCTCTGATCGACGAGCCGCAGGATCAGATGTACGATGAGATCGCCCCCACAGAAACAGAGGCGGCGGAGCCCGCCATGGCGACTTAAGCTACACGGACAGGAAAGCACGCAGAGCTTTTGCTCTGCGTGTTTTTTCAGAAAACGGATTTCCAATAATTGACTTTTCTGCTGCCGCTGTAGTATACTATATTTGTTAAGAGAAAGCATATCCTATCATGTGAAAGTGAGGCAGTGTGCTATGATGATTTCCACCCGCGGACGTTATGCTCTGCGTGTCATGATCGATCTTGCCGAGAACTCGGACGGCAGCTACCTGGCCATGAAGGAAGTGGTGCAGCGCCAAGGAGTCTCCCTGAAGTATCTGGAACGGATTCTCCCCCTGCTGGTAGACGGCGGGCTGGTGGAGGGTCTGCGCGGAAAGGGCGGCGGCTATCGGCTGACCCGCGATCCCGAGGAGTATCCCATTGGGGAGATC
Source organism: uncultured Eubacteriales bacterium (assembly GCA_900319835.1). The sequence continues at coordinate 15,391 of ONPY01000039.1, read as the reverse complement.
CTGCGGTTGACAGAGGGTGACCTGGCCCCGGTGGCCTGTCTGGAAAAGGGCGCGCGCCCCTGTGAACGCGCGGGCAACTGCCAGACGCTCCCCCTCTGGAAGGAGCTGGACACGCTGATCAATGGATTTCTGGACAGCAAGACGCTGGCCGATCTGATTCAAAAATAAGACATACCGGATAAAAGAGGCAGAGCCGCGGCTCTGCCTCTTTAGTTTTCTGTTGTGACCGCCTCGGGCGGAAGATTCGCGGGAACGGCGGTAAAGTCGCTGGTGTTGTTGACAAAGGAATACATGGGGATGCCGAAACTGCCGTCGTCCCCGATGTGTTCAAAAAGCGTGTTCAGGAAGAACTTGACCCACTCCTGGGCGGGACGTTCGGCGCCCGGGGTCTGGCTGCGGCCCCACACGCTGGTCTCCAGCGTCTTTTTCTTCACATCCACCGCGATGCCCAGGGCAACATTGCAGAAATCGAAGCTGATCTCAAAGGCAGTCAGGTTTTCCCGATCCTGCCGCTGAACGGGAATGCTCTCCGGGATCTCGGTGAGGGTGATCATGGCCCGGCCCAGCACCGGGCCGTTTTCCTTTTCAAACTTTTCCAGTACCCCCATGGCCTTCAGGGCCTCTTCCACGGTGCGAAACGCTTCGGGATTGGCTAACATATCGTTTTCTCCTTTTCAGTCAATACGGTCGCCGTTGCCGTAAACCTCACAAAAGCGTGCGGCAAAGGAGGGTTCCGTGCCCCCGGCGTACAGGTGGGACACGTCCCCGATCGAGGCGGCGCGGAAAGCTGCCGTACCGGGCCGCCGCTCTTCGGTATAGAGGGTGGTGACGGAGCTCGGGGCCAGGGCCGTGCCGTGCCAGAGGACCATGGGCGAACAGTTGAGCAGATGGCTCAGCAGTACGCAGCTCAGCCCCAAGTGGCTGAAGAACACCAGCGTATCCTGGTTGGGGCGCTTGACACGGTAGACCAAGCCCTCCCGCTCATAGCCGTAGCTTGCGAGCAGCGCATCAAAGGCGGTGACGATGCGGTCATAAGCCTGGCCCACATGGGCCGCCGCCATGATTTCATTTTCCTGCCAGCGCTCCGCCGAGCGCAGCCGTTCATCCTGCAGCCAGTCTGCCGGCAGCCAGTCCCAGGGGATCCGGCTCAAGCCCTGGACGTCTGGCCTCGCGATGGGGATGGAAAACTCCTGCAGCCAGTCCTTTTCCGCGGCCTGCCGCCCCGCCCTTTGCAGGGTAGGCGCCGCCGTGGCCCTTGCCCGGCCCAGGGGCGAGACGAAGTAATCCCGCACCGGCAGAGGGGCAATGCGCTCCGCCAGAAGCGCGGCCTCCCGTTTTCCGGTCTCGGTCAGATCGTCATGGACGTAGTCCGGGTCCCCGTGGCGAATCAGCAGCAGTCTCATTTCTCTCTCCTTTGCAGACAGTTCGTTTTTGACGATCTATTTTCCTGTCACCTTTTCTTGACAGTTGCAGTGCAGCGCGGTTCCCTCCGCCTTTTTTCTTCACGGGGCGTCGCTCCGCCGGTTTTCGGACGCTTCAAACCGCAGTCCGCGTCAGCGTCGGGCATGTGGTGGCGATGATCTCCATCGCCGCCTCGCGATCCGTCAGATAGGGCCGCACCTGCTCTTCGCCCGCGATGACCGGCATGCGGTCGTGGATAGGGCGCATGGAGTCGTTGGCCGCCCGGGTGAGGATCACAAAATGGGGTGTGCCGTCCACAAGCCGATACAGCCCGCAGAGATAGATGGTGGGAGCGCTGTCCACGCAGAAGCGATATTTTGCTCTCTTTTCATCCCGGCTCCACTCAAAAAAGCCGTTGGCCGGCAGGATGATGCGGCGCTGCCGCAGGCTCTCGGAAAAGGCAGACTTCTCCGCCGCGGTCTCAGACCGGGCGTTGATCAGCAGCTTGCCGCCCGCGAAGCCGGGAAAGCCGAAGGTCGCCGGAACCGGCACCAGTCTGCCGCTCTGCTCGATGACTGCGGGCACCGTGTCCCCGGGGAAGATCTCCCCGGTCTTATACTTTCCGCGGTAGTACTTTTCCATCATGGCGATGAGGACCTCGTTCTTGCTGTCGGCCCCTTTGTCGCTGTAGTAGTATCTCCCGCACATAGTCGCCTCCTGTATCCGTTCAGCCGATGTGCATTTTCTCTCTCAGGTCCCCCAGGCTCTTGTCGTGCTGGGCACGGGAGATCGCGCCCTTTTCCAAAAACAGATCCAGCATGGCCTTCTGCTTTTCAAAGAGCCGGCGGCGGCTCTCCTCCGGGCGCTGTTCCCGCCGGGCTGTTTCCAATTTTATGTCAATCATATTATGTCTCATCCGGGTTCCAGGGCAGCTCCACAAAGGTCGGCTCGTGTCCCACGGCGGGCAGAATCTTTTCCAGCAGGTCCTTTGTCCCCACGCCCAGAGTAGAGCTGTTGATGCAGGGGTGCATACCGATGGTCTCCTGCTTCATAAGATCCCGGTCGATCAGCAGACGGACCTTGCCCTCCTTGTCGTTCATCAGTCCCAGGACACTGACGGAACCCGGGGTGATGTCCAGGTACCGCAGCATCTGCTCGGGGCTGGCAAAGCTCAGCCGCGCCGAGCCGATCTGCTTGGAGAGAAGCTTTGTCTTGAAGGGCTTGTCCCCCGGCATGAGAAGCAGGTAGACCTCGGTCATCTGCCGGTTGGTCAGCAGCAGATTCTTGCAGATCTCGCAGCCCAGCAGTTTTTCGATCTCATGGCAGGCCTCGATGGTGTCGGCATGCTCGTGGTCGGCCCGCACATAGGGGATGCTCAGGGAATCCAGCAGATCATAGCAGCGCTCCTCCTTGTCGATGCGGCGCTCCTCGGGTCGGCCGGTATACAGCTTCGGATTGATAACCATATTCTTTCTTCCTATTCCAGTATTCTTTCCAGAGTCGCGGCGAAAAAGTCCATCTCCTTTTCGCCATAGCGCTGATCCACCGGCAGAGCCAGCATGTGCTTTGTCACGGCATGGCTCACCGGGCAGACGCCCGCCGCCGCTTCCGGCTCGGGCCAGATCACGGGGCAGTAGATTTTTTCCTCCGCCATGGCCCGCTGCACGCGGTCGCGGTCTTCCAGCAGGATCGGCAGATACAGCGCGCTGTTTTCGGGACTGTCGCCCGGAAAGCGCAGACGTCCTGAAGCGGCAAGCGGCTCCAGCCGCTGTTTTAAGTGGAGGAGGTTTATCCGCCGCGCCCGATAGATGGCGTCAAAGTCCAGTCCTTCCGCTGTCTGGCGGTAGCGCCCGCTCATGGCGACAGGCTCGCCGCCCGTGTCCAGCAGCGCCTCCGCCCCGCGGAACAATTCGAGGAACGCCCGCTTGCGCGCCGGCTCCCAGTCCTCCAGGTATCGGTTCTTCTCCTCCTGGGCTTCGCGGCATCGGTCACCGAAGGCGCTGTCCTCTCTTAGCGGGCCGGGCGTGAGCGCGCTTTGGAGCACCCCGCCCTCCGGCAGCGCCGCCCACTTGCGCAGGCTGGCCACCATGGCGTCCGGCTGGAAGCCGTCCTCCGGGCGCGGCACGATCAGATCCTGGGTCCGGTCCTCCGCCAGCAGCAGATTCTTTCCGCCGGCCCGCAGGCTTTCCAAGAAGGCATCGGAGAAGGGCTTGACGCCAAAATAGGACAGATAGAGGAACATGTCCCCATCCCGGAGTTTATTCAGCACATCTGTTTCGTCGCCGCGCAGGTCCTCCCGCAGGCGGTAAAAAACCAGCTCATAGCCGCTCTGGGCAAAGGGCACCAGCATCGACTCGCAGCAGAGGGCGGGCAGCAGCACCCGCCGGCGTCCGGCCGCGCGGGCCAGGGCCTTCATGGCGTCGCGCCCGCTGCGAAAAAGCTGCCAGTCGGCGCGGAGAAACCCGCTCCCCGCCCGGGCAAAGGCTGCGTTGGAGCCGGTCTCAAAGATGCTTCCGTACTCCATGTTCTCACCTCAGCGCGTCTGCCAGGACCCGCAGGGCGTTGTCCCGGCAAATTTTGTCCGCCGCGTCGTAGCCGAAGCGATCGGCGATCTGCTCCGCCAGATGCGGCAGGCCCGTATAGTCCCCCATTTCCAGGGTGCAGTCGATTCCGTCAAAGTCCGAGCCCAGCGCCACCGCCTCGATCCCGGCCTTGTCCGCGATATGGGCCATGTGCCGCAGGATGTCCGCGTTCTCCGTATGGGTACTGTCGGGTTTTAAAAAGCAGGAGCAGAAGTTTACACCGCAGATGCCGCCCGCGTCTCCCAGGGCTCGGAGCTGTGCGTCCGTGAGATTGCGGCTGTGGTCGCAGAGGGCCCGCGCGCAGGAGTGTGAGGCCACAAAGGGGGCCCGGCTCTCCTGCACCACGTCCCAAAATCCGCCCTCGGACAGGTGGGACACGTCCACCACCATGCCGAGCCGGTTCATCTCCTGCACAGCCTCCCTGCCAAACTCTGTCAGCCCCAGCTTGTGCAGGTCCGGGTCCGGCGAGTTGGGGTGTCCAAAGCAGTTAACATAATTCCATGTCAGGGTGAGCAGCCGCACGCCCTGCTCGTACATCATCTGCAGGCGCTCCGGTTTTCCCTCCACACAGGCGCCGTCCTCCACCGTCAGCAGGGCGGAGACGACTCCCGCCTCCTCGTTCCGGCGGATCTCCGCCATGCTGCGCGCCGGGCGGATCGCATCCGAAAGGCGTTCCATCTCCCGGCAGTACAGCGCGTACTGGCTGTTGTAAAACGCCCAGGGCGTCTCGGTAATGCCGTATTCCGCCGCGTCCTCGTGGTCGGGAATGAAGATGGCAAGACACTGCAGCAGGGCGGCGCCCTGCTGCAGTTTTTTCAGATTGATATGGCCGGGTGCGTTTTCCAGGCCGCAGTGCTCCTGCCGGAGTGTCAGCAGGGTGTCACAGTGCAGATCGACAAAGGATGCTCTCACGCTTTTTCAATCCTTTCCGTTCTCATTCCAGAGGGAGCTTGGCATCTCTTTCCCCGCTTCGATCAGGGGCAGATACCAGTCCTTGTAATGGTAGGGCAGCTCATCCTCTTTTTCGGGCCAGCGGCTGCCCCAGGGGCGCAGGAAAAACTCATAGGAAAAGGCGCCCTTGCTGTTGACCGCGTTATACCTGCCGCTGATGGTGAGCAGGGTTCCGCAGTCGTCCTCCGTGCGCTTGACGGTCCAGTCCCCTTCTTCCAAAGCCGCGTCCAGAAGTCGCCCCTCCGTGCAGACCAGGCCGCCGTCTGTTTCCCGCAGGGCGGCCCAGGCGGTGGTCATCCCCTCCAGCATGTCCTCATCCCGGAGGGTGAGACTGTACTCTCCGGGCGCGGTCTCCTGCACCCAGGCGGCGCAGTCCCACCAGTAGCCGTACATGTGGGCCCAGTCGCCGCTGGTGTGGTTGATGTGCCACCAGCCGTAATACGTACCCGCAAGACTTGATCTCGTTTCGCTCGCCGCCGGAGCGGAGGGCGCGGCCGTGGGTTTTGTCTCCACGGTCAGGACCGACTTTTCCGGCCTGGCTTTGCCGCAGGCGGCAAGGGATACGCAGGCCATCAGAAGGCACAGGACAGTGATCGCAGCTTTTTTCATCTTTTCGTTCCTTATCCCAGTCGGATGACGATCAGATCTCCGATTTTTCTGACCGACCCCTCATAGGGGTAGACCGGCATGGCCTGTACCACGGGGTCGTTTTCCAGGGCGGCGCAGTCCTCCTGAGAGGCAAAGGGCACGTCAAAGCCCAGGTAATAGCGCAGCAGGTTTTCCCGGGAATAGATGTTCACCAGATCCGGACTGGGGCCCATCAGAAGCTCGGTGTCAAGCTCCGGGAACCGGTGCAGCAGCGTCTCCTGTCGGCCCACAAAGGCCAGGCGGCTGTGCTCGTCAAAGCCCTCCAGCGAGGTCAGCCGGGCTGTCAGCACGGTATAAAAAGCGTATGCGTTTTCATACTGGAGTTGGAGCTTCAGATAGGTCATGTTGGCAAAGTATACATTGCTCAGCACCACTGCCGCGAGCATAACCCCCGCGAGAGCCCCGCTCCGCCGACCCCATGTGCCCGGCAGGCGCTCCAGCACCAGGGCGGTGAGAAAGTAGACCGCGGTGAAGCTGTACATCACCAGGGTGTGGATGGACTGCTTGGACATGATGAGGAACATGCAGCAGATGCTCAGCGGCAGCAGCGCCGCGAGCACCACCAGCAGCCCCGCGTGGAGCAGACTCCGCTTTTTCACGGCCAGAACCGCCATGCCGAGCCCGGTCCCCGCCGCCAGCAGCAGATGCAGATAGCGGGCAAGCTCCGAGGAGATCACATAGAAATTGCGGAACGTGAAGATATAGAGGAAATTGTCATAGGCCATGCGCACACGCCGGAGCATGCTCACGCTGCCGTTGACGTTTTCCGTGACGTAGGTGTTGAACGCCGCCCCGGTCACGCGGAAGGCCAGCAGGGTCGCCGCGTAGTAGACCGCGATAGCCGCGGACATCCAGAGCAGAGCCCTGACGCCGTCCAATACGATCCGGCCGACGGGGCGCTCGGCATCCATGGCCTCCGCCATCATCTTTAAAACGCAGAGGCTCGCCACCACGGCGATATATGACTGATAGATTCCCAGAGCCAGCACCAGCAGCACAAGGCCCACGGCCATCGAAAGCGGGCGCTTTTCCCAAAACAGCGCCGCCGCGAACACCGCCAGCAGGAAGGCCCAGGCGTAGGGGGCGCTGGTGAACATGAAGCAGAAGTTCCCCGTCAGCGTGGGGAAGGAAATCACCAAAGCCGCCAGCAGCATCTGCAGCGCTCTGGAGCGGATCTGCAGCAGCCGCAGCATCACGCAGACGGCCGCCGCCATCAGCAGCAGGGTGATTGCACCGTAGATCCAGGGCATGGACCAATCCGGGAAAAGGATCTTCACCAGCTCCAGTCCCCAGCGGCCGGAGGTCACCGTGGCGCCCTTGCCGAAAAGCGACTCGATCTCATCGTGGTTGACCAGCTTGTTAAAGAAGGCGTATCCGTGGGCCAGCAGCCCCACGACAAGTGCCGTGAAAAAGGGTGCGCGCCAGTGCGCCGCTTCCTCCCGCAGCGCGGAGACAGACGGGATGCCATACGTTTTCATAGTCTCTCCTCCCGTCTCAGCGATACTCGATCCGATGGAACAGCCTGCTGTAGCCATAGGCCGCCACCGGCAGCATCAGCACGAAATAGGGCAGCGCGTACTGGCTCTTGGCCTCAAAGAGCAGGTGGTACAGCAGTCCACCCAGCACGATCAGCGGCAGCAGGCAGCTTTTGGCGTTCTTCCTGTGCCAGAGACCGAAGCAGCCCAGCAGCATGCCGAGATAGATCAGCTGCTGAAACTGATTCATCACCGCGGTGGTGCGCCGCTCGGCGCTGCCCTCACCACAGAGGAAGCTGTAAACCCTCCCCTTTTCACTGAAGCTCATGTGTACCTGGTTGAGCCAGATGGACTCATAGGTCGGCTCGTTCCACTGGCTGCGCAGCTTGGCCCAGAAGAAGCGCAGCGCCTTGTCTGGGTGTGCGGCAAAGCCCGCCACCCGGTTTTTCAGCGCCGCCTTTGCCAGCGCGGCGGTGGCTTCCGGATCCTCGCCGGTGTGGAAAAAGGCGGTGACGGTGTGATCCTCCCTGTACCAGCCGGGCGCGGCGTGTCCCTCGTCAAACCCCATAGCCATCCAGGCAATCATGGGAATGCCGGAGCCGAAGCTCTGCCCCATGCGCTTTTCATACAGTCGCTGGGGCTGCTTGCTGACGGTGAGCACGCACGCTACCGTCAGGACAAGGCAGACAAACGAGCGCCAGGAGCGCTCCTTCATGCTCTCCAGCAGCCAAACGCCGCCAATGGCGACGAGGAAGATCAGCAGATTGAGCTTGAGCGTCACCGCCGCCGTGAGCGCGCCCGCCGTCAGCAGCGCATAGAGCAGGCGCTTGTTCTTGAGATAGAGCAGGAACATCCAGATGGCCGCGCAGCCACAGGCAAAGGCGGGGGTGTTTCCGTAGAGGAAGGTCACGGAGAGGATCGGCTGGAAGCAGACAAACAGCAGCGCCGCCGTCAGCTTGACGGTGCGCTCCTTCTGAAACAGCAGCCGCGCCGACTGCACCACCGCGATCTCCGCCAGAATCAGCCACAGGAGATTGACCTCCTGCAGCGCCAGCCACTGGTAGCCCTCCGGCAGGCCGGCCAGGATTTTCCCGGCCACGCGGAAAAACAGTTCGGAATAAAACACATAGCCGAGCTGGAAGGGAAAGCGGCGGAAATAGGGGTCGGTCAGGGTGGCAAAGTCGTGGACCGCCGCCCGCTGGGCAGCATAGGTGACCATATAGGAATCGGTATAATACGGGGCGCGGAGCTTGACGGAGGCGATGAACACCGTCCCTGTCAGGAAGACCCAGAGGCCGAGAACGATCTGGATCCTGGCAAGCGGGATGTGGTCACAGTACCGGTAAAAGAGGTAGAGGGCGCACAGCAGCATCCCCTGCATCAGCAGGTTTAAGAACACATTGTCGTCATAGAAGTCGATGTGCTCCCCGGAGGGGTCGTTGGTGTTGAGATCGGCGGTCTGGGTGAAGGCGCAGAAAGTCAGCGCCAGCATAAACGCCAGCGCCAGTACAAGAATCAGCGCCGCGGCAAAGCGGTCGGCTTTTCCCGCAAATCGATTCCATCTCTCCGTCTTCACAGCCTGTCTCATTCTCTCTTCCTGTCAAACTTTGTGCCTCCGCACAGATGGGCGACGCGCAAAGCGACGCCTATCCGATTAAAAGTGTCTGCTTTTCATCGGAAATCAGTATCAGTATACACCAAAGCGGCCTGCTTGTGAATCGCTTTTTCCCTTTGACCGCGAAAAAACGCAAAAAGTTCCCCCGCCCGAGAAAGGCGGAGGAACTTAAGATCAGCTCTTTTTCTTCTTGCCGAAGCTGATGCGCCGCAGCAGCAGAAGCAGCAGTCCCAGATACAGCGCCGCGATCAGCGCGACCACCGCCGTCATGGCGTCCGACTTGGCCGCCAGACTTACCAGCACCAGCACCGGCGCGCCCAGGATGATGCCCACGCTGCTGCCGGAGACCAGGTTGTTGGCCGCGGGCGTGGAGAGGTTTGCGTCGATCTCCCGCAGCAAAAGGATGCCGGAGGAGATGGTGCCGGTCATCATGCCGTACATGGAGATGAGGCCCTCGTAGTAGTAGTCCGGGTAGGCCCATTTGCACACCAGCTTCAGGTGGAACCAGGTGACGACGCCGCCCGCCGCGGCCATCAGCGCAAAGGGCAGCCACAGGCCGCTGAGATCCTCCATGTTGATGGAGGCGATGCCCGCCACAATCATGATGTCAAAGAAGAAGCCGGAAATACGGTTTAGAAGGTAATTGTTCTGATACTGCCGCTGGATCAGGCCCGCGCTGCGGCCCTTCTGCAGCAGCAGCCGCAGCAGCACCGCCACGGCGGAGCCCACAATGAAGTTAAAGCCCCACAAGAGGGTGTTGACGGTTTTCGCCAGCCCCTCGGAGAGCGCGGCAATGCCGCCGGTGAGTCCCTTGGTCACCAGATACGTGAGCAGATAGGTGACCAGCACCAGGGCCAGCTGCACGGAGAGGCGGTCGATGGAGTCGGAGACCGGCAGCTCATTTTTGTCCTGGAAAAAGCCCACAGAGAGATCGTCGTCGCTGTCCTTGTGTGCCGCCTGCACGCTGCCCTTTTTCGCCAGCATATTCAGCAGGACGACGCCCACCACGCAGGCGCAGAGGTAGCCCGCCGCCGCGATCGCAAGCCCAAAGCTCCTGCCCCCGGCAAAGCCCAGGTTCTGATAGCTGGTGCCCACGTTGTTGGCCTGACCGGGTCCCTGACCGTAGCCCATGGGCAGCAGCAGCCCCGCGGCCTTGAAGAGCTTCGGCATCACCGTGTAGCCCAGCAGCAGCGTGATGGCAAGGCCTGTCACCGCCTGCACCATATAGGAGCTGACGATGATGGCACCGGATTTGAGCGCCGCGTTGTCGTTTCGGTTGGCCTCCCGGTTCGGCACCCGGAGGCTCATGGCGATGAAGCCCAGGGCGATGCCGTGGTAGACCAGGATCTCCATGATGGTGCCGTCGATCCGGATCAGGCCCGTGTATTTGAGGATCAGCAGCAGAAAGCCCGCCATCACCGCCACGGGCATCATCGCCCGGCGGATGAAGGCCACCCTGCTGCGCAGCAGATTGGCCGCCAGGATGGCCACGGCGATGAGCCCCAGCTGAATGATGATGTTCCAAAGGGAACTGTTGGCCGCAGAATAATCCATGTGTGCTCCTCCCTATTCCTTTTCTCCCGTGCCCCGCGTCTGCCAGAAGCTCAGATACTTGCGCAGGCAGCAGGGCTTGCCGGCGCGAAATTCATAGTAGCTGTCGCCCACAGTGAGCAGCAGGATGTTGGCCTTGACCATGGCCATGGAGCGGATCTCCCCGAGCGGAAAGCGCAGCTCCCGCCATCGCAGCGCGTCCGGCTCCTGCACCAGGGCATCTGTCCCGAAGTCCCGTTCGCCATGATCCAGCCCCACCTGTGCGGCCCGGATCCCCTCGTCTGAGAAGACCGGCTCCCCTTCCGGAAATATCAGTTCCCGGAGGGCTTCCGTCTGCCAGGCATCCCACTCGGCCAGGGTCTCAAAGGGTTCCTTCGGCTCGAAAAAGCCCTCCTCCGTGTACAGCAGATCCAGCCCGCAGGGACAGGTCACCCGGTCGCCCACGCCCTTGACCGTACCAAGCTTTTTGCAGCGGGGGCAGAGGAAGAAGCCTCGCTCGATGCCCTCAGCTCGGTGCTTGGCCCGGAAGCGCACATGCTCTTTTCGCTGCCGGGCCCAGGCGTCCTCAAAGAGGTCGCGGTCGATAAGCCGGGTAATCTCCGGTCCCTTCATGCCCTTCAGCGTTTCCGGCGGGTAAATCCCCACTGCGCCGCCGCGCATGCGCCCCCGGCGCAGGTGTTTGGACCAGCGGGGCGAGCTGAGATACCCGCCCTCCAGCCGGAAGGTCACAAGCGTTGCGCCGGAGGAGCGGGCCAGCTTTCCCGTTGCGGGAAAGACCGGGTGGGTCAGCCCATCCCAGGTGGCGTCCCCCTCGGCAAAGACGCAGACCGTCTCCCCGTCCTTGATCGCGCGCAGCACCGAGCGCACCGTGTCCGCACCCGCGGCACCCTTGCGTCTCGGGATCGGCGCCACCAGCTTTTCCAGCAGTCGGGAGATCAGGCCGTGGCGGAAGATGTGCTCGCTCGCCACGAAGCGGATGGGCGTGTCCGCAAAGCTCATGGCCAACAGCAGCGGGTCATAGTTTGTCACATGGTTAGCCACAATCAGACAGGGGCCTTCTACCTTGCAGGGCTCCGCCGTCAGGGCAAAGCGCTTTATGAGAAAAGGGCGGGCCAAGCCATAGAGCAGCCGCCAGATTTTCTGCCGTCTGTGCATGCTTTGTCCTCCCTTCTCGGTTCAGGATTTCTCTGTGAGGTCCAAAAGCGTCTGGGCAAAACCGTAGGTCTCCCGCAGCTTTTCGGCCCGCTCCCTGCCGCCGGGCCGTCTTTTGCCGGTGTATCTGGCCCGCAGCATCAGGTTTTTGGGGGAATGCTCAAAATCGATAAACTCGATCACATCTGTCTCATAGCCCTCGCTCTCCAGCACGGCGGCGCGGATGGCGTCGGTCATCAGGGCGGAAAGGCGCTCCTTGATGATGCCGTGCTCCAGCAGCAGATCCAGCTCGCCGCCTTTGCGGATGGAGAGATTGATCTCATGCTGGCAGCAGGGTACGGAGAAGATATGCCGCACCCTCCGCCGGATGGCGTAGGCCAGGGCGTAGTCGGTCGCCACATCGCAGGCATGGAGCGTGACCACCATGTCGATAGGCGTATCGGCAAGCGTGTCCTTTGTCACGTCCGCCACCTCAAAGCGCAGGCCGTCATAGCCGTAGCGCCGGGCGATCTCGTTGCAGTTTTTGACCACATCGGCTTTCAGATCGTAGCCGATGATGTGGGTCTCCAGCCCCAGGCGGACGGCGAAATAGTAGTAAAGGATAAAGGTCAGGTAGGATTTGCCGCAGCCGAAATCCAGGATGCGGATCTCCTTTCCGCCCTCCTCCTTCCAGCCCTGGGCCACCAGTTCCACAAAGCGGTTGATCTGCTTGAACTTGTCATAGCGGGCGCGGACGATCTTGTAATCTTTGGTGAAGACCCCCAAGTCCACCAGGGCTGGGATGGCCTCCCCCTCCCGGAGGATGTAGTCCTTCTCCCGGTTGTGTGCCTGCTCGCCGCCTGGCCGGGGCAGCGCCGCGGCGGAGGCGGTCCGCTTGTAGCTGCCGTCCCGCCGGAGGATATACTGGCGGCTCTCCGTCTGGGTCACGATCAGTGCCTGGCGATAGCGGCCCTCCAGATTCTCCCGGGCATAGTCCGCCGCCTGCTCCTCCGTAAAGTTTTGATGGAACGCCTTGTTGTCCCGGAAGCTCTCCAGCTGATAGTACCGCTCCCCTTTCAGGAGGATCGGCCGCAGGGTCTGTCTGGTCGGCGCGTCTCTCTCCGCCGGCTGGGAAAAAACCGCCTTGTTCAGTGTCGTCAGGGCGGCGTACAGTTCCTCGGTGAGCTTTGCCATCTCAGCCTCCGAACAGGCGCTTGAGATTCAGCGCCGCCGCCTTCAGCTCATTCTTGCTGTAGGAGTTGTTCGCATCGGCCAGCACCGCGGCCACGGCGTCCTTGGCGTTGAGCGCGCCCGCCACCATGGCGTCAACCAGCATGGCCTCGGCCGAGACGGTGTGCTCGGTCTTATTGAAGACATAGTCCTCGTCGATCTCCACCACGATGGCGTACTCGCCCTTGTCGTAGCTGCCCTTGGCCAGCAGCTGCTCCTTCACCTGCCGGGGGGTGCCGCGAAAGCTCATCTCGTGCAGCTTCGTCAGATCGTTGCAGAGGCACATGCGGCATTGCGCATCGCTGTCGATAAAGAAGTCCACCAGCTCCATGATCCGCTTGGGCGACTCATAGAGGGCAAAGGTACGGGTATCCCCATGTCGCATCTTCTCCAGCAGCCTGCGCCGTTCGGCGTTTTCCCGGGGAAAGAAGCCATAGAACAGGAAGCTGGAGAGATCAAAGCCCGAGACGGACAGGGCCGTCACCGCGGCACAGCAGCCTGGCACGCCGATGACCGGGATGCCCGCCTCCACGGCGGCCTTGATCAGCTCGTTGCCGGGATCGGAGATGCAGGGCGTGCCCGCGTCGGTGATGACCGCGACGCTCTTGCCCTGGAGCATCTCGCCGATGAAGTATTTGGCCTTGCCGTATTCGTTGAATTTGTGGTTGGAGACCAGCTTGTTGCGGATCTCCAGCTTGCCCAGCAGCACCATCGAGCGCCGGGTGTCCTCGGCGGCGATGATGTCCACCTCCTCGAGGATCTGCTTTCCCCTGGGGGACATATCCCGGGAGTTTCCAATGGGGGTGGCCACGATATAGAGCTTGCCGGAATTTCTGATTTCTTCCATGGTAGGCTTCCTGTCATTCAAATTTTTGTTGCGTCTATTATAAACTGCCTCAACGCGCTTGGCAACTGCGTTTTTGCAGCAAAAGGCGCCGGGAAAACCCGGCGCCCTGGTTGATGCTCTTATGAAAAACTCAGTCGCGGTCCAGACCGTCGTCGCAGATCAGACCGTAACCGCCCTGTTTGCGCTTGTAGACCACGGAGAAGGCGTCCTCCTCGTCCATGTTCTTGAACACAAACCACTCGTGCTCCAGCAGGTTCATCTGCAGAATGGCTTCCTCCACAGACATGGGCTTGATGGAGAAGCGCTTGGAACGCACGATTTTGAACTCTTCCGCCTCTTCCTCGGCGGGTTCAAAGACAGGTACGGGTTCTTTCTCCAAAACACCCTCGCGGAGCTTCTTTTCCAAACGGGTCTTGTTCCGGCGGATCTGCCGTTCGATCGCGGCCACACCGGAGTCCACGGAGGCATACATGTCGTTGGTCAGTTCGCTTGCCCTGTAGAACATGCCATTGTTGTGGATGGTGATCTCAGCCTTGTGGCGGCCGCGCTCAATGCTGAAGGTGACATAGGCCTCGCCCTCGTTCTTGAACAGCCGATCCAGCTTGCCGATCTTTTTCATTGCATAGGCTCTCAGCTCTTCAGAGGAGTCCATCCGCTTCTCGGTGAAAGTGAACTTCATTGGTGACAACTCCTTTCTAACTGCCATCAGCGGGCGGTTCAGATCGCCGCCCCTGCTGTCTGTATTATACCATATCGCAAACAGAAAAGGAAAGCAGGATTTGTGAACGCGAGAACAATTGGTCCTTTCGCTGATTTTCCGCCGTGAGATTTGTACAGGTCTCCCAATTTTTCCAGTTACCTGGCGGAAAAGGCCCCGCGTCCATAGACGCGGGGCCGGGAATCAGAAGATGATGTCACAGTCGAGGAGAGTGTTGCGCAGCAGCGTCACTTCCTCTTCACTGAGGGGGTTTCCCGTGAGGATCAGCGTGCGCAGGGAGGTCATGGCCATCAGCGGCTGGAGGGAGCTGATGTCGTTGTTGGCCAGATCCAGCGTCTCCACTTTGGTCAGCGTGGAGATGGGCGTCAGATCCTGGATCAGATTGTCACGCAGAGCGAGACTGATGATGGTAAAGCGGCTGTCCGTGTACTCGAGGGGATAGAGATTCGAGATCAGGTTCCCGCTCAGGTCCACCACCTCCAGCGCGCTGAGCCGCTGGATACCGCTGATGTCTGAGATGTTGCAGCCGCCAAGGCTCAGCATCACGGAGTCGGAGGGCACCTCCAGCCCGCCAAAGTCCACCGCATAGCTGAGGATGGAGTGGTTGATCTGGCAGGTGAAGAGGTAGGATCTCAAATCGTCCACCGCTTCGCCGGTGAGCGCGGGGTTATCCTCGATGTTCAGCACCGTCAGCATGCTCAGCCCCTTCAGGTAGCTCAGGCCGATGTCGTCAAGGCCGGTGCTGTTCAGCCCCAGCACGGACAGGGTCTTCACCTTGCGCAGCCCGGCGAAATTCTGGATGGGGTTTTCGTCCAGATACAGGGTGCTCAACCCGTTCATCATCGTCAGAGCGGAGGTGGAATTGATATAGTTGCCGGCGGCGTTGAGGAAGGACAGCGTATCGATGCCCATGAGCGGCCGCAGGTCGCTGACGGCGTTGTAGGAGATGTCCAGCCACTGCAGGTAGGGCAGATTCATCAGGGGGCTGAGATCGCTGACCTCATTGCCCGAGAGGTTCAGCCGGATCAGATACTGGCAGTTGGCAAGGGCGGAGATGTCCCGGATGCCCATGTCGCTCAGATCCAGTTCCGTCACGCCGGAATCGAAGGTGACGCCGCCGAAGGTGATGTCCTGCTGTTCCTCCTTGGCCTGGTCGCTGTGGATGGCGCAGCTGGGCAGGGCCTTGGACAGCTCAGCCAGCTGGGTCTCGGTGATGGGGATATTCTTCAGTGAGAGACTGGT
>ONPY01000147.1 GCA_900319835.1 uncultured Eubacteriales bacterium | reverse complement strand
CCTGCTTCTTTTATGAGCCGCCACAGCCATGTTGCTTTCCCGCAATTCGACCTTAAATTGCATGACCCACACCCCAACGAGCTGGACCCAAAATACAAAAAGGGTCAGGTTTGCGCGAATCACGAAAACCTGACCGCTTTTGCATGAATCCAATCGCCACTGCCCTGCTGCTTCATACATCTTGTGGACAGTTTGCGGGGAAACCCGGCAAACGCACAGTCTTTGTGCGGCGGGATGGCGCGCGCCAGCCGCCACTACACCAGCGGCTTGATGACCTCCATATCGCGCATGTAGGGACGCAGGGCCTCGGGCACCGTAATCGAACCGTCCGCGTTCTGGTAGTTCTCCATGATCGCGGCCATCGTGCGGCCCACGGCCAGGCCGGAGCCGTTGAGCGTGTGGACCAGGCGCGTGCCCTTGAACTCGTTCGGGTCCTTATAGCGGATGTTGGCGCGGCGGGCCTGGAAATCCCAGCAGTTGGAGCAGGACGAGATCTCCTTGTAGTTGTTGTAGCTGGGCAGCCAGACCTCCAGGTCGTAGCACTTGGTGGCGGAGAAGCCGATGTCGCCGGTGCAGAGGGTCACGACGTGGTAGGGCAGGCCCAGGACCTGCAGGACGTGCTCGGCCTCGCCCACCATGGACTCGAGCTGGTTCATGGAGTCCTCGGGCTTGGCGAACTTGACCATCTCGACCTTGTCGAACTCGTGCACGCGGATGATGCCGCGGGTGTCGCGGCCGGCCGAGCCCGCCTCCTCACGGAAGCAGGGGGTGAAGGCCGTGTACCACAGGGGCAGCTGCGAGCCGTCGAGGATCTCGTCGCGATGGATGTTGGTGAGCATGACCTCGGCCGTGGGGATCAGGTACATGCCGCCGGACACGTGGTAGAGGTCCTCGTCGAACTTGGGCAGCTGGCCCGTGCCGAAGAGCGATTCGTAATTCGTGATGACGGGGGGCCACCACTCCTTGAAGCCGGCCTTGACGTGCTCATCAATAAAGAAATTGATCAGCGCACGCTCCATCAGCGCGCCGGCACCGCCCAGCAGGTAGAAGCGGGTGCCCGCCAGCTTGATGCCGCGATCGAAATCGATCATGCCCGTGGCGGGGCCCAGGTCCCAGTGGGCCTTGGGCTCGAAGTCGAACTGCGTGGGCTCGCCCCAGCGGCGGACCTCCGGGTTGTCGGAATCGTCCTTGCCATAGGGCACGGACTCGTGCGGGATGTTGGGGATGGCGGCCACCAGGTCGAAGAGTTCCTTCTCCACGGCGGCGCGCTTGTCGCCCAGGTCGGCGATGCGGTCCTTGTTGGCCGTGACCTCGGCCTTCGCGGCCTCGGCCTCGTCCTTCTTGCCTTCCTTCATGAGCTGGCCGATGGCCTTGGACTTGGCATTGCGGTCGGCCTGGAGCTTCTCGACCTCCGCGATGAGCGAGCGGCGCTGCTCGTCCAGCTCGAAGAACTTCTCGCGGTCCCAGTGCGCGTTCTGGCGGTCGGCGCAGGACTTGTCCACGACGTCCGGGTTCTCGCGCACGAATTTGATATCGAGCATGCTGGTGTGTCCTCTCTTTTGTGTATGCCGCGACGGGCTGCGGCAGCACTCCTGAGTATATACTTATGGACACGAACTTCGCGAACAGGACGGTTTTCACATGGGTGGTATCTCGGGTTTCTTCAGCTGGCTTTTCGGCAGCAAGGCGGGCGTGCTCACGCTGCTGGGGTGCGGTGTGGTCTTCTTCCTCATCCTCGCGTGGCGTATGGAGAAAAAGACGCGCCAGGAGTACTACAACCACGAGAAGTCCGAGGACGATTGGGACCTCTTCGACGACGATGACGAGGACGAGTAGCGCGGCGTGGAGTCAGGCGTGAACCCCAGGGGCCGGATCGGCTACATCGATTGCGCGAAGGGGATTGCGATCCTGCTCGTCATCGCCGGTCATACCGTCTTCCAAGAGCCGTTCCGCGGTGCGGTCTTTTCCTTTCACATGCCGCTGTTTTTCATCCTCAGCGCCATGACTAGCAGGTTCTCTACCTCAGCGGAGGAGTTCCTCCCGAGGTTCCGCAAAAGCTGCCGCCACCTGCTGCCTCCGGCAGTGCTTTGCTGGCTCATCGGCCTCCTGTACACCCCTCTCCACAACATGGCCGTCTCCGGAAGTCCCGGTCTGGACTGGGCGCCGTACCTCGAGAGCCAGCTCCTGGCCCTCTTTTGGGCCAGCGGCGTCGCCGTGAAGGTGGGTTCCGCGGAGTTCCCCCCCGCTGGGGCTCCTCTGGTTCTTCTTTGCCCTTTGCTTCGGCAGGTCCCTCTATGACCTGCTTCATATCAAATTCCAAGGCAAGTCCCTCTTCGCCGTCACATTGGCGCTGAGCACGTTGGCCTGCCTGCTGAGCCGTTACGTCTGGCTGCCCCTTTCGCTCGACATCGCGCCCGCCATCCTGCCCTTCTTCTTCGTGGGCGAGTACCTGCCGAAGGACAGGCTGCAGCAAGAGCCCGCCAAGAAGATGCTCGTCGCCGGCGCGCTCTGGGTGGCCACCCTGTCCGTCTATCTCTTTGTGGGCGGCCCCTACCTGGAGATAGCGGCGCGGCATTATCGTATATTCCCGCTCAGTTATTTCACCGCG
>ONPY01000153.1 GCA_900319835.1 uncultured Eubacteriales bacterium | reverse complement strand
GAAGTCCGGGTTTCGGATTAGAGCATTCAAATTTCTGTTGACAAGACGGAAAAACCTGTTATAATACAGCCAACAATTAAACACCTTATCAAGAGTGGTGGAGGGAACGGCCCTGTGAAGCCCGGCAACCTGCGGTGATGCGTAAGGTGCCAAGTCCGGCGGTGAGACGAAAGATGAGGCTTCTGACAGCGATCCTTTTTGCGCCCCGGATTTTCCGGGGCGTTTTTTGATGCCGCTCGGATGAGGAAGAAAGGAAAACGATATGAGCCATTATTACTTCACTTCAGAATCCGTCACCGAGGGACATCCCGATAAGATCTGCGACCAGATTTCGGACGCGGTGCTGGATGCCATCCTGGAACAGGACCCCAACGGCCGTGTGGCCTGCGAGACCACGGCATCCACCGGCCTCGTGCACATCATGGGCGAGATCAGCACCAACTGCTATGTGGATATCCAAAAGATCGCCCGCAGCGTAATCCGCGACATCGGCTACGACCGGGCCAAGTACGGTTTCGACTGCGACACCTGCGGCATCATCGTCAATATTGATGAGCAGTCCGGCGACATCGCCCTCGGCACCAACGACGAGGTCGGCGGAGCAGGGGACCAGGGCATGATGTTCGGCTATGCCTGCGATGAGACACCGGAAAAAATGCCGCTTGCAATCTCCCTGGCGCATAAGCTGGCCAAGCGCCTGACGCAGGTCCGCAAGGAGGGGCTTGTGGACTACCTCCGGCCGGACGGAAAGACCCAGGTCACCATCGAGTATGACGAGGAGAGACGGCCGGTGCGCGTGGACACCGTCGTGATCTCTACCCAGCACGCCCCGGAGGCGGAGCTGGAGCAGATCCGCCGGAATATGATCGACCTGGTGATCAAACCCACGGTGCCGGAGAATCTGCTGGATGAGAAGACAAAGATCTATGTCAATCCGACCGGACGCTTCGTCATCGGCGGACCGCAGGGCGACTCAGGCCTCACGGGCAGAAAGATCATCGTCGACACCTATGGCGGCAGCGCCCCGCACGGCGGCGGCGCCTTTTCGGGCAAGGATCCGACCAAGGTGGACCGCAGCGCGGCCTATGCGGCGCGCTGGGCGGCCAAGAACGTGGTGGCGGCAGGCCTTGCAAAGCGCTGCCAGATTCAGCTGGCCTATGCCATCGGCGTGGCACAGCCGGTCAGCATCCTGGTGGAGACCTTCGGCACGGGCGTCGTCTCCGACGATGTGCTGAGCCGGGCGGTGGAGCAGGTCTTTGACTTCCGTCCCGCGGCCATCATCCGTGAGCTGGATCTGCGCAAGCCGATCTATCGGAATCTTGCCGCTTACGGCCACATGGGCCGGGAGGATCTGGGGGTCCGCTGGGAGGACTGCGACAAGGTCGATGAACTGAAAAAGGCCGTATCAGCTGCCTGAGCAGGCGCCTGAACAGAAAAGAAAAAGCGGAACCGCTTCGTCCTCAAAAACCGGGACGGAACGGTTCCGTTTTTTGAACAATCGGCATTGACTTCGCCTTCTTCCTGCCGTAAAATAAAATCAGCGTTTTGTCGAAAATCGAATGGCAGGAGGTTGAGTAAACATGTTAAAAGACTTCAAAGGCTCCAAAGATGAGGACAGTTCAGCCCTGAAGGCAGAGATCAGGGCGCTGCGCGAGAGACTGCTGGCACAGCAGCAGCTGGTCCGCGTTGTCCAGGTACTGCTCCATCACCACGTTGTTGCTGGCGCCCTCATAGCGGCGAAGCAGCGTGTGCCGGCCGCTGACCATCACCGGCTGACCCTGCTCGTCGAAGTAGGACTCCTTGAGCATGCGGCCCAGGTCGTCGTACTCGCGGACCACGGCGTGGTAGCTCTTGCGGGTGTTGAAGATGGCCTTGCCCTTTTCGTCAAAGTAGCGCTCGCGGATGACGCGGTCGGCGGCGTCCACCTCCCGCACGATGATGGCACAGCCCTGGCTGGCGTCCATGCGGGGCTTGCCCTTGGCGTTGCAGTAGGTCTCGCGGACGGCGGTCTTGCCCGACTCGTACTCCCGCTTGATCATCATCACGCCCCGGGCGTTGTCGTGGGGATTGCCGTTGGCGTCGAAGTAGGTCTCCTTGGTCACGCGGCCCTCGGCATCGTATTCCCGCACCAGGCCCGCGTAGCCGTCGGTATTCATGCAGGGACGGCCCTGCTCGTCATAGTAGATCTCCTTGGTCCTGCGGCCGTCGGCGTCATAGACGTAGTCGAAGGCGGTTTTGAGCATCCGCTGCACGGCCAGGCGGTCGTTGGCGGCGGTGCCGGTGAGCACAGATTCGCGCAGATAGGCCTCGGCCTCGTCCGCCCACATGGCGCCGTAGACGTTCAGCGCG
>ONPY01000068.1 GCA_900319835.1 uncultured Eubacteriales bacterium | reverse complement strand
GTAGGCATGATGGAGATGGTTCTGGACGTTGACGACATCGTCAGCGAAATGAGCGCCATCCGTTCGGACTACTGCAAGTACCTGGGCTGATCAAGCCAAACGGCACGCGAGGCGGCAGAAAACTCTGCCGCCTTTTTCTTTGGGAAGGCCTCTCTTCCGCGCAGAGCTTGATTTTTCCTCTCTCAGATATTATAATAATTCTAATCGCGTTATTGATTTTTGCCGCTTTTCCCGCGGTATTACAGTGCTTTGAGAAGGAGAACACGGTCATGAACAACGCTCTTCTCCGCAGGATCCCAAAAATTGACAGTTTGCTGGCTCTGCCCGAAATCCGCCGGGCCTGCGAGGAGCACCCCTATGTACTCGTGCGGGAACTCTTGAAGGAGGAAACCGAGACCCTCCGCCAGTCCCTGCTGGCCGGCACGGCTGACGCCGTCCCCTCCGCCCCGGCGCTTGCCGCGCAGGTTTTGGAACGGCTCCGGCATGGCGATTATTATTCTCTGCGCCGTGTCATCAACGCCACCGGCGTGGTCCTGCACACCAACCTGGGCCGCGCACCCCTGGGCCGGGAGGCAGCGGAGCATGTGGCCGCCGTAGCCGCCGGGTACAGCAACCTTGAATACAACCTGGAAAAGGGCGAGCGCGGCAGCCGCTATTCCCACATCGAGCGCCTGCTCTGTGAGATCACGGGGGCCGAGGCCGCCATGGTCGTCAACAACAACGCCGGCGCGGTCTTTCTCATGCTCAACACCCTCTGCCAGGGCAAGACCGTGGCCGTCTCCCGGGGCGAGCTGGTGGAAATCGGCGGCTCCTTCCGTGTGCCGGAGATCATGACGCGCAGCGGTGCCGCGCTCATGGAAATCGGCACCACCAACAAGACCCACCCCTATGACTACGTCAATGCCATTGACAGCGGCGCCGAGGCGCTGCTGAAGGTGCACACCAGCAACTTCAAAATCCGCGGCTTTACCGAGTCCGTGGAGATCGAGGAGCTGGGCCCCATCGCCCGGGAAAAAGGCGCGCTGCTGCTGTACGACCTGGGCTCCGGCTTTCTCTTCCCCTGCGAGCACTTCGGCCTGCACGGGGAGGGCCATGTGGCCGGCAAGTGCCTGCGCGCCGGGGCGGACGTGGTCTCCTTCTCCGGCGACAAGCTGCTGGGCTCCGCCCAGGCGGGCGTGCTCATCGGCAAAAAGAAGTACATCGACCAGATCAAGAAGAACCATCTGACGCGCATGCTGCGCATCGACAAGCTGTCGCTGGCGGCGCTGGAATACGCTCTGCGCTACAGCGTGGATCCGGCCCTCGCCGCCGAACACATCCCCGCCCTGCACATGCTCTCCCGGACGGAGGACGACTGCCGCGCGATCTGCCGGACACTCAAGGAAAACATCCGCGCCGCCGCGCCGGAGATTTACGCGGACCTCGTCTCCGTGCAGGATGAGGCGGGCGGCGGCTCCCTGCCGGACGTGTTTCTGGACGGGGCGGCTCTCGCGATCCAGGTGGGTGCGCTTCGGCCCGAGCAGTTGGAGAAGAAGCTCCGCGCAAACGCGGTGCCGGTCATCGCCCGCATCAGCCGGGACAGTCTGCTGCTCTCGGCCCGCACCCTGCTTGAGGGCGACCTGGACGAGATCGCCGCAGCGCTTGCCAGAATCAATCAGGAAGCAAAGGCTTGATGGATATGAAACACATTGTCATCGGAACCGCCGGCCATGTGGATCACGGCAAGACCTGCCTGACCAAGGCCCTGACCGGCGTGGATACGGACCGGCTGAAGGAAGAGCAGAAGCGCGGCATCACCATTGAGATCGGCTTTGCCCAGCTGACGCTGCCAAACGGCCAGCGGGCCAGCATTGTGGACGTGCCGGGACATGAGCGGCTGATCCACAACATGCTCATGGGCGCCACCGGCATCGACGTGGTGCTGCTGGTCATCGCCGCGGACGAGGGCTTCATGCCGCAGACGCGGGAGCATCTGGACATTCTCTCCCTGCTGGACGTGAAAAACGGCATCATCGTACTGACCAAGTGCGACCTGGCCGATCCCGAGTGGATAGAGGCCGTGGAGGAGGATATCCGCGATCAGGTCCAGGGCAGCTTTCTGGAAAATGCCCCTATCGTCCATGTCTCCTCTTACACCGGCGAGGGCATCGAAGAGCTGAAGGCCAAGATCGTGGAGCTGCTGGCGGAGTCTCCCGCCCGTGCCACCGATCGCCCCTTCCGTCTGCCCGTGGACCGGGTCTTCTCCATCAAGGGCTTCGGCACCGTGGTCACCGGCACCTCGGTAGACGGCACACTGAATACCGGCGACGCGCTGATGGTCTATCCCGAGATGCTGGAAACCAAGGCCAGAGAGCTCCAAAACCACGACACCAAGGTGGAATCTGTGGAGGCCGGCATGCGGGTCGCCATCAACCTGGCCGGTATCGATAAAAAGGACATCAGCCGCGGCTGCATCATCGCCGAGCCCGGCTCCATGTTCCAGACTGACAAGATCACCGTGGAACTCCAACTGACGCCGGACTCCCCTTATCGCGTCAAAAACTACTCCTTCCTGCATTTCTACACCGGCACGCAGGAGGCCGTTTGCAAGGTCCGCTTCTTGGACCGCAGCTCCTTAAAGCCCGGAGAAAAGGCCTACGCCCAGCTTGTCTTTAAAAACGAGAGCATCGTGGCCAGAAACCTGGACCGCTTCATCGTCCGTTTCTTCTCCCCCATGACCACCGTGGGCGGCGGCGTGATCCTGGACGTGCAGCCCCGCCGCATCAAGTTAAACTCCCCCCAGGAGATCGAACGGCTGGATCGCCTGCACTCCACCCCCGTCAACCGCATCTACCAGATGATCGAGGACGCGGGCTGCTCGCTGATCAAGGAGGCGGAGCTGGTCTCCGCCAGCGGTCTCTCCGCCAAGGCGGTGCACGCCGCCATCCAGGAGCTGCAGCAGATGGGCGTCACCGTCCGCATTCAGGGCGGCTTTGCGGCCCGCAAGGTGCTGGACGAGCTGGAGGAAAAGGCCGCCGTCATCCTGAAAAAGCACCACGAGGCCCAGTCCCTCATGGAGGGCATGAGTTTGAGCGAGTTTCGCGGCAAGCTCTTCACCGTCTCTGCCAAGACCAACGACGTGGTGCTCAACTACCTCAAGGACAAGGGCAAGCTGCGCATCGTGGGCAGCAGCGTCTCCCTCCCGAGCTTCCAGGCGGACTACTCGCCCGAGCAGGCCTCTCTCCAGGCAGAGCTGGAAGCCCACTATCTCAAGTGCGGTTTTGAGCCTCCGCTGAACACCGAGGTGGCCGAGTCCTTCGGCAAGGACCCGAAGCTGACCCGCCAGGTCATGGCCCGCATGACGCGTGACGGGATCCTGGTGGCGCTCAACCCCAACGTCACCTGCCACGCCTCCGCCTGCAAGCAGGCGCTGGAAACCTTTCTCGGCATGTTTGCCGACGCCGACGCCGTGGCCATCGGCGACTACCGCACTAAAATGGGCATTTCCCGCAAGTTTGCCCAGTATTTCCTGGACTACTTTGACAGTCAGAAGATCTCCAAGCTGACGGGCGACAAACGCGTGCTGCTCAAGCCTCTGAAGTGAGGGGGCACGGCCATGGAACAGCTTGCCACCTTTCACACCCACCTGGGCGCCCTGCGGCTGAAAAAGAAGCTGGACAGCCTGGGCGACGCGACCGCCGTCATGATGCCGGTCCCCCGCAAGCTCTCCGCCTCCTGCGGCACCTGCGTCCGCTTTGAGCTCCCCTTCGACCCCGCCTGGGCCGACGAGGATCTTGCCGGAGTTTATGTCCGGGAGGGCAGCGGCTTTCGCACCATCTTTCTCAACCAGAGCGAGGAATAATTCACACCGAAAAGCCACCCGGCGTCCGATGGACGCCGGGTGGCTTTATGTCAACTCATTTATGTATATTAAATGATAATTATTTGATTATGTCTTCCATATTATGTTGTTTAGATTATGTCAACCTTTAATAGACTGTCCGAATATCTTTCGCCGTCAGGCCATAGGCGCGGCAAAAGCGCTGCAGGTCCTCATCCGTCCGGACCAGCATCAGCTCGTGCAGCTTTCCGGACTCCCGCTCCCGCATACAGGCCACCTTCTCGCCGGTGCAGATACTGGCGCGGATCACGGGCTCAAAGGCCGTGAGGTCATAGTCCGGCAGCACCGGCTCTGTCTTGCGTTTTGGAAACAGGCCCATGGATTCTCCCCTCCCCTTTCGGCGGTTTTTCTATATTGTATCACGCGCGCCCCGGCTCCTCAAGCCCCTCCCGGAAAAACAGCATCCCCGCAAGCGGACCTGCGCAATCCGTTTGCGGGGACGCTGCCCTTATTCGACGATTCCGATGGCGATGCTCTCCGGTTCTTTCTCAAGGCGCGCGATCTCCGCGCGGAGCTTGATGCACATGGTCTCCCGGTCCGCGGGGAGTTTGCCGCGCACCCGGAAGGGGATGAAATCGTGCATCCCGTCGTACAACGCCTCCAGGCCATCCAGCCTTTCCAGCAGCCGGAGCTCCTCCCGGAGGTTTTCCAGCTCGTCAGCGGGGACGTAGCGCCCGCCCAGCACGTCCCGGTACAGCGGCGCGCGCTTGTGGAGGAACAGGGAGAAGTTGCAGATGCGCAGGGGCCGCGTCCGCAGGAAGAAGTCCGCCAGAGCCGCGGCGTTTTCCTCACCGCGTCCGTGGCCGCAGATGCCGGTCATGATATGGGCGTCGTAGTCGATGCCCGCCCGGTGCAGGCGTTCGATGGCGGCCTCCGCCTGAAAGAGGGTGTTCCCCTTGTTGACAAAGCTCAGCACATCCTCCAGCGCGCACTCGATACCGAGATAGAGGTCCGTCACACCCAGCTCATGGAGCCGGGCCAGCTCCTCATCGCTCTTGTCCAGGACATTTTTCACCGTGGAGTCCATAGCGACGCTCCTGAGCCCAGGGAAGGAAGCGCGGAGCTTTTCCAGGATCTCGGTCAACTCAGCGGCGGAGAGGGAAAAGGCGTTGCCATCGCCCAGAAATACACGCTCGGGGTTGCCGCCGATGGCGGCGACACGGTCGATCTCCGCAAAGACCTGCTCTTTGGGCAGCACGCGGTACTGCAGATGCTTAAACAGCATGCAGAAGCTGCAGGCGTTGTGGGAGCAGCCCACCGCAACGGGCAGCATGAAGCTGGCCCGCTCCATGGGGCTGCGGCAGATCTGGCCTTCGTACTCCATTTCCCTCTCCTTCCTTCGGTTTTCCCCTCCCGGCGAAGAGCCGGGAGGGGAAATGGCATTACTGGATGATGATTTCAAACTCGCCGTCTTCCATGGGTTTGCTGGTTACCTGGAAGCCCGCGTTGGTCGCGAAGCGAGTCACATTTTCCAGGGGAGTCTTGCTGTCCACCAGGACCTGAAGCGGGGCGCCGTTATTCTCCAGCGCCTTCTTGGTCATGATGACAGGCTGGGGGCAGGCATAGCCCCGGGCGTCCACAATTTTCATGGGGTATTCCTCCCGTTTCAGTTCAGTCCTCAGCCTTCTTGCAGTTTGCAAGGGCGATGACCAGCGTCACGACGATGCCCACGATCACGGCGATGTGGCCGTTGGCGGTGGTGCCGTCGCCGGAGGAGGCGAAGCCGAAGTTGTGGCAGAAGGCTGCGCCCACGGTCATGCCGAGGACGGCCATCACAGCGTCGCTGCTGCCGGCGCCGGCCAGGATCAGCTGACGCAGGGGGCAGCCGCCCAGCAGGATGGAGGCCAGGCCGACCAGGAACATGCCCAGGAAGGCCCACAGGAAGTTGCCGGACACCAGGGTATTGAAGGCGACAGGCTGGCCGTCAAAGCCGGGTTTGAACTTGCCGAGCACGAGGTTGCCGACCAGAACAGCCACGAAGATGGCAATGAAGCCCCAGAGCAGGTGGAAGTCCTTGAGCATGATGGCGTCACGGATGCCGCCGGCCATGCAGAGGCGGGACTTCTGGGCCAGAGCGCCGACCACCAGGCCGACGATCAGAGCCACCGCGATGGGCGCGTGCATGGAGCCGGGACCCTTCTCAGAGAAGGCCAGAACAGCAGCGCCGCTCAGGAGCAGGACCAGCAGGACCACATTGATAGCGGGCAGGACGAAGCCCTCCAGCTTGGGCATATTGTAGGAGCGCTTGAAAGTGAAGCCCTTGTTGAGGAAAACCGTGCCGCACCAGACGCCGGCGACGAAGCCCAGCAGACCGAAGATGGCGTTGCCGTCGCCGCCGCCGAGGCGGATGACCATACGCAGGGGGCAGCCCAGGAACATCAGAGCGCCGACCATCACGAAGAAACCGAGGGTGAAGCGGCTGACCGGGGCGGAACCGCCCTGGGCCTTGAACTCGCCGCCAATGAGGGCCATGGCCATGGCGCCGAGGACGATGCCGATGATCTCAGGTCGGATGTACTGTACCACAGCGGCGGTGTGCATCTTGACGCCGCCGGCGATGTCACGGATGAAGCAGGCAATGCAGAAGCCCATGTTGCCGGGGTTGCCCATCTTAGCCAGCAGCACCGCGGCCAGACCGACGACCAGGCCGGTCAGAATCACCCAGAGGTGGTTTTTCATTTTCGCCATGAGAAATTCCTCCTTTATGCAATTCT
The DNA here is from genome assembly GCA_900319835.1 of uncultured Eubacteriales bacterium. The sequence goes on along the minus strand of ONPY01000068.1, from coordinate 8,022 downwards.
CTTTTCCCAGCCCCGAGGGACATGCAGCCGTCTCTCCTTTTTGCGGGGCTTATCTTTCTCGGACGGTGAGCTTTGCAGCCGCGCTCCCCTGTCCTGGTCAAGGACATCCAGCCTGAGCGGTCAGCCCCCGCTTGAGCCGGCGATCCAACGGTGTTCACCCGGCGCGGCTACAGCCTCCGCGCAAGGCTTAAAGCAAACAGGAAATGCATCCGCGGACACATTTCCTGTTTGATGGCGAGAGTAGGTGGGAATCGAACCCACCCAAGCAGGCTGCTGCTTATACTGGTTTTGAAGACCAGAGGGCACACCAGTCACCCTTCTACTCCCATATTTTCTACCGTTCTTTTCTAAGTCCGATTATACTATTGAGATCGTGCAAAGTCAACAGCGGATTTCACTTTTGCCCCCTGTGAGAGCGCGGTTTTGAAGGCTTCCTCCCGTTTCCGGTTCCGCGGCCGCGCACGGTTCTGCGGCCGCGTAACCGGGAGAAATGCTCTTCTTTTTACAATCGCGTTTCGCCTATCCCCTCCGGCAGCTTCAGCACCACACGCTTGTCGCCCATCTTACGCGTGATGCGTTTTGCGTCGAAGGAATCCAGGTAGAGCAGTGCGCTCTTTCTCGACACGCCGAGGCGGGTCCGGTAATCGCCCAGCACCACTTCGCCTTTCTCGCGGAAGATCTCCGCCAGCATCTCCAGCGCGCTGCGGTAAGCGTTTTTGTGGACAAGCGTCGCGGGGTCGAGGGCGATCAGGGTGCCGTCCTGCAGCATGCGCTGCGTGAGCTGGCGAAACTGCTTCGTATTTTCCCCGAAGGCCTCGGCCGCCTCCTGGCTGCCCAGCGGGTCCAGCCCTGCCCGCAGGTAGATGCCCTCCAGCCGGTCATGGGCCTGGCGCAGCTCGTTCGAGAAGACGGAGCTGAACTCCGCCAGCGCTGCCGCCCCGCCGCTGCGGCGGAGCTTCCCCTGCTGCACGAAGGCGTCCAGAATGACGTCGGCGCCTCTGCTGCCCGCCGGGAAGACCTTCTCCCTGAGTTCGCCCAGGTTCATCCCCTCGGCCAGCGGCTCATCCCGGTGGAAGGCGCGCAGCGCCTCCTCGATCTTTGCCCAGACCTCGTTGAGACTGGCCGCGGCCACATAGCCGTCCGCCATGGGGCAGATCTCCCCACGGTCGCAGAGCTGCCGCAGCGCCTTGCGCACCGTGCCGGCGGCAAGTCCGCTCTCCGTTACCAGCTCCTGCTCCGGCAGGATGCTGCTGCCTGCGTCCAGGACCAGCTGGCCGATCCGCTCCTCCGGCAGGCCTGCCAGGCGGTCCAGACGGCGCACGACCTCCTCGTCCGCGCGGCGCAGACGGGGCGACTGCATATCCAGGATCTGTCCGCCGCCCACGGTCACCATGGGCGAGAAGAAGCGGATGATGAACTTGTCCAGGTTCCGGGCTGTCAGCATCTCGGTGAACATGATGAGGGCGTAGCCGCTCTCGCCGGGGCCGAGGATGTTCGCATCCAGCAGCCGCAGCTTGCCGATCAGCTCCTGGGTGCCCTGATAGAAGTGTACGCGCGAGGCGTTTTTGAGGCTGAAGGCCGCGTCACGCGTCATCTGCAGGCGCACCGCGATGCGGTTGGTCAGCTGCATGGAGCCGGGAGCCGCCACGGTGCAGCCTCGCATCAGCTCCTTTTTGTCGATGTTGCCCAGGTTCAGCGCCACGCGCATACCGGGGCTTACGTGCTCCTGCTTGACTTCATGGTGCTGCATCTCGCGCACCTTGCAGAGCTTCTCCTGGGGGTAAATCATCACGCTCTCCCCCTGGCTGAGCTCTCCGTCCACCGCCGTTCCGGTGACGACGGTGCCAAAGCCGCGCACCGTGAAGACGCGGTCCACCGGGAGCCGGAAGGGCTTGTCCGCCGTGTGGTCGTCCAACTGCTCCACCATCTCCTGGATCCGGTTTCGCAGCGCCTCGATCCCCTCGCCGGTTGCGGAGGACACCAGCATCACCGGGGCGTTTTCAAGGGAGCTGCCCTTGAGGTGCTCGGTCAGATCCTCCTTCACAACTTCGATCCATTCCGCGTCCACCAGGTCTGTCTTGGTCAGCACCACGATACCGTGCTTGAGTCCCAGCAGGCCCAGAATCTCCAAATGCTCCTTGGTCTGGGGCATGAAGCCCTCGTCCGCCGCCACAACCAGCAGCACCAGATCCATGCCGCCGGCGCCCATCAGCATGTGCTTGATGAGCTTTTCATGGCCCGGCACGTCCACGATACTGGCCGACTGGCCGTTGGGCAGGATGAATTCAGCAAAGCCCAGCTCAATGGTGATGCCGCGCTTTTGCTCTTCCTTCAGTCGGTCGATGCCCCGGCTGCCCTCCCGGTCGCCGACCAGCGCCCTGGTCAGGGCGCTTTTGCCGTGGTCAATATGTCCTGCGGTGCCGATGATCACGTGCTTCATGTCTCAGCCCCCGCTTTTCTCTCACTTCTTTTGTGTCTCTCTGCCATTGGGAATCCTCTGCTCCTCGTTTTTTATTCCATAAAAAAGGCGACGCCATACCGTAGTATGAGCATCGCCAATTTCATGCGTGCGGTCATTGCTCCTTCGCTCTGACCAACACCCCGTCGTAAGCAGATATCCAACCGACCTGCGCGCCGATCACGCCCGCATCCCGCAGGCGGCGCAGCAGCGTCTCCACGTCCCTCTCGTCCACGGAGAACATCAGGCCTCCCGAGGTCTGGGGGTCGAGCATGACATCGCCGTAGCTCTGGCTGACGCCGGACAGGTCCAGCTTCAAGCCAAAGTGATCCCGGTTGCGGTAGGCGCCGCCGGGCACCATGCCGTAGCTTGCCATCTCCATGGCTCTGGGCAGAATCGGCAGCTTTTGCGCCGAAATCTGCGCGGTCATGCCGCTGCCCTCCATCATCTCACACAGGTGCCCGGCAAAGCCGAAGCCCGTGATGTCCGTGCAGGCGTGTACCCGCAGGCCCTCCGCCGCCTCCGCCGCGTAGCGGTTGAGCTGTCGCATGGCGTCGGTCGCAGGCTTGAGGTCGTCCTCTCCGATAAACTCGCCCTTGAAGGCGGTGGTCAGGATGCCGGTGCCCAGGGCCTTGGTGATGACCACCGCGTCCCCCTGGCGGGGGCTGTTATTGGCCAGGACCTTTTGAGGATGCACCGTGCCGGTGACACACATGCCGTACTTGGGTTCGTCATCGGTGATGGAGTGGCCCCCCGCGATGGTACACATGGCCTCGGCCGCCTTGTCGGCGCCTCCGGCCAGGATCTCCCCCGCCACCTCCAAATCGAGGCAGTTGGGGAAACACAGCAGATTCAGGGCAAAGATGGGCTTTCCGCCCATGGCATAGACGTCGGAGATGGCATTGGCCGCGGCGATCTGTCCGAAGAGATAGGGATCGTCCACCATGGGTGGGAAGAAGTCCACCGTCTGCACAATGGCGACATCGTCTGAAACCCGGTAGACGCAGGCGTCGTCCGAGGAATCAAAGCCGATCAGAATATCTTTGTTGGGGTATTTGGGAAGTTCGCACAATACCTTGGCGAGTGCTCCTGGTGGGAGCTTGGCCGCTCAGCCGGCCGCGGCCACCATCTCGGTCAATCTCTTCTTCGCGTGTGCCACGTTGCCACCTCCTTTCCATGCTTTATCTTTTCATTCATACCGCACTCTGCCGAAAAAGTCAAGTGCGGCGTTGTGTTTTATCGCGTTTCTTCCGCTGTCAGGCGCCGGATGGCCTCCACGGTGCAGTCGATCTCCTCCTCGGTGGTCGCATACCCGAAGGAGAAGCGCACCGTCCCCTGCGGGAAGGTGCCCAGGGTCTTGTGGGCGTTGGGCGCGCAGTGCAGGCCGCAGCGGGTACTGATGCCGTACTCCTGTTCCAGGGCAAAGGCCATCTCGCCGTTGTCCCGGCCGGTGAAGTCGATGGACACCACGCCCACCTGCTCTTTGGGATCGGCCGGTCCCGCCACGCGCAGGGGCAGAGCCCGCACGCCCGCGAGAAAACGCGCGGTCAATCTCTCCTCATGCTCGCCCAGTCTCTCCACGCCCTGCTCCAGAATGAAACCGAGCGCGGCATGCAGGCCGAAAACGCCGGGGAGATTCACCGTGCCGGACTCAAAGCGGTCCGGCATATAGGCCGGCTGCTCCTCGCTGTCGGAGGCGGAGCCCGTGCCTCCGGTGATCAGCGGGGTGAGCTTTCCGGCAAAGTCCTTTTTCACCAGCAGCGCGCCGATGCCCTGGGGGCCGAGCAGTCCCTTGTGGCCGGGGACGGAAAGCGCCGCCAGGTGCAGCGCGCCAAAGTCAATGTCCCGGTGGCCCGCGGTCTGGGCCGCGTCCACCGCGAGGGGGATGCCCCGCTCATAACACAGCGCCGCCGTCTCCTCCAGGGGGAAGAGCGTGCCGCTGACGTTTGAGGCGTGGGAGACCATCACAAGCCTGGTGTTCTCCCGGATGAGCGGCAGCAGATCCGCCGCCCGGGTGCGCCCCGCCGTGTCCGCTGGGATGCGGGAAAACGTCACCCCCTGCTTTTTCAGGTCCATGATCGGCCGCATGACGGCGTTGTGCTCCATGCTGCTGACGATCACATGGTCCCCGGGTTTCAGGAAGCCGCGCAGGATCTGATTGAGCCCGTAGGTCTGGCCCGGGGTAAAGAGCACCTCGGTCTCTTTTCCCGGGAAATGGAACAGTTCTTTGAGCTGCGTGCGCGTCTCCAGCACCGTCATGGCGGCGGAGCTGGCCGAGCGGTAGGTGCCGCGGTTGACGTTGGCCCCGTTGTGGAGCAGGTAGTCCGCCATGGCCTCGGCCACACCGGGAGCCTTGGGGAAGGCGCTTGCGCCGTTATCCAGGTAAACCGATCTCATGCCGCAATCCTCCTGGTTTTTCAAAGCAACTAAGAAATATCGTACTGTTTTTGCAGAAGGCCCCGCTTACTCAGACACTGGCAGACAGGTAAGGGGGATTGTGAAGGGGGCGGGGAGCCCCTCTTCACGCCCAATTGGTACAAAAATGGGAGCTTCTGCGGAAGCTTCCATTCTTGTTGCTCAAGCTGTTAACAGCTTGAGCGGTCCGGAGGAAAGCCGGACCGCTCGCTGTTTGTTGTTGTCGGATCAGCCGATGTAGCCTGCCGCCTTGAGCAGTTCGACTGCCTTGTCGTGGTTGGCGTCACTCATAAGAACGACGGGGCCGGTGCAGCCCATGCCGGACTCGGCGTAGATGCCGGCCTTCCACAGGACCTTGACTGCGTCCTCCAGATCCATGACCTCGACGCCCAGAATGGCAGCGGGGCACGGCTCTGCGGGGGGTGCCTTGACCTCCTCGGCGGGAGCGGCGGACTTGGCGGAAGCCTTGCGGGCCTCCAGGATCTTGCTGAAGCCCGCCTTTTCGGCCTTGGCAAACTCCTCCTTCGCCACCTCGAAGACCTTGCCGCGCACGAGCTGGGCCGCAAACTCCAGGGCGTTTGCGATCAGAGGTGCGCCGGAAGCGCGGGAGATGATGAGGATCAGCTTGTTGTAATCCATGCCGATGCCGGGGCCGTAGCCGTAGCCGGTGGCCTCGAAGCTGCCGCCGGTGGTATAGGCGGAGAGCATCTTGATGAGCACGTTGCCGGTCAGGGAATCCATGACCATGACGTCCGGGGTGCCCTGCAGCACGTCGTTGCCGCGCATGACCGCGCCGCCGTCAGCTCTGGCGGAATTGGCCCACGTAAAGTCGTAGCCGCCGTCCTTGAGCTGGTTGAGGGCGATCTCGCATTGGCGGGCGCCGTCGACGTTCAGGATGCCCACGGTGGGGTTCTTCACGCCGCTGGCCTTGGCGGTGATGATGCCGTAAACCGCGTTCTTGATCATACCCTCGATGCGGTCGCCGCTGGAGGTGCCGGTGGTGTTGGCCACGAACATCTCCTTGCCCTTGGCGGGGGTGATGACACGGCCGACGGTGGACACGCCGATGGGGAACGGATAGTGCATGGTGACGGCGCCGTCAACCGCGCCGGACTCCACCAGCTCATCCATCTTCTTGTGGCCCTCGTCCTCGTTCTCCACGTGAACGGTGGTCACGCCCTCGGCTTCCAGGGTGCCGATGTAGTAGACGTCAACGCCGCGGGCAGCCGCCATCAAAGCGGCCTTCATGGCGTTTTCCTCGCCGTGCTCGCTGCCCATGCCGGTCAGGGCGATCTTCGGCTTCTTGCCGAAGGAGCCGCTCTCCAGCCCCTGTGCCATTTCCAGGAAAGCCTCGGCGATGGTTTTCTGAAGATTACTCATTCCGGCACCTCCTTACTCGGCCTGGGCCAGAAGCGTCGCTGCAAACTCCTTCATCGCCTTGGCGATCATGCTCTTGACTTCGTCTTCGCTGACGCCGGCTTCGGCGGGAGCGGCTGCGGCGCTGGAGTTGGCCTGAATGACAAAAGAAATGCCGTCAAACAGGTTGGTCATACGGCCGAGGAACAGGGAGCCCTTGCCGATGATCATGACGCGCTTGATGTTGCCGGCCATAATATCCTCGCGGGCAAAGCCGATATAAGGCACGCCGGAGGGGATATGGCCCTGGGTGGGAGCCCAGCCGGTGAGACCGTGATCCTTGATAAAGGCGGGCATATCGGCCTTGGGGATGTCGCCGCGCTTGACAGCCAGAGCCGCGATCATCTTGTAGTTGGCCTGGGGCACGTCGCCTGCGCCCGCGGGCTTGGTGATGTCGGGGTTCTGCATCTCGGGGGAGAACTTGTCCACGTCGGTGACCTTCAGGCCGTTGCGGTCCAGAGGATCGGTGACGAGGGAGCTGATGACATTCTGGGGAGCGGAGCCGGTGCCGACGGTGTGGCGGCCCAGGATCTCGAGGTTGATCTCAGGGCTGACGCCGTCGTTCTGGCCGATGATGACGCAGAAGCCGCCCAGCATATCCTCAAAGGCGGGCATGCCCTTCTTGACGTGGTCCTTGCCGTTCATGCCGAGCTTTGCGGTGCAGCCTCCGGCGGTGACGGCAACGGTCTTGTAGGCGCCGGACTCGACCAGAGCGGCAGCCTCGACCAGGGCGTGGGCAGGACCGGCGCAGAAGCCGCGGCTGTCGGAGCCGGATGCGGAGACGAGACCCGCGATTTCAGCCGCGGCCTTGGCAAAGTTGCAGCCGCCGCGCTGGTTCATATCGCCGCAGGACTCCTCGCAGCAGTCGATGACATATTCGACGTCGGCCTTCTCCAGACCCGCGTTGTGCACACCGGAGAGCAGGGCCAGGACGGAGGAAGCCTTGGAGACGATGTTTTCGTGCATGACGTGAGCGGAGAGGTTCACGTCGATATCGTGGGCGCGCTTGACGCAGCCGACCAGAACGCCGTTGTGATACAGGCCCTCGGAGTGCTCCTCCTTGACCAGGCGCTCGATCTCACTGAGCTCAATGCCCTCCTTGATGCGGGCCATGATGCTCTCGTCAATCATGGGGTTGGCGGCCAGCTCTGCCTTGTGGGCGGCGACAAAGTTCTTGTCCAGCCACACCAGGTCGAACACGTCGCTCGCCTGCATCAGGAGCAGGAACTCCTGCTGGGGCATCATCTGGCCGAAGTGACCGTAACGCTCGGTCACGTCGCAGGGGGTCTGGTAGAAGGGCTGGGGAATGGCGGTCAGCTCAGCCGGGGTCTTGTTGCCGATGTAGACCTGGTTGGGCCAGTAAGCCAGAACGTCTTCCCAACTGCGCAGGTGGTTGGGCAGTTCCTTGAGGTATTCGCTGTCGGGATTGACAACCATCTCAGTGGTCTGGGTGGTGCCGTTATGCAGAACCATATCGGGGACATGGCAGAGAATGTAGCCAGCGCCTTTGATAACACTCTTCATAAGTCGTCATTACCTCTCATATAGTATTTCCGCGCTGGAGCGCGCGTTAAGGAAAGCTCAAAAAATAGAAATGGGGGCGGCGGCAACGCCGCCGCCCCGGATCGTGTTGCTTGGCTTGATCAGCCCAGGTACTTGCAGTAGTCCGAACGGATGGCGCTCATTTCGCTGACGATGTCGTCAACGTCCAGAACCATCTCCATCATGCCTAC
>ONPY01000037.1 GCA_900319835.1 uncultured Eubacteriales bacterium | reverse complement strand
TCCTGGCCATCATCATGATGGTCTTCGGCATTGCGATCATGCTCTTAAACCAGCTCTCGCTGACCAGCCGCAAGAGCTACACCACGGTCACGGGCAAGTCGGGCCAGATCTCGAAGATCAACCTCGGCGCGGGGAAGTACATCATCGCCGTGATCCTCGTGATCCTGACCTTCTTTACCAGCATCTTCCCAATCATCTCCTTCGCCTTTGAGACCTTCCTCCCGAACCCCGGCGACTACTCATTCCTCTACACCGGCAACGTATCGAACCTGACAACCAAGTGGTGGCTCACCAGCGAGAACGTCACTGAGCAGGGCATGTACGGCCAGAAGGGCATCCTCTACAACGCGGAGATCTGGAAGGCCTTCGGCGGCACGCTGTGGGTCAGCGTGTGCTGCGCGCTGGTGGCCGGCACCATCGGCACGCTTGTGGGCTACGCGGTTGCCAAGCAGCGCCGCAGCAAGTGGGCAAACTACGTCAACTCCGTGGCCTTCCTGCCCTACCTCATGCCCTCCATCGCCGTGGGCGCGGCTTTGTTCGTGCTCTTCTCCAGCGAGACCATCAAGCTGTACAACACCTATACGGGCCTGATCGTGGCCGGCACCATCAAATACATCCCGTTTGCCAGCCGATCGTCCCTCAACTCCATGCTGCAGCTGTCAGGTGAGATCGAGGAGGCGGCGATCATCCAGGATGTGCCGTGGATCAAGCGCATGACCCGCATCATCATCCCCATTCAGAAATCGTCCATCATCAGCGGCTACCTGCTGCCGTTCATGACCTGCCTGCGCGAGCTGAGCCTGTTCATGCTGCTGTGCGGCCAGAGCAAGATCCTCTCCACCATGCTGGACTACTTCGACGAGATGGGTCTGTACGCTTTCTCCAGCGGCATCAACCTGCTGCTGATCATCACGATTCTGGTCTTTAATACCATCGTCAACAAAGTCACGGGTGCCAGCCTCGACAAGGGAATAGGAGGATAAGAACATGCCGGAAATCAAATTGGAGCATATCACCAAACGGTGGAAAAACTTTTATGCGGTCGACGATCTCAACCTTGTGATCAACGACAACGCCTTTGTCACCTTGCTGGGCCCCTCCGGCTGCGGCAAGACCACGACCCTGCGCATGATCGCGGGTCTGGAAACCCCGACCAGCGGCCGCATCACCATCGGCGACCGTGTGGTCTATGACAGCGCGCTGGGCATCAACATCCCCGCCAACAAGCGCAAGGTGGGCTTCCTGTTCCAGAACTACGCCCTGTGGCCCAACATGACGGTGTATGAAAACATCGCCTTCGGCCTCTCCAACATCAAGGAGTCCATGCCCAAGGTGGACTTTGAGGCCAGGAACAACGCGCGCATGGCGGAGATCCTCCAGAATCCCGCCGATGTCAAGCGCGTCATCGAGGAGTGCCGCGACAAGAAGGGCAAGCTCGACGAGAAGAAGGCCATCATCAAGCTCATCGACGAGTACACCATCTCCCAGTACACGGCCAAAAAGCTCTTCGCCTACCACGTGGAGGAGGGCAGGGACGTCTCCGGCGAGGCGGCCGCCTTGGCCAAGAAGGCTGCAGACGCCGTCGCCGCCCAGGGGCTCAACGAGAAGTTTGAGTTCGTCAAGGACGGCAAGGTGGTCGAGGAGGTGCGCAAGCTCACCAAGGAGGAGATCGACCTCTCCGTCCGCCGCGTCAGCCGCATCGTCAAGATCAGCATGTTCATGGATCGCTACCCGGCGGAGCTCTCCGGCGGCCAGCAGCAGCGCGTGGCCATCGCCCGCACCCTGGCTCCCGAGCCCACCGTGCTGTTCATGGACGAGCCGTTGTCCAACCTCGATGCCAAGCTCCGCCTGGAGATGCGCTACGAGCTGCAGCGTCTGCATGTGGAGACCGGCTCCACCTTTGTCTACGTCACCCACGACCAGATGGAGGCCATGACCCTGGCCACCGAGATCTGTCTGCTCAACAACGGCGTTCTGCAGCAGTATGAGGCCCCGCTCAAGGTCTACGCCAGACCCAACAACCTCTTTGCCGCGGACTTCGTGGGCAACCCCTCCATCAACTTTGTGGAGGCAAAGGGCCGCCAGGAGGCGGACGGCAGCGTGGCGCTGACTATGCTGGGCGATCTGAAGGGCTGCTTCAAGAGCGTGGAGGGACTGAGCGTCGACAAGTGGTTTGCCGGGCGCGACGCGGCCGCGGCCGCGGAGGCGGAGGCCCTGAAGGAAGCCGCCAAGCAGAAGGGCTATGTGGAAAAGGGCAACAAGGACGAGACCTTCAAGTACCACATCTCCAAGGTCAACGACGAGGACGACGCCCTGCAGGAGGAGCCGGTGCTGACCAACGAGGACTTTGTGCTGGGCATCCGGCCTGAGTTTATCGAGATCGCGCCCGACGGCGCCATCGAGGGTGAGATCTACGGTGCCATGCCCACCGGCATGGAATCTACCATCAAAATCCGCGTGGGTGAGTTTCTGCTCACCGGCGTGGTCTTCGGCAGCACCCTCTTTACGATCGGCGAGAAGGTCCGCTTCAACATCAGCGGCGACAAGGTCATGCTCTTCGACCGCAAGGGCGGCAAGTGCATGTCCCTGGGCAGCCTGAGCTTCTGAGCGCTGTAGGATCCATGATCCGAAACATCGTCTTTGACATGGGCAACGTCCTGGTCAGCTTCGACCCCGATCTGTTTCTGGAGCGGATCGGGGCGGCGGAGGAGGACCGGCCCCTCTTCAAGCGGGAGGTCTTCAAATCGCTGGAGTGGGCGCAGATGGACCGGGGCAGTCTCACGGACGAGGAGGCGGTGCCCCTTATGTGCCGCCGCCTCCCGGCGCGCCTGCACGCGGCAGTGGAGGATTTGGTCTGCCGCTGGGATCTGCCGATCCTGGAGATCGAGGGCAGCTTTGAGCTGGTGCGGGAGCTCAAGGAGCTGGGATACAGAATCTATCTGCTCTCCAACGCCAGTCTCCGCCAGCACGAGTACTGGCCCCGCGTACGGGCGAGCCGATACTTTGACGGTACATTCATCTCCGCGGACGTCAAGCTCATCAAACCCCAGCCTGAGATCTTCCAGCTGTTTCTGGAGACCTTTGCCCTCAAGCCGGAGGAGTGCTTCTTCATCGACGACTCCAACTACAACATCGAGGGCGCACTCAACAGCGGCATGTCCGGCGCCATCTTTCATGGGGACGTGGGCCAGATCCGGGCAAAGCTCCGCGAGACCGGGGTTCCGGTCAAGCTGTAAACAAAGCCTCCGGCACGAAAACGCCGGAGGCTTTATAACGGTCGATTTCATTGACAGAGTACCGCAGTTGATGGTACAATAAAACGTATTTTGAAAGAAGAGGGGAGTTAACCGTGAAAGGAATCATTCTTGCCGGCGGCAAGGGCACGCGCCTCTACCCTATGACCAGGGCAGTATCCAAGCAGCTGCTTCCCATTTACGATAAGCCCATGATCTATTACCCTCTGTCGGTGCTGATGCTGGCGGGGATCCGCGAAGTGCTGATTATCTCCACCCCGGAGGATACCCCGGTCTACCGGGAGCTGCTGGGAGACGGCGCGCGTATCGGCATGCACCTGGAGTACAAGGTGCAGGAGGCGCCGAGAGGTCTGGCCGAGGCCTTCATCCTGGGGGAGGACTTTATCGGTCAGGACTCGGTTTGCCTGATTCTGGGAGACAACATCTTCTACGGCCAGGCCCTTTCCGACTATCTGCGCCAGGGTGCGAAAGTGACCGAGGGCGGCATGATCTTCGGCATCCAGGTGAAGAACCCACGCGCCTTCGGCGTGGTGGAGTTTGACAAGAATATGCGCGCCGTCTCCATCGAGGAAAAACCCCAGAAGCCCAAGAGCAACTACGCTGTGCCGGGGCTGTACTTCTACGGCAACAGTGTGGTGGAAATTGCAAAGAACGTCACGCCCTCCGCGCGCGGCGAGCTCGAAATCACGGCGGTCAACAACGAGTACCTCCGCCGGGGCGAGCTGCTGGTCAACCCCATGGGCCGCGGCATGGCCTGGCTCGATACCGGTACGCCCGAGGGTATGCTCCAGGCGGCACAGTTTGTCGCCACGGTGCAGAACCGCCAGGGCTTCTACATCTCCTGCATCGAGGAGATCGCCTGGCGCAGGGGCTGGATCAGCGACGCGGAGCTGGAGCAGCTCGGCACTGAGCTGAAGATGACCGACTATGGCCAATACTTGCTGTCACTTGTACATGGAAATTAACAGAAGGAACAAAACATGATGAAAAATATTCTGGTCACCGGCGGCGCCGGTTTTATCGGCTCCAACTTTATCCACTATCTGCTGGAAAACTACGGCGATATCCGGGTGGTAAACCTCGATCTGCTGACTTACGCGGGCAACCTGGACAACCTGGCGGACATCAGCGAGGACAAGCGCTACACCTTTGCCAAGGGCGATATTCACGACCGGGAGCTGGTGGGTGAGCTCTTTGATCAATACGACTTCGACACCGTGGTGAACTTTGCCGCCGAGAGCCATGTGGACCGCAGCATCACCAACCCCGATATTTTCCTCACCACCAACATCCTCGGCACCCAGACCCTTCTGGACGCGGCCAAGAACCACTGGAAGCTGGATGCAAACGACAAATACTCCCGGGAGTTCAAAGAGGGCGTGAAGTACCTCCAGGTCTCCACGGACGAGGTCTACGGCGCCCTGGGCCCCACGGGCATGTTCACCGAGACGACGCCGCTAGCTCCCAACAGCCCCTATTCCGCCTCCAAGGCCTCGGCGGATCTGGTGGTGCGGGCCTATGAGAAGACCTACGGCATGCCGGTGAACATCACCCGCTGCTCCAACAACTACGGCCCCTATCAGTTCCCCGAGAAGCTGATCCCTCTGATGATCAACAACTGCCTTGCGGAAAAGAGCCTGCCCGTCTACGGCGACGGGATGCAGATCCGCGACTGGCTGTATGTGGAGGACCACTGTGCCGCCATCGCCACCGTCCTGGAGAAGGGCAAGCTGGGCGAGGTCTACAACATCGGCGGCAACAACGAGCGGGCCAACATTGAGATCGTCAAGCTCATTCTGGCAAACACCAACAAGAGCGAGGATCTGATCGTCCACGTCAAGGACCGTCCCGGCCACGACCGGCGCTACGCCATCGACAACACCAAGATCACCACCACGCTCGGCTGGAGTCCGAAGTACACCTTCCAGACCGGCATGGCCAGCACCATCGAGTGGTATCTGCAGCATCGGGCCTGGATGGACAAGATCGTCTCCGGCGAGTACCTGAAGTACTACGAGAAGATGTACGCCAACAACAGAATTTGATTGAAAAAGCAAAGCGGCGGGGCCAACAGGCCCCGCCGCTTTTATAAAGCGAGCCGAAGCAAAAATAGCACGGCATGTCTAATTTAACTGCTTTACAAACACATAATTGATGCGCTATATTCAGGCAAGAAGGGGGAATCCCCCCCCAATCAGGCAAGCTTTGAGAAAGAGAGGAAATACTATGTCTGCAACAAAGAGCAAAACCTCGTATTACGTATGCGCCGCCATTGGCCTTTTCCTGATGTTCTTTTTCGGGAAGCTGGTTCAGCCCTTCGCCGGCATCACCCCCGAGGGCGTCAGCATGCTGGGCATCTTCTTTGGCGTGCTGGTTGTCACTATCTTCACCGGCGAGACCTTCTGGCCTGCTATCATGGGCCTGTTTGCCATGATTATCTGCGGCTATACAAAAGCCAGCGCCCTGCTGGCCACCTGGTTCGGCAACGTGACCATCCAGCAGATTATCTGGGTCATGGCCCTGACCGGGGCCGTCACCGAGTCCGGCGCGGTCAACGTCCTGGCCCGGAAGGTGCTGATGATCAAGTCTCTCCAGGGCCATCCCGTCCGGTTGGTAACCACCCTGTTTCTCACCGTGCTGGTGGGCGCGGCCCTTGTCAGCAGCCCCACCACCATGCTGCTCCTGTTTTATCCCATCCTGGACACCATCTGTGAGATGTGCGGTGTGGAAAAGGACAGCGACCTGAAGCGGGAGTTGCTCTTGGGCGTCTACATCGCCGCCATGGGCGCCTATGTGCTGCCTTTCAAAGGCGTTCACCTCTCCTCCATCGCCATTATCAGCGGGATCATGGAGGCCAGCGGTCTGGTGTTCAACAGCGCCGCCTATCTGATCGTGGCAACGCTGGTGGTTCTCCTCTTCGTCCTGGGGTATATCGCCTGTATGGTCTTTGTGTGGAAGACCGATCTGACCGCGCTGAAAAACTTTGATGCGGAAAAGATGAATCTGAAGAAAGAGGAGCTGACCATGACAGGCAGGCAGAAGATCCTGCTGGGCTTTATGATCTTCGGCATCTTTTTCCTCCTGGTCAGCATGTTCCTACCCAAGGGCTCTGCCATTTTGAATCTCTACAATACGATCGGCTCTACCTGGATATGGATCTTCCTCTTTGCCGTGCTGTGCATGATGCGGGATACGGAGGGCAAGCCCTTCATCAACGGCGTCAAGCTCCTCCAGTCCAAGACCATGTGGGGGATCGTGGCTGTGGCCGGATGCTTTACCATTTGCGGCAGCGCCATCGCCTCCGATGATCTGGGCATCAAGGCCGCCATTGCCGAGTTCCTGTCTCCCATCCTGGGCAACGCCAGCTGGCCGATCATGGTCATTCTCTGCGTGGCCATCTCCACCATCTTCACCAACTTCACCAACGGCATGCCCGTGAGTTTTACCATCAACGCTGTGTGCATCCCGCTGGCCTGTGCTATGCAGAAGGCGGGAGGCGGCAACGCCACCGTCCTGGGCGTGGCGACCATCCTCTCGGCCATGTGCGCCTTCCTGACCAACGGCGCCATCGCCTACGCACCGCTGTTTTTGGGTCGGGAGGAGGTTACCACCAAATTTGTTTTTACCAAGGGCGTTGTCACAAATGCGCTGTACATCGTCCTGGCCAGCCTGATCTGCATCGTGGCGGGCTATATCGTGAAGTGACAAAGCTCCTGTCAAATCGGAGGAAACTACCATGTCGAAAACCTATTTAGAGCCCGCCCGATCTCTGCCGGTGGAGGCCGAGTGCGATATCCTTGTGGTGGGCGGCGGCGCCGCCGGCCACTCGGCAGCCATCGCCGCCGCCAGGGCGGGCGCCAAGAACATCATCCTGCTGGAACGGTACGGTTACATGGGCGGGGACGTCACCGGCGGCTATGTCATCATGGTTCCCAACCTGTCCTGGTATGACAAAAGCTTTGTCAGGGGACTCCAAGAGGAGTGGTTTACCCGCCTCGCTCCGATTCCCGATGCTGTCCGCGCACCGGCGCTCAGCAAGATCGGTTCCACCGACCCGGCCCTGCTCCACCCCTGGAAGGCCATGATGGACTGCGTCAGCCGGGGCGGCTACGGCGGAGCGAAGCCCAACTGCCTCGTGCGTTCGGTTTACTTTGAGCCCAACCAGCTGAAAATCGAGCTGGACAAAATGCTCCAGGAGCACCGTGACGCCATCACCGTCATGTGCCACAGCTGGGTCAGCGGACCCCTTGTGGAGGACGGAATGGTCAGAGGTGTGGTGTATGAGAGCAAAGAGGGGCGCAAGGCCATCCTGGCCAAGATGGTCATCGACGCCACCGGTGACGGCGACCTCTACTCCCGGGCGGGGGCACCCTACGCGGCCATGTCCGACGGGGTCACCCGCGCAAATACGACGGCCCTGGTATGGCGCATAGGCGGTGTGGATGGGGACGCCTACTACGAGTGGAAACAGGCCCACCCCGCCGAAATGAATGCGCTGCGGGCGGGGCTGCAAGCTGTGTCCGGCTTCCGCTGTGTGCCGATCGCCTCCAACCGGAGCGACGTCTTCTGGATGAACAACTGGCACATGAACCGTGACTGCTCCGTGGTGAAGGATCAGACCGAGACCGAGATCAATACCCGCCTGACCATGCGGGAAACGCTGGACTACCTGAAGGAAGCTGTGCCGGTGGCCTTCCGGAACGCCTACCTTTACGACATTGCCCCGCAGTTGGGTACTCGGATCAGCAAACGACTGAAAGGGGAGTACATCATGTCCACAGATGATTTCGCGTATGCCAAGGAGCAAGAGGACGTCATCGCCTGGCACTCCACCATTTGCCAGGTCAACGACTGCGGGCCGGTAGAGATCCCGTACCGGGCCATTTTGCCTCAGAAGGTGGAGAATCTGCTCTGCCCGGGCCGCCATCTGTCGGCCGACGGCATTGCCATCGACTGGCTCGATCTGATCCCTCAGTGTGTGGGCACCGGACAGGCCGCCGGTGTGGCCGCCGCCGTGGCTGTTCGGGAGGGCTCCACTGCCCACGCCGTGAACATCGCACGGGTGCAGGATATCTTAGCTGGAGAGCAGGACGTCCCCCTGCCCCGCAACAGCCATACCGACTCCTCTTATACCGAGTGCTGCCGCGCCCACGAGTATGGTCTCTATACCGACAAGGCAAAACTGGCCAGACAGCAGCGGGAAAACGGACAGCCCCTCAACCTGGAATTCCAGGAGGATATCAACAAGCCAAACGTGGAGCGAAAGCTGCACTGATCCTCTCTCACTTTTCCCGAAACTCGGACGGAAAGCGGCGGGTAAACCCCTTCACAGAGTTTTCCCGCCGCGCTCTGTTCCGAAGCCGGGGATGAGAGTTGTAGATTGCGCGTGGAAAAGACCATAAACGACGGGTCCCCGGAGTGAAGACTCCGGGGACCCGTCGTTTTAGAGAAGCTGTTTTCGCATATAGGTCAAAAAGAGCTCCAGCGAAGGGCAGGGCTTCAGGGCCCGGCTCCAGATTAAGCGGTTCAGGCTGGGCTGGAAAAAGTCGATCTCCACCTGGCGCACTCCGTCCCAGGTGGCCATCATGTCCAGCGGAAGGATAGGGTAAATGATGCGGCGCTTCGTCAGGTTTTGAAGGAGCATGCGGTCGCTGGTCTTTAGCACCACCTTTGGCTCGGCACCCAGGGCGGCCATCCCCGCCTTCAGGATGTGCTCCAGCGGCATGGGAAAATTGTAATACGCCAGAGGCAGATCCACCAGGTCGGCCAGGCTGGCTCTGGCGCCGATCCGGGTGTCGCCCTCGGCCACTCCCAGCATGATGGGGTTTTGGTAGAGCTCCATCGAGTCAAAAACTGCGGGATCCGGCTTCGCCGGGGAAAAGAAGGCGTCCAGCTTGCCCTCCAACAGGAGCTTGCCGCCCTCAAAGGCTCCGTGTTCCTCCACAAAGAGACAGATCTCCGGCTGAAGCTTCTGAAACTCCAGCAGGTAGTTTTCGTAAACGCAGTAGGCGTTGGTGGGGGTGATACCGAGCCGCAGGGTTTTGACGCGGCTTTCCGCCAGACGGCAGCGGATCCGCTCCCGGGCGGTATCGTAGCTGACTGTGAAGGTGTCAAACAGACGCTGTAGGATTTGTCCGCTCTCCGTCAGGGTCACGCCATTTCGGGATCGGAAAAAGAGCTGCGCTTCAAATTCCTCCTCCAGCTCCAGAATTGCTCTGGAGATGACAGACCGGGAAACAAAGAGATCCTCGGCGGCCAGGGAGATATTTCCTTTTTCGCAGACCTTCTGGAAGTATTCGATCTGTTTTTGCGTCACAGTGGGCCGACCCCTTTCCTGTCCGGCATGGCAGCCATTTCCTTACTTGGCGTAGACTTCCTGCTCCTTGACGCAGTGGGTCTTGATCTCTCCCACCAGCGCCTGGAGCGCGTCGATCACATGGGGGCGAATGTCGCCGCCCACAAGGACCAGCATGATGTCATCGCCCACACTGAGCGCACCGCTGTTGAGCCAGACTCTGGCATAGGCGATGCCGGGCATCCGGAGTGCGCTCTGCCGCGCGGCTTCTACCTTCTCCGCGTCATAGGAGAAGTTCATTCCGGCGACGGCGGCGGTGTTCTCCGCGCCCTCGCGCACCTTGGCCCGCGCGGTCTGACGCACCACTCCATTGTGGAAGAGGTACATGCCGCAGCCCGCGGCGGAGGCGTCGCGCTTGGCTTCCTTCAGCCAGGCGTCCATCGAGGGGGCGTGCTGCTTTTTCGGCTTCTGGTCTGCTGCCGCGCAGTCGGCCGAGCCGCTGGAGGCCAGCATATCCAGTCCGTGGTCCAGCGCGCCGATGACGCCCAGCAGGTTCTCCTTTGCGGCCTTCTCGCTGCCGGGGAGATTGACGATCAGGGTCTTTCCCCGGATGCCCGCCGCGCTGCGGGAGAGACAGCCGCGGGGCGTGATGCGCAGGCTCTCGGCACGCATGGCCTCGGGGATGCCGCGGGTCTCGCGCTCGACGACTGCGAGGGTCGCCTCGGGGGTGATGTCCCGGGGGGAGAAGCCGGTACCGCCGGTGGTGAGCACCAGGGAGATGTGCAGTTCATCCGCGCAGCGAATCAGCTCCGCCTGGATCATGTCCTTCTCATCGGGGACGATGGCCGTGTGTACTACGTCAAAGCCGTTCTCCCGCGCAATGGCGCAGATGGCCGGACCGCTGGTGTCCACCCGCTCGCCGCGGTAGCCCTTGTCGCTGACGGTGATGACAGCCGCTGTATACTTCATCTCACTCGCTCCTTTCGTAATCGCCGTGTACGCCGCCGGACTTCCGGAGCAGGCGCAGATCGG
Organism: uncultured Eubacteriales bacterium; assembly: GCA_900319835.1. The sequence continues at coordinate 10,898 of ONPY01000037.1, read as the reverse complement.
TGATGACCATGTCCTTCTGCACCGCCTTGCACATGTCGTAGACCGTGAGGGCGGCGGTGGAGGCGGCGGTCAGTGCTTCCATCTCCACGCCGGTGCGCCCGGCGCAGGAGACCGTGGCTTCAATCTCCACCGAGCGCCGCGCCTCGTCCAGATGCAGGGAGAGGTTGATCCCGTCGATCAGAATGGGGTGGCACATGGGGATGAGATCGGGCGTCCGCTTGGCGCCCATGACCCCGGCCACCTGAGCTACGGTCAGAACATCGCCCTTTTTTATGCCGCCGGTCTTAATGAGGCGGAAGGTCTCCTCGTTGACCAGTACCCGAGCGGCTGCCACCGCGGTGCGGACGGTGACGGGCTTTTCGCCCACGTCCACCATTTTGGCCCGGCCCTCGTCGTTGAAGTGTGTAAAGTCCGCCATGGCTCAGCCTCCGATCTGGTTCATGTTGCGCCCGGCCCGGCTGCGGTTGTGGGCGTCGAGCGCCCCGTGCCAGGAGGGCTTGTTCTCGATGGCAAGGCGCAGCTCCTCCACCATGCCGTCATAGTCAAGCCCCTTGATGGAGAACTCGTCCCCCGAGTGGAGGCAGGGCTTGATCTTGCCGTCCGCCGTCAGACGCAGGCGGTTGCAGGTGCCGCAGAAATGGGCGGAGACGGGGCTGATAAGGCCGATGTTGCCCTGGGCCAGGGGCAGGCGGTAGAGTCTGGCAACGCCCCCGTCGGTCGCCATGGGTTCCAGCCCGGGCAGGCGGTCGAGCACCACGGTGTAGGGGATGAAGGCCTCGGGGCCGAAGTCCCCGCTGTCGTACATGGGCATGAGCTCAATAAAGCGCAGATCCAGCGGATAGCGGCGCGTGAGCTCTGCGAGCACGGGGATCTCGTCGTCGTTAAAGCCGCCGATCAGCACGGTGTTGAGCTTGACCTTCTCAAAGCCCGCGTCCAGCGCGGCACGGATGCCGGCCACCGCCTGGTCGAGCTCACCGACCCGGCTGATATAGTGAAACTTCTTCGGGTCCAGGGTGTCGAGACTGATGTTCACACGGCTGACGCCCGCCTCACGCAGGGGCCTGGCAAGCTCCGGCAGCAGGGTGCCGTTGGTGGTGATGCAGACCTCCTTGATCCCGGGCACTGCCGCGGCCCGCCGGCAGATGGAGACGATATTCTTTTTGACCAGCGGCTCGCCGCCAGTGATGCGCAGCTTGCGGATGCCGAGGGACGATGCGGCCTCAACGGCCATGATGATCTCGTCCTCGGTCAGCATTTCCTCGTGACTCTTTTTGCAGACCCCGTCCTCGGGCATGCAGTAGCGGCAGCGCAGATTGCACAACTCGGTCACCGAGATGCGCAGATAGGTGATTTCACGGCCAAAGCGGTCGATCATGGTGGATTCCTCCCAACTGTTCAGGGGAAATGTATCTCTTATTATAGCTGTTTTCTGAAAACTTACAAGCCCCCATGGTAGGAAAGGGAGCAAAACGCCTCCACCAAACGGTGGAGGCATTTGCGTATCTTTCAGTCCAGAATCCGGCCGTCCCTGGTGACGGTAACCACCTGCCAGGGAATGAACTTGCCGCTTTCCTGCAGGGCCTTTTCAGCCGCGCGCTGGAGCCCGCCGCAGCAGGGCACATCCATGCGCAGGATGGTGACACCTTTGATGTCGTTGTCGCGGATGATCTCGGTCAGCTTTTCGCTGTAGTCCACATCGTCCAGCTTCGGGCAGCCGACCAGCGTGACCTTGCCGCGCATGAACTCCTCGTGGATATTGGCGTAGGCGTAGGCGGTGCAGTCGGCGGCGATCAGGAGTTTGGCCCCGTCGTAGAAGGGGGCCTTCGTGGGCAGCAGCTTGATCTGCACGGGCCACTGGCGCAGGCGGGAGACGGGTTTTCCGACTGACACGGGAGCTTCCTCCGTGGCCTGCTCGCGCTTGAGGGCCATGGCCATGGAGCCGGGGCAGCCGCCGGCGGGGGGCGTGCCGCGCTTCATGCCCTGCAGCAGCTTTTCCGCCTGGGCGCGTTTGACGGCCATCTCGTCGTAGGCCGGGGCCTCACGCTCCTCAAAGGTGATGGCGCCGGTGGGACAGTTCGGCAGACAGTCGCCAAAGCCATCGCAGAAGTGCTCACGGGTGAGTTTGGCTTTGCCGTCGACGATGTCGATGGCGCCCTCGTGACAGGCCTTGGCGCAGAGCCCGCAGCCGTTGCATTTGTCCTCGTCTATGTGAATGATTTTTCTGAGCATATAACAACGCCTCCTTGCTTTTTCTGCTGAAAGTATAGTACAATGCGGGAGAGAAGTATGTGGTTATAGCCACATTTCAATCTTTTTTCGGAGGGACTGGTATGGAAGCTGTTGTGGAGCGCTGCGCGCTGTTCCGGGGATTGGACGCAAAGGAGATGGAACAGGCGCTGAAAAGCCTGGGGGTGGAGGAGCGGCGCTACAGTCGGGGTGAGGCGGTGCTCTCCGCCGGGCAGCCCACGGAGAAAATGGGCCTGGTGCTCGCGGGCGGCGTCACCATCGAGAGCTGTGATCTCTGGGGAAACCGCAGCATTCTCAGCCATGTGGGGCCGGGGGAGCTTTTTGCCGAGACCTACGCCATGCTGCCGGCCGAGACCCTGCTGGTGGATGTGCGGGCAAACGAAGCGAGCCGGATCCTCTTTCTGCACCTCGGAGGGCTTGCGCGCATCGCGGGGGAGGAGTCCTGGCAGAGGCGGGTGCTGACAAACCTTCTCGGCATCTCGGCGGAGAAAAACCTGCGCCTCTCGGCCCGGAGCTTTCACACCGCGCCCAAGTCCATCCGGGGCCGGCTCATGTCCTACCTCTACGCCCAGTCGGTGCAGCAGGGGAGCACGGAGTTTTCCATCCCCTTTGACCGCCAGCAGCTGGCGGACTATCTCAATGTGGAACGCACGGCCCTCTCCAAGGAGCTTGGGAAGATGAAGCGGGACGGGATCCTGGACTACCGCAAGAACCGCTTCCGCCTGATCGGAGAATTGAATCCATGAAAAACGCCGCCCCGGCCGGGGCGGCGTTTGACTTATCGAACAGCGTTTAAGAGCTTTTTTGTATACTCCTGCTGCGGGTGGTTGTAGACTTCCTCCACGGGACCCTGCTCGATGATGCGGCCTTTCTCCATGACCATGACGCGGTCGCAGATGGAGTAGATGACGTTGAGGTCGTGGCTGATGAAGAGATAGCTCAGATCCAGATCGCGCCGCAGGTCCCAGAGCAGATCGAGGATCTGCGCCTGGATGGTGACGTCGAGGGCGGAGACCGGTTCATCCGCCAGCAGAAAACGGGGCCGCTGAATCAGGGCGGTGGCGATGGAGACGCGCTGGCGCTGCCCGCCGGAGAGCTGGCTGGGCTTGCGGGTTAAGTAGCTCTCGCTCAGTCCCACGCGCTTGAGCATATCGACAACTCGGCGCCGGCGCTCCGGCGCATCGTATTTGCCGTAGGCCCGCAGCGGCTCCTCCACGATCCAGCCGACGGTTTTGGCAGGGTTGAGGGAGCTGAACGGGTCCTGGAAGACCATCTGGGGCCGCTTGGTAAAGTGCCGGATCTCGCCGGTGATTTTCGCCGTGTCCAGCATGCCGAGAATGGCCTTGGAGAGGGTGGACTTGCCGCAGCCGGATTCGCCCACCAGGCCGAGGATCTCTCCGTGCTTGACCACGAAGCTCACGTCCGTGAGCGCCTGGAAGGTGGTGCGCTTGCCAAAGAGCGTCGAGTCCTGATAGGTAACGGAGAGGTTTTCCACCTCCAGCACATGTTCAAGTGGTTCCATGGCGTTTCCTCGTTGGGATGGCGGCGATGAGCTGCCTGGTGTATTCGTCCTGGGGATTGCGGAAGATCTCCTCGGTGAGCCCGCGCTCGACGATCCGGCCCTTGTGCATGACGGCCACGTCCTCGCACAGGCGGCGTACCACGGTCATGTCGTGGCTGATGAGGAGGATGCCCACGTTGTACTCTTCACTGAGCTCGCGCAGCAGCTCCAGGATCTGTTTCTGCACGGTTACGTCCAGGGCGGTGGTGGGCTCGTCACAGACCAGCAGCTTCGGATGGATGACCATGGCCGAGGCGATGATGGCCCGCTGACGCTGTCCGCCGGAGAGCTGGTGGGGGTACTTGCGGTAGGTGGTCTCCGGGTCGGGCAGACCCACCTGCTCCATGACCTCCAGCGCAAGGCGCCTGCGCTCCTCCGCGGTCTTGTCCGTGTGGATTTTGAGGGATTCCTCGATCTGCGGGCCGACCCGCATGAGGGGATTTAAGGAGCGCAGCGGCTCCTGGAACACCACGCCGATGTCCTTGCCGTGGATGGTGCGCAGCTCGCGCCTGGAGCAGCGCACAAGATCCCGGCCTTCAAAGAGGACCTGACCCTGCATCACGACCGCGCTGCGCTCGATGAGCCCGGTGAGAGCCATGGCGGTGACGGTCTTGCCGGAGCCGGATTCGCCCACCAGACCCAGGCGCTCGCCGTGGGCGATGGAGAGGTCGATGCCCTTGACGGCCTCCTTGCCGGTGGATTTGAAGGTGACGTGCAGATCGCGTATCTCAAGCATTCGCGTCACCTCCCAGTCCCTCGCTCAGAAGGCCGAAGCCCAGCACCAGCAGGATGATGGCAAGACCCGCGGACACCGCGTACCACGGGGCCCGCAGCAGATAGGCCTGGGCCTCGTTGAGCATGCGGCCGAGACTCGGGTCCGGCGGCTGCACGCCAAGGCCCAGATAGCTCATGGAGGCCTCCGCGAGGACCGCGTTGTTGAAGCTGATTGCAATGGTGCTCAGCAACACCGGCAGCGTGTTCGGCATGATGTGTACAAAGAGGATGCGCATGCTCTTGACACCCATGAGCTTTGCGTTTTTCACATAGTCCAGGGCCTTCTGCCGGGCCACCTCCATGCGCACGATGCGCGCAAAGGTGGGGATGAACAGGACGCCCAGGGCCAGAATGATGTTGTATTTGCCGGTGTCAAACACGGCAATCAGAACCAGCGCGAGCAGGAGACTGGGAAAGGCGGTGATGCTGTCGTTGAGACGCATCAGCAGTTCGTCCACCCAGCCGCCGTACCAGCCGGTGAGCCCGCCGACCACAAGGCCCGCGGTCAGCCCGATGGCGACCGAGCCGAGCGCGATGAGGAAGGTGGCGCCGGTGCCCTGGAGCACACGGGAGAAGATGTCCCGCCCGAAGTTGTCGGTGCCCAGCAGATGCCGCAGGGTGGGGGCGGCCATCTTCTCGGCGCCGTTCATGGCGTTGGGGTCGTAGGGGGTCCAGATGAGGCCGAGCAGGATCATCAGCAGCATAAAGCCTGTGATGACAGCGCCGACGCGAAAGTTCTTATCTTTGGTGTTGATCATGGCTCCACCCCCTCAGCTGAGCCGGACCCGGGGGTCGATGAGCTGGGTGACCATATCGGCCAGGTAGTTCATTACGACCACCACAAAGGCGATGATCACCACGATGCAGAGCGCCACGGGAAAGTCGCGCCCGGAGATGCTGGCCACCAGCAGCCTGCCGAGACCGGGCACCACAAAGACCTGCTCGACGATGATGGAGCTTGCCACAATGTCCGCCAGGGACATGGCAAGGTAGGTGACCACCGGCAGCAGGGCGTTGCGCAGCACATGGCCGCGGATGACCATCCAGCGGGAGTTGCCGTGACTGTAGGCGGTGAGCACATAGTCCTGCTTCATCTCGCTCAAAATGGCCGAGCGCAGGAGCTTGGTCACCTTGGCGATCTTTGGGATGGAGATGGCAAGGGCAGGGAAAAACAGATACCCGATGCAGCCCCAGAAGCTCTGGGAAAAGGGCACGAAGCTGCCCGGGACAAAGAGCCGCAGCACGAGGCCGAAAAGCCAGGTGAACAGAATCCCCAGGAAGAAGGAGGGGATGGACATGAAGATCTGGTTGAGGGACACGCCGAACCTGCCGAAGGGCTTGTTCTGGTAACGCGCCAGGGCAATGCCGAGCGGCACGCTCACCGCGGTGACCAGCACCCAGCTCAGCAGCGACAGGGCAGCGGTGACGGCGATTTTGCCGCGCAGCACCTCGCGCACGTCCATGGCGTAGCTGTAGCTGGTGCCCATCCGGCCCCGGACAAAGCCGGACAGCCACTCCCAGTAGCGCACAAGGACGTTTCGATTCAGCCCCAGGGCCTCGCGCAGGGTCTCGGCGCGCTCGGGCGTATAGTCGGTGCCGAGCAGCATGGTGACGGGGTCTGCCGGGATGACCTGAAAGGCCAGGAAGGCCAGCAGCGACACCAGCAGCAGCGTCACCACCAGCACGCCGGTTTTTTTGAGGATGTAACGCATGGCAAAAATCCGATCTGTCTATGTCAGTTTTTCTCGATGGTGGCCAGATCCATCACATACAGGGGGTAGAAGCGGTAGCCGCTGACGTTCTTCTGCAGCACCACGAAGGAGGCCACGTCCTGGAGATAGACGCTGGCTGCCTGCTCGGTGAGGATGCGCTCGCACTGCTTGAAGAGGGCGGTCTGCTCGTTTTCATCCGCGGTGGCGATGGCCTTGCGGTAGGTCTCGTCATATTCGGGGGAATTGAAGTTTACAAAGTTCTTGCTGTGGTCGGACTGGAAGCGGGCCAGCATGTCGGAGGCGGCAAGCCCGTGGGCGTCGAGACCCACGATGGTGGCCTCATACTCCCGGCCGGAGTAGACCTCCTTATACCAGGTGGCCCATTCGACCTGGTTGATCCTGGCGTCCACGCCCACGTTGCGCAGCAGCTCCACAATGACCTGGGCCGCGTCCACATGGGCGGGCATGTTGGAGGCCACCGTGATGGTGAAGCTCAGCTTCTCCTGCCCGGCCTCCTTCAGCAGAGCCTTGGCCTTCTCGGCGTCGGGCTGATAGTAGTCCGTCAGCTCCGGCATAAAGTACTTGCCGAAGGCGGGGAACATGCTGCTGCCCACGGGGGTGCCGTGGCCGTTGGCGGACAGGTCGATGACGTCCTGCTTGCCGATGGCGTAGCAGAGCGCCTGGCGCACGCGTTTGTCACGGAAGGGTTCGAAATCGTTGTTGAGATAGAGGGCCTGCACCACGTTGCTGCTGCCCTCCAGCACGGTCAGATCCTGCAGGGAGTCGATCTGGCTGGTGGTCAGACGCTCGGCCATGTCTACGGCGCCGGAACGCAGACTCATGACCATGGTCTGGGGATCGGGGATGACCTTGAGGGTGACCTTGCCCACATGGGCTCCCTCGCCCCAGTAATCATTGAACTTCTCAAGCGTGATGGAATCCTGGGGCACACGGGAGACAAAGCGGAAGGGACCGGTGCCCACCACGTTGGCGGCGGGGTCGGAGCCCTCGGGGATGATGGCGACGGTCATGTGGGAGTTAAACTCCGTGTCCGGCGCCTTGAGCGTGACCTTCACGGTCTTTTCATCCAGCGCCTCCACAGCGGCAATGCCGGAGACATCGGAGACCAGCGGTTCGCCGGTTTCGAGACCCGCAGCTCTGGACAGAGAATAAACAATATCCCCGACCTTTACCGTCTCCCCGTTGTGGAAGCGGACGCCCTCACGCAGCGTGTAGGTGTAGGCGTCTGCCGTCTCGTTTACGGAGCAGTCTTCGGCAATGGCGGGGATGAGATTTCCGTCAGTGTCGGGCTTGACAAGCCCTTCAAAGATGTTAAAGAGGACCTCTCTGGTTCCTGCCGATGACGAAGAGACGTGCGGGTCAAGACTCGTGTCCAAATCTGCGGAGATCCCAACGACCAGTTCGTCCTTGGCGCCTTTTGCCTTACCGCCTCCGCAGCCGCAGAGTGCAGCAGTCATGAGCACTGCCAGTACAAGAGAGAGAATACGTCTTTTCATCGTGTCGGGTTTCTCCTTTGACTACAATATTTAGTTGTCCGGGCAGCAGAAGAATAGCATAAAGAGGGATAAAAAGCAACAAATATTTGGAAATCTTAAGGTGGGCTTCGTTGCGCTTTTTTGCCCGCTGTGTTAAGATACAGAAAACGCTTCACGGGAGGAACCAACATGCTCCAGGGAAAAACCATCGTTCTCGGCGTCAGCGGCGGCATCGCCTGCTACAAGGCGGCGGCGCTGGCCTCCATGCTGGTCAAGCAGCACGCCAACGTCCAGGTGATCATGACCCAAAACGCCACCGAGTTTGTCACGCCCCTCACCTTTGAACAGCTCACGGGCAACCGCGCCCTGGTGGACACCTTTGACAGGAACTTTGAGCGCAAGGTGGCCCACGTCTCCGTGGCGGATCAGGCGGACCTGGTGCTGATCGCCCCGGCCACGGCAAACGTGCTGGCAAAGCTGGCAAACGGCCTGGCGGACGACATGCTGACCACCACGGTCCTGGCCTGCGACTGTCCCAAGGCGGCGGCCCCGGCGATGAATACCCGCATGTATGAAAATCCCGTCACCCAGGATAACCTCAACAAGCTCCGGCACTACGGCTGGGAGATCGTGGAACCCGGCACGGGACACCTGGCCTGCGGGGCCGAGGGGAAGGGGAGACTGCCCGAACCTGAGGAACTGCTGGAGGTCTGTCTGCATGCGCTGGCGCATGAGAAGGATCTGAACGGCAAGCGCGTTCTGGTGACCGCCGGCCCCACCCAGGAGGATCTCGACCCCGTGCGCTATCTCACCAACCGCTCCTCGGGCAAGATGGGCTACGCCATCGCCAAAGCCGCGGCGAGACGCGGCGCGGAGGTGACACTCATTTCCGGCCCGGTGAGCCTTGCGGCACCGAAGTATGTAAATCTTGTGCCCATCCGTTCGGCGCAGGAGATGTATGAGGCGGTCATGGCCGCGGCGAAGGATGCCGACATTGTCATCAAAGCCGCTGCCGTGGCGGACTACCGCCCAGCCTCGGTCGCGGACAACAAACTGAAAAAGAAGGACGGGGAGCTCGCCATCCCTCTGGAGCGGACAAAGGACATCCTTGCCGCCCTGGGCGAGGACAAACGGCCCGGACAGTTTCTCTGCGGCTTTTCCATGGAGACGGAGAACATGCTGGAAAACAGCCGGAAAAAGCTTGAGAAGAAGCATCTGGACCTCATCGCAGCAAACAACGTGAAGGTGGCGGGCGCGGGCTTTGCGGTCGACACCAATGTGCTGACGCTGATCGCCCCGGATGACATGAAGGAACTGCCGCTGCTGAGCAAGGACGCCGCGGCGGACGCCCTGCTGGATGAGATCATCCGGAGAATGAAATAACAGACAGGACCGCCGGGAAACCCGGCGGTCCTGTCAGACTGTGAACAAGCTTATAATACATGTCATTTCGAGCGAAGCAAAGCGGAGTCGAGAAATCTCATACATCGCCCACTATAGAGACTTCAACGTTTAAGATCCTTCGACTCGCTAACACTCGCTCAGGATGACATAAACGGACTTTGTCTATGCTTTGACAGGACCACCGGGTTCCGGGAACCAGGCGGTCCTGTCGTTTAGAGATACCCCTGAAGATCGGTCACGAGCTGCTGCTCCAGATGGATCAGGCGCTTGGTCATGTCCTTGGAGCGCTCATCCGCTGCCTCATACTGGTTGAGATAGCGGTTGAGAGATTTGACACCCATGTTGCACCCGTCGGTCATGAGATCGGCAATGACGGCGTCGGAGTTCTCCAGCCCCAGCTCCAGCTTGGTCTTGACCCAGGACATCTTCTGTGCGATGGGGCTGGGATTCTTGCCCTCGTCCCCGAAGCGGTCCAGCTCCTGCTGGATCTGAGAGGAGAGAGACTCGTGCTCCTCCCGGCAGACGGAGAGGGTGCGCAGCAGCGCGGAGGAGTGGACGGCGGGGATCACGTCCTCCAGAGAGGAGACTCCCATCTTGACGCCCGCGTCGCATTCTCTGAGAAGCCTCACGGTATCCTGTTCGATCATAACGTGCCTCCTGATGTTGATGGTTTCAGTATGCCCTCTGCGGAGAAAAACATACAAAAAAGTTCAGAAAACCGCCTGACTAAGGGAGATACGACGAAGGGCGGGGAAGAGGTTCGAGCGCCGTCGGACCCCAGAGCTTGACTTTTTTTCAGCAAAGACTATAATAAGGCAGGCTGTATAGGAGCGGAGAGAACTCTCCGACGCAATTTGGCCGTCTCATCCGTGAAAACGGATGAAATCCATCACAGGAGAAAACATTATGCCTACGAGAAAGACTGTAAATAAACCCGAGGCGGAGGAGGCCCCGGCCACAGAAGCCGCCGAACCCGCCGAACCGGCAGCGGAGGCAGCGGAGTGACCTTCTTTATCCAATCACGGTAAGCCCGTATAGGAAAGACCTCAACGGAAGAAACTCTCCGTTGAGGTCTTTTTGTCGCTATCTCGTCGGTCGGCCATTGCCGTCCGTCGTTTCTCAAGCGTTGCTCTGGGCGGTCCGCTCCACGGCGTCCTCCCGGAAGAACAGGGTGACGCACCACAGGGCGGAGATACACACCAGGATATACACCAGGCGGCTGATCCCGCTGGCGGAGCCGCCGAAGAGGGCCGCCACCAGGTCCAGGCCGAAGATCCCGACGCAGCCCCAGTTCAGGCCGCCGATGATGACCAGCGCCAGGGCGATCCTGTCGATCAGTTTCATAGACAAAACTCCCATCTTGGATATTCGCCGGTCAGGGGCAGCGCCTCTTGACCGTCTCGGGAGGTAGTATGCGCCGGGAGATGCTTTTTACTCTGGCAATTCTTTCTGTTCCGAAGACGCTTCGGCAAAAAACGTCCAGGGTTCGGTTTCCGGGGGCGGCAGGCGGAAGTCCATGGGCTGGCCGGTCTCCGGATGGGTGAAGGACAGATGGCTGGACCACAGGGCGATCTGCCAGTCCTTGGGGTCGGGATATTTGCTGTATTTCCGGTCCCCTGCCAGGGGCATCCCCCGGTGGGAGAACTGGGCCCGGATCTGGTGGGTCCGGCCGGTCTCCAGGCGGATCTCCACCAGGGAGAAGCC
>ONPY01000099.1 GCA_900319835.1 uncultured Eubacteriales bacterium | reverse complement strand
TTCAATCACTTTAATTTCAATGTATTCGATCTGGAGCGGAGCCTGAAGTTCTATGACGAGGCCCTGGGTCTCAGGCCCGTGCGGGAGAAAAACGCCGCGGACGGCAGCTTCAAGATCATCTACCTCGGCGACGGGCGCAGCGACTTTCAGCTGGAGCTGACCTGGATGCGCGACCGCACCGAGCCCTACGACCTGGGCGAGCAGGAATACCACCTGGCCCTGATCGCGGATGACTTTGACGAGGCGCACAAAAAGCATGAGGCCGCTGGCTGGATCTGCTTTGAAAACCCCTCCATGGGCATCTATTTCCTCGAGGATCCGGACGGCTACTGGATCGAGATCCTCCCGCCCCGCAAGTAGAGGAGAAGCGCTATGCAGGATATTCTGATTGTTGTCGATATGCAAAACGACTTTATCGACGGCGCGCTCGGCACCGCCGAGGCGGTGGAGATCGTCCCCCGGGTGGCGGAGAAGATCAAGGGTTTTCACGGCAAGGTGCTCTTCACCCGCGACACCCACCCTGAGAATTACCTGGAAACTCAGGAGGGCCGGAAGCTGCCGGTGGTACACTGCGTCAAGGGCACGCCCGGCTGGGAGATCCGCCCCGAGCTCATGGCCCTGTGCCAGACCGAACCCGTGGACAAGCCCACCTTCGGCTCCATCCGTCTGGGCGAGGTGCTGGTCGGGCTCAACACCCTGGACCCCATCGGCTCCGTCACGCTGATCGGCCTGTGTACGGACATCTGCGTCATCTCCAACGCCCTGCTGGTCAAGGCCTTTCTGCCGGAGGTGCCCATCTATGTGGACGCCGCCTGCTGCGCCGGGGTCACCCCGGCCAGCCACCGCAACGCCCTGGAGGCCATGAAGGTCTGCCAGATCCAGGTGGTCAACGAATAAGCAAAAAAGAAAAAACGCTGCGAATGTCAGAGCTACCGTCATTCCGAGCCAGTGCGCACACTGGCGTGGGAATCTGTCTTTCCTGTTCAAAACGGATTGCCACACCAGTGACGTCGGTCACTTAAGTGAGCGTCCAAATCTTCGATTTGGCTGACGCGAACTTACGCCTCAGGTGGGTTCGCAATGACGTATCGGGACATTCGCAGCGCGTTCTTTTTATGCCGCCAGGGCAAAATCCTCTGAGGCCAGCTGTTCCTCCAGAAAACTGGTGATCTCCTCCACGCGATGCGCGGTCAGGGGATTCCGGAGCCCCGCTTCCGCCGCAGCGCCCACGAGGCCAGGATCCTCCGCCTCGATCAGTTCCCGGAATTTTTCAAAGCCCGTGCCAGGCTCCTTGAGCTCCAGCTCGTAAATCTCCAGCGCCACCCCGGCAGAGGCCGGATAGCTGATGACATAGAAGGGCTGCTCAAAGAAGTGGGTGACGTCCACCCAGGATTTGGCATAGTAGTCCACGCTGGTACCGTCGAAATAGCCGTAATCCATGGCAAGCTGCAGGCTCAGGGCGTTGAGTTTTTCCACGCTCAGCTCCTCCTCTTCAAAGGCCGCCCGCTCAAAGGCGGCGAAGGAGGCCTGTGTCAGATAGGTGTCCAGTGTTTCCAGCAGATTCATCCGCAGCAGATTGTCCACTTCCTCGTCCACATAGAGCTCGCGCATCGGCTCGAGCGCCAGGTACTGCATGGCCTGGGAGAAGCACTCGGCCAGATCCATGGTGCGAAAAGTGTTAAAGCTGGCAAACCCCTCCACATAGTGCCCGAACTCGTGGGTCACGGTCAGGATGTCCTGGGTGCTGCCGTTGGGGTTGATGAACAGGTAGGGCGCCTCATAGTCGGACAGATACGTCTGGAAGCTCATCTGCGCCTTGTTCTCGCTGATGGCCAGATCGTACAGGTGATACCGGGTCATGAACTGATAGGCCTCCCGGGCCTGCCAGCCCAGGGAATTGGCCGTATTCTCCAGCACCTCTTCCAGGTCCGACTCCTCCACCAGGCTGTACCAGACGCTGTCCCGCACCCCTGCGTTCTCGAGATTCCGTGCCAGAGGCACCAGGTTTTCCCGCACACTCTGCACAAAGCGGTCGCTCTCCTCCACGCCGAAATCACGGCCGTAACCCAGATCAAACATCATCTCGGCGTAGCTGTCATAGCCCAGCAGCTTCGCCTGTTCTTTCCGGATCTCGACCAGCCGGATATAGAGTTCCCCCAGCAGGGGGTTGTATTTTTCGTAATAGGCATCGTAGCCGCGGTTGATCTGCTCGTCATCCGCCGCGTTGTAGAGCCAGTCCATAAGAAGCCACTCCTCCCCGTCGATCTCAATGACGGGGTTGAGCGTCAGGCTGCGGTATTCGGCCACCAACTCGCTCTCCTTCGCGGCCAGCTCCACATATTCGTCCGTCAGCACGCTCTCCTTGTCCGGGCCGTATTCGTCCAGGAAGCCGTCCCAGAAATAGTCCCTGGCCAGGCGCTCGGCCAGGCGGGAGGAGCCGCAGCTGAGATAGACCTCCTCCATGATCTGGCCGACCTCCGCCTGGGCGGCCAGACTCCAGGCGTATTCCTCTGCATAAAATTCATCGGAGAGGTCCTGGCAGTTGCGAATGTCGGCAATGGTGCTCATGGTGTCAAAGCTGTTGTACATGGCGTATACCTCGTCCAGCAGTCTGGTCACCTGCCGGTAGCTGGCGCGGCCCTCCAGCGCCGCCTCCAGCTGCGCCGCCTTGTCTCGCAGCGCGTCCAGATCCGGCCGCTCGTAGGGCATATCCTCAAAGCGGCAAAGCTCCCGGACGGCGTAGTCCTCCCGCTCGTGGGCCAGGCCATCGGCCAGTCTCCCGGGCAGTCCCCCGCAGCCGCAGAGCAGCGCCGCCGCCAGCAGCAGCGCCAGGGTGCAGATCAGCTTTTTGTTCATGGCAATTCTCCAATTGATGTTTTGTATTATTGTAACACTTTTTTCTTCTGTCGAAAAGACGGCTTTTTACTTGAAATGGTTTCCCGCTTATCCTATAATAAATTTTAAGAGTTTCTTTCAGGAGGACCTTTCATGAACGACATCTATGTCTGCGGCCACCGCAACCCCGATACCGACTCCATCGTCGCCTCCATGGCCTATGCCAATCTGCGCAATGCTCTGGGCGACCGGGAATACAAGGCCGTCCGCATCGGCGCCATCAACGATGAGACCCAGCGCATGCTGGACCGCTTCGGCTTCGAGCCGCCCATGTATATCCAGACCATGCGCTCCCAGGTCAGCGATCTGGACTTTGACCACCCCACGGAGCTGAACAAGTCCGTGCCGCTGGATCTGGCCTGGCGCACCATGCAGGAGGCCAACGTCTCCGCCATCCCCATCCTCAACGACGACGGCACCCTCTATGGTATGCTCTCCAACGGCGACATCGCCGCCTACGAGCTGCGCACCGTGTTTGACTGCCATGTGGAGGCCCTGCCGGTGTTCAACCTCATCAGCGTGCTGGAGGGCCGGCTGGTCAATGAGTTTTCCAACCTCACCGAGACCGTCACCGGCAAGGTGACCGTGGCCCTGCCCAAGGCCTTTGACGACGCCAGCTTCACCGACAAGGACACCATCCTCATCTGCGGCGAGCAGCCGGAGATCATCCAGAAGGCGCTGGAGGCCGGGGTCAACTGCCTGATCCTCTGCCAGACGGAAGTGCCCCAGGAGCTGGTGGACAGCACCGCCCCCACCTGCATCATCTCCACGCCGCTCAACGCCCGCCAGGCCGCGCGCCTGATCTTCCAGGGCATCCCGGTCTTCCGCTTCTGCCAGACGGAGGGGCTCATCTCCTTCCACCTGACGGATTTTGTGGACGACGTGCGCGAGACGCTCATTGACAGCCGCCATCACTTCTACCCCGTGCTGGACGAGCAGGAACGCGTGGTGGGCACGCTCTCCCGGTATCACCTGCTGCGCCCGCGGAGCAAGCGCGTCGTGCTGGTGGACCACAACGAGGCCGGCCAGTCCGTGCCTGGCCTGGATCAGGTGGAGATTCTGGAGATCATCGACCACCACCGTCTGGCGGACATCCAGACCAAAATGCCCATCGCCGTCCGCAACGAGCCTGTCGGCAGCACCAACACCATCCTCACCGCCATGTATCAGGAGCGCGGCTTCATGCCCTCCCCCGCCATGGCCGGGCTCATGTGCGCCGCCATCCTCTCCGACACCGTCATGTTTAAGTCCCCCACCTGCACCAAGCGCGACATCGCCATGGCGGAGCGCCTGGCCCGGATCGCGCGGGTCTCGCTGGAGGACCTGGGCAAGGAGCTCTTTTCCTCCGCCGGCATCGGCGATAAGAGCGCCGAGGAGCTGTTCAAGACCGATTACAAGCAGTTCCACATCGCTGAGAAGAACCTGGGCGTCAGCCAGATCACCTGTGTGGACGCGGCGGCCTACCTCGAGCGCAAAGACGAATTTCTCGCCGTCATGGAGAAAATCCGCAAGGCACAGGAGTTTGATCTGGTCGTGCTCATGCTCACCGACGTACTCTCCGAGGGCTCACATCTGCTCTATGTGGGCAATGCGGAGATCATCCGCCAGGCCTTCAACGTGGAGCCGAAGGACAACGTCCTCTTCCTGCCCGGCATGATGTCCCGCAAGAAGCAGCTCATCCCGACCCTCACCGCCCTCTGGGGCTGATTGCACACAGCCATGAAATTTACCAAAATGCACGGAGCCGGAAACGACTTCATCCTTCTCGACAACCGGGAGGCCCGCCTGCCCTTCGATGCGGTGCCGGACCTGGCCCGACGCCTCTGCGCGCAGCACACCTCCCTGGGGGCCGACGGGCTGATGCTGGTGATCGATGCCGCGCACGGCGGCGATTACGGCATGCGCTTTTACAATGCCGACGGCAGCCTGGGCGAGATGTGCGGCAACGGCGCCCGGTGCGTCTGCCGCTATGGGTATGAGCACGGCCTCGCCGGTGAGACGCAGCATGTGGAGACCACCGCCGGACTCGTCACCGGCTGGCGGGTGGACAAGACGCGCTACCGCGTCCGGCTCAACGACCCCTCTGTCCTCGATCTGCACCGTGTCGTGCCCTTGGACGGCGCGGCTTACGACTGTGCCTATCTGGAGTTGGGAGATCCCGGCCTCCCCCACGCCGTCGTCCGGCTGGAGGGCTGGGACACGCGGGAGGAAAACGCCCTGCGCGAGCTGGGCCGCGCCCTGCGCTTTGCCCCCGCCTTCCCCAAGGGCGCTAATGTCAGCTTCGTCCTGCAGACGGGAGAGGACGCGCTGAAGGCCGTGACCTTTGAGCGCGGGGTGGAGGACTTCACCCTCGCCTGCGGCACCGGCTGCGGCTCCATCGTCTCGGCCATGACGCTGCTGGGTCTGGTCTCCGGTCAGGAGGTCTCCGTCGATATGCCCGGCGGCAGGCTCTCCGTCAGCGTCACGGCGGAAAACGGCGCCGTGCGCGACATCTTCCTCACAGGCCCCACCTGCGTGGTCTGCGAGGGTGAGCTGAGCGACGAGGCTCTCGGATTCTGAAACGGCAGGAGAACACCATGCATCCCATCCAACACTTCAACACCATTACCCGGCACCGCAATCTGGTCTGCTATTACTGTATGAAGCTGGGCCTTGTCTATCAGGGGCTGACCCACGATCTGAGCAAATACTCCCCTGCGGAGTTCATCCCCGGCGCGAAGTACTACCAGGGCTATCGCAGTCCCAACGACGCCGAGCGCCAGGCCACCGGCATCTCCCTGGCCTGGCTGCACCACAAGGGCCGCAACCGCCACCACCTGGAATACTGGATCGACTACCGCGTGGGGGCGGACGGCGTTGTCCGCTTTGAGGGCAACCCCATGCCGCTGCGCTATGTGGCGGAGATGTTCTGCGACCGCATCGCGGCAAGCCGCGTCTATCTGGGCGAGAAATACACCGACGCCTCGCCGTATGAGTATTATGTAAACTCCCATCTGGGCGCGCTCATCCATCCGGATACCGCCCGGGAGCTGGAGAGCATGCTCCGCATGCTGAAGGTGCACGGGGAGAACGCCGCCTTTGCCTACGTCCGCCGCCGCCTGCGGGAGGACAGAAAGCGCAGATAAGCAAAAAAGCCGACGCCGGAGAGAACAAGCATTCTCTCCGGCGTCGTTCTTTCTCTAAAGAGCCGATAGCACGGCGCGGGGATTGATCAACTCTTAGCGTCGTGGTGGTGTTGGGATGTGTGGGGCAAGACAAAAGCTTCGTTCCCTTGTCTGCCGCTGATCTATCTGCTGCTCGGCACCGGGCAACTCTACCAACCGCCGAATCAAGCGGCCTTGTTTTACCCTTGTACCAAAGTTTTTTCTGCTCTGCTCGACAGGGCTTGGTTTTTGCGCTCTTTTTCAGGGGCTTTCTCTTTCTTTTTTTGCATTAACCGTCCCCTTGTCTTACAGAACTATCCATCTGTAACAGAGCATATATACCAATCACTTTCAATTGCTTTTACATTAATGATGCGAAATCGCGAAGATACATTTTCCCATATATCGTTTTCCTGTTGGTAATCCTGGGACAATACATGTAAAAAACCTTTAGAATCGCCCAAAATACCGCCGTCAAATGAGAAAAAGAATAATGCGCATTTGTCATGGTACTCTACAAGGATAACAGGTTTGTTATCCCCGGATTCCACTAACGTCGGCGGAATACTCGCCCATCCGTGCTCATCAATTTGTATTTCTCCTATGCAGATCAGATCTGTTATATGATTCATTGTAGTCTTATTAGAATAAAACCAAATATAATCCATTGCACAGGAGGAAAAAAGCAATGCCGAAATAAAAAGGATAACGATTCCCGTCCAGATGACAATCCTTTTCAAATTATTATCTTCCTTCCCTAATGTGTGCCTGCTCATATAACTCAATGCCTCGCCTTATATTCTCTTGATCCATTGGATCGTCGAAGAAGCTGTCGGCAAAGGAAAAGCTTGAAGTACCCGCACT
>ONPY01000036.1:32783-45959 GCA_900319835.1 uncultured Eubacteriales bacterium | reverse complement strand
TGCCGTCTGCGCATGCGGGTGGACGAGGGCGAACTGAAACACCGAAAGGTGATCGTCTACGACTACGACAGGGCGCTCACAGACGCAGAGCCGGGCCTGCGGCTGACGTTTACGGCCAGGGTCAAGAGTGCGGGGACGCTCTACGGCAAGCCCTATGACAACTACTACGTAAACGGGTATTACGAAAAGCTGACCATCCGCGGCGAGGCGGCGAGACTGGAAACGCGCTCTGACCTGCGCCTGTTGCCCGTCAAAATCCGCCTTGCTCTCTGCGAGCAGATCAATCGGGTGTTTCCGCAGGAGGCGCGCGCCTTCCTCAAAGCGCTGATGCTGGGTGATAAGCAGGAGTTTTATCAGGACGATGCCCTGTACGTTTCCATGAGCCGGGCGGGATTGATGCATGTAGTCGCGGTCTCCGGCCTGCACATCGCGTTTCTGGTGGGCATTTTGATGTTCCTGATGGGAAACGGCAGGGCTGGGTCGATCTCCGGAATCCTGGTGGTCTGGGCTTTCGTGCTGATCACCGGCTGCGGAAAGGCGGCTGTCCGCGCGGCCTTTATGCAGAGCCTGCTGCTGATGGCGCCGATCCTGAGACGCGAAAATGATCCGATCACGTCCCTCTCGGCGGTGCTGGCCCTGCTGCTGGCAATCTGCCCGCTGGCGGCAAGGAGCGTCAGCCTCCAGCTGAGCTTTGGCGCCATGGCGGGCATCCTTTGCTTCTTCCAGCCAATCAACCGCTTCTTGACGCCGCACTACAGAAAGGGCGCGTTCGGCGCGGTTTTGCGCTATGCCGCAGCGGTGCTCTCCAGCAGCCTGAGCGTCATGGCCTTCACGGTCCCGCTCACAGCGATCCATTTCGGCTACGTGCCGCTGCTGTCCTTTGCGGTCAACATCGCCTGTCTTTGGGCGGTGTCCGCCTGCTTCTCGCTGGCGTGGTTTGCCTGCCTGCTCGCTCCTGTCCCGCTGCTGGGGAGTACGGTTGCAGTGCTTTGTACGCTGCTGTTTCGGTATATTCGTTTTTGCGCAGGATTGGTTGCGCACGCACCTTTTTCCGTGCTCTATACGCAGACGGCGGGCAGCGGCCTATGGATCGCCCTGTGCTATGGCCTGCTGCTCTGGGCGCTGCTGTACAGAGGGAAACGTCTGTTTCGCTTTGTCCTGCCCGCACTTTTATCTCTGGCCGTGCTGGCGGCGGTGCTGGTCCGGGCGGAGTGGTATTATGACAGGCGGGACACCATGACGATTTTGGACGTGGGACAGGGGCAGTGCGTCACGGCCTTTGCGGGGGAGACCACCTTTATGGTGGACTGCGGCAATACGTACAATCTGGACAATGCCGGAGAGATCGCGGGGGAGTATTTGCTCGGCTGTGGCAGGGACCGCGTGCATGTGCTGATGCTGACGCATCTGCACGAGGATCACGTAAACGGCGTTGTGCGTCTGATGGAGATGCTCCCGGTGGAGACCTTGATTCTTCCTGCGCAGACAGAGGACCCGGACGGTCAACTGCCCGCCCTGCTTGACGCGGCGCAGCGGCACGGGACACAGGTTGTCCGGCTCAAAGAGAATGCCTCAGTCGACCGGGGAAGACTCCGGATGGAAATCTATTACATACCCGGAGGGAGAGAAGAAAATGAGCGCTGCCTGATGGCGAAGCTCAGCATAGGCGACACCGATCTGCTGATTACCGGCGACTCACCCCTCAGTATTGAGCGAAAGCTCGTAAAACAGGAGGATCTCTCAGACATTGAGATCCTGGTGGCCGGGCATCACGGCTCGCGATACGCCTGCGCGGAGGAACTGCTGCACGAAGCCGGCGGGCAGCTTGCGGTGATCAGCGTCGGCTACAACACCTACGGTCACCCTTCGGAGGAAACCCTTGAACGGCTCGAAGAAAACGGGTATACTGTACTTCGTACAGATCAGAACAAAACGGTGGAACTGGCAGTAGGGGAGAACCATGGCGAAAAAGAACCGGGATGAGGAAAAACTCAATTACGCCGCCGAGGTCCGGCTGCTCAAGCAGCAGGGCCCGGGACGCCTGTATTTTCTCTGGGGCCCGGAGGACTATCTAAGGGAACAGTATCTTACGCTGCTCAAGTCCCTCTGCCTGCCGGAGATGGAGGACAGCTTCAGCTACCGCCGTCTCAACGGGCCGGAGCTGGACGCAAAGGACCTGCAGCAGGCAGTGGACGCCATGCCGTTTCTGTGCGAGCACAGCTTTGTGGAGGTAAGGGACGCGGATCTGAACAAGCTGGCCTCCCCCGACGAGCTGCTGAAGGTGCTGGAGGATGTCCCGGATTACTGCACGGTAGCGTTCGTGCAAAACACGCAGTTTGAGCCGGACGGCAGGCTGAAGTTTATCAAGTCTCTGCGCGCGCTGGCGACCGAGCTGAAATTCACCCAGCAGTCCCAGGGCATGCTGACGGACTGGATTGCCCGGCGCTTTTCCGCCGCAGGCAAGAGCGTGGAACTGGAGGCCGCCCAGCGGCTGATGTTTATCAGCGGCGATCTGATGAGCCGCCTGATCCCCGAAATTGAAAAAATCGCCGCCTATGCCAAGGGTGACCGCGTCACGGTGGCCGATGTGGAGGCGGTGGCCAACCACATCCCCGAAGCGGTGATTTTTGAAATGACGGAGCTGATCGCACAGAAAAAGTTCAACGCCGCCATGTCGGTACTCTCAGAGCTGCTCTCAGATAAAAACAACGAGCCCATCGCCATGCTGGCGGTGCTGGGCGGCCAGATGCGCAAGCTCTACGGGGCGCGTCTTGCACTGGACAAGAAGCTCGGCAGCAAATATGTGATGGAGGTCTGTGCGATCAAGTATGACTTTATTGCAAACAAGCTGCTTGCCTCTGCAAAGGGGTTTACGCTGTCGCAGCTGCGGCAGGCGGTACGCCTGTGCGCCGAGGCGGATTATAAGATGAAAAGCGGCGGGGGAGACGCCAGAGAACTGTTAAAGGAGACGGTGCTCCGGATCGCGGCGGGAGAGAGCGATGCGTAAGATCAGGGAAGTCGTCGTGGTGGAGGGCCGGTATGACAAGAACACCCTCAGCCAGGTGGTAGACGCGGTGATCCTGGAGACCTCCGGCTTCGGGATTTTCAACGATAAAGAGAAGCGAAAGCTCCTACAGACCCTGGCGGAGAAACGCGGGATCATCGTCTTGACGGATTCCGACGGGGCGGGCTTTCTGATTCGAAATCACATCAAGGGACTGGTTGACCCGGCCCTTGTCAAGCACGCCTACATCCCCGACATCCCGGGAAAGGAGCGGCGCAAGGCCAAGGCCTCCCGGGAGGGAAAGCTTGGCGTGGAAGGGATGCGTCCTCAGGTCCTGCTGGATGCGCTGACTCGGGCCGGAGCCACCTTCGAGGACGAAACCAATTCCGGCTCAAATTCGCCGCGGATCACAAAGGCGGATCTCTATGCCCTGGGACTCAGCGGGGGAGCGGGGAGCGCCCAAAAGCGTCTGAAATTACAGAGCGAGCTGGAGCTGCCGGAGAGACTCAGCGCTGATGCGCTCCTTGACGTGCTCAACGCCCTGATGGATCGGGAAGCGCTGTTTCAGCGTTTTGCCTGAGCATCCTCGATGAGGACGGAAAAAAGCACGCCGACAAGCAGCAGCGCCTGTCCAATCTCATAGAGGGACATGGCGGTCATGTACTGTCGGTAACCAAGCTGCATGCTGCCGTTCCAATCCAGAAGCAGGGTAAAGGCGCAGAGAAGAAGGAAGGCCGTCAGTTTGACGGAAACAATGAATATGTACCAGGCCTCCGGGCACATGCGCAGCATGCGCCGGAGGGTCATGCGCAGCTTCATACAAACACCTCGGCTCTATTGTAGCCGGGGTGTTTTTTTGATGCAAGGAACAATGTTTTCCAAGGTTTCAACTGGAAAAGGAACAAAACAGATACGGAAAAGCGACAGAACGCAAAAATGCAGGAGAGTGTTTTCCATAATTTGCTCATTCACATTTCAATGAAATTTAGTAAAAATAACGAAAGCACATGATTCGGCAGTGAAATAACACTTTAAATGAAGAAAAAGTCTTGTTTTTTAATCAGAAGCATGATATATTTATTCAGCCTGTTTGGAAAACGAGCCAAACAAGGCAAGAAGCGATCGTGATTTCACGCCCGTGGGGATCTCACCGGCCGGGATCACATCAAGTAAATAAGGAGGAAAAAATGAAAAAGCTTCTTTCTCTGCTGCTTGTTCTGACCATGGTGTTCGCACTGTGCGCCTGCGGTCAGAAGGCGACCAAGGATGAGGGCTACCATATCGGCATCGTCACCGGTTCCGTTTCTCAGTCTGAGGACGACCGCCGCGGCGCCGAGGCTTTCCAGGCCAAGTATGGCGAGGACATGGTCAAGCTGGCCATCTACCCCGACAACTTCACCGAAGAGCTGGAGACCACCATCCAGACCATCGTCAACCTCTCTGATGATCCCCAGATGAAGGCCATCATCGTCAACCAGGGTGTTCCCGGAACCGCTGAGGCTTTCCGGCAGATCAAAGAGAAGCGCCCCGACATCATCTGCATCGCCGGTGAGTCCCACGAGGACATCGCTCTGATCGAGAGCGCCGCCGATCTGACCACCAACAACGACTTCGTTGCCCGTGGCTACCTGATGATCCGCACCGCCCATGAGATGGGCTGCGACACCTTCGTGCACATCTCCTTCCCCCGCCACATGTCCTACGAGACCATGAGCCGTCGTGTTGCCGTTATGCAGGAAGCCTGCAAGGAGTTCGGCATGAAGTTCGTCCTTGAGACCGCTCCCGACCCCACCACCGATGTCGGTGTTGCCGGTGCTCAGGCTTACATCCTGGAGCATGTTCCCCAGTGGGTTGAGCAGTACGGTGAGCACGCCGCTTACTTCTGCACCAACGACGCCCACACCGAGCCTCTGCTCAAGCAGTTGCTCGAGTACGGCGGATGCTTTGTCGAGGCAGACCTGCCCTCTCCTCTGATGGGCTATCCCGGCGCTCTGGGCATCGACCTGACCGCTGAGGCCGGCGATTTCCCCGCCATCCTCGCCAAGGTTGAGTCCGCCATCTGCGAGAAGGGCGGCGCCGACCGCTTCGGCACCTGGGCCTTCTCCTACGGCTACACTGTCTCCGCCGGCCTTGCCGAGCACGCCAAGAACGTCCTCGACGGCAAGAGCGAGCTCTGCGATCTGGACGACATCTCCAAGGCTTTCGCCGTGTACTCTCCCGGTGCTGAGTGGAACGGCTCCGCTTACACCAATGCCGACACCGGTGTCAAGTCCGAGAACTTCTTCCTGATCTACCAGGATACCTACGTGATGGGCAACCCGGGCCACTACATGGGCGCCACCTCTGTTGAGGTTCCCGAGAAGTACTTCACCGTCAAGTAATTGACCCACAGTTTCATCAGCAACTAAAAAAGGGGAGGGAGACCATCCCTCCCCATTGATTTCAGGTAGGGATATACATATGCCGAACACAAACGCTCCCTTGCTGGAGATGCGAAATATCAAGAAGGACTTCTTCGGAAACCAGGTCCTTACAGATATTAACCTCACGCTCAAAAGCGGTGAGGTTCTTGGTCTTTGCGGCGAAAACGGCGCCGGCAAAAGCACCCTGATGAAAATCCTGTTCGGAATGGACGTGATCCGCGAGACCGGCGGCTATGAGGGTGACATCCTCATCGACGGGGAAAAGGTGCACTTTGACACGCCCTTTGACGCGCTGGAAGCCGGTATCGGCATGGTGCATCAGGAGTTCTCCCTGATCCCAGGCTTCACCGCCACCGAAAACATCCTGCTCAACAGGGAACCGAAAAAGAGAAACATCGTCTCCGAAGTTTTCGGAGAGCGTCTGGATACCCTGGATTACAATGAAATGACCGGCAGAGCCGAGGCCGCCATCGAAAAGATGGGCTTCCGCATCGACAAGAACATGGTCATCAGCAGTATGCCCGTCGGTCATAAACAGTTTACGGAAATTGCCAGAGAGCTCAGCAAGGATCAGCTGAAGCTCCTGATTCTGGACGAGCCCACCGCGGTTCTCACCGAGAAAGAGGCCGAGGCACTGCTGGACTCCATTCGTTCGATGTCCGAGAAGGGCATTGCCGTCATTTTTATCACGCACAGACTGCACGAGATCCTTTCGGTCTGCAACAAGGTTGTGGTCATGCGTGACGGCTTCGTTGTGAAGGACGTTCCTGCCAAGAGTACCAACGTCAGTGAGATTTCGAAATGGATGGTCGGCAGAAGTGTAGACACTTCCGCCAGTGTAGATATACGCGACCACAGCGAGGCGAAGACCATCATGTCTATTCGTCGCCTGTGGGTGGACATGCCCGGTGAGACTGTCCGGGACGTGAGCCTCGATGTGAAAGAGGGCGAGATCCTCGGCATCGGCGGACTTGCCGGACAGGGCAAACTCGGCATCCCGAATGGGATCATGGGCCTGTACGAGGCGGGCGGCACAGTCGAGTTTGACGGAAAGCCCATTGCGCTCAACAGTCCGCGCAAGTGCCTGGACGCGTCCCTTGCTTTCGTGTCGGAGGACCGGCGCGGCGTCGGCCTGCTGCTGGACGAGAGTCTGGAGTGGAATGTTGCGTTCCCGGCCATGCAGGTTCAGAACAAGTTCCTGAAAAAGTTCCTCGGCGGTCTTGTCACCTGGCGTGACGAGAAAGCCATCCGTGAAGTCACGGAAAAATACATTGACGAGCTTGCCATTAAGTGCACCGGCTCCAAGCAGAAAGCAAAGGAGCTCTCCGGCGGCAACCAGCAGAAGATTTGCCTTGCCAAGGCGTTCGCGCTTGAGCCGAAGTTTCTCTTCGTCTCCGAGCCGACCCGCGGCATCGACGTCGGCGCCAAGGCGCTGGTGCTGAACGCGTTGAAGAAATTCAACCGCGAAAGCGGTGTCACCGTGGTGATGATTTCCTCCGAGCTGGAGGAACTGCGTCAGATCTGCGACCGCATTGCCATTGTCTCCGGCGGCAAGATTGCCGGCATCCGTCCGGCTTCTGCTCCGTCCGAGGAGTTTGGCATGCTGATGGTCAGCATGGTCAAGTGAGGAGGTCAGCATGAACGAAAGCTTAGACAAAAACAACAGGAGCATGCGGGATCGCCTCTCTGATTTCGCCAACCGCTTCGGCCTTCCCAGACTGATCATCGCGGCGTTCCTTCTGCTGCTCTACATTGCCGCGCCTTTTGTCGGCGCCGGCTTCTGGATGCAGATCAGCAACACCATCAACCGCTTCAGCTGGAATGCGGTCATGGTGCTTGCGATGGTGCCGATGATCCACTCCGGCTGCGGGCTGAATTTCGGCCTGCCACTCGGCATCATTTCCGGCCTTCTCGGCGCCACACTCTCCATCGAGTTTGGCTTTACGGGACCTGTCAGTTTCCTGATGGCCATTCTCATCGCGACCCCCTTCGCCGTCGTGCTCGGTGGCCTCTACGGTTGGCTGCTCAACAAGATCAAGGGCGGCGAGATGATGATCGCCACTTATGTGGGCTTCTCCTCCGTGTCCTTCATGTGTATGATGTGGCTGCTCCTGCCCTACAAGAGCCCCACCATGGTCTGGGGTCTGTCCGGCAAGGGCCTGCGTACCACCATCTCCCTGGAGGGTTTTTACGATAAGGTCCTTGCAAACTTCCTGCAGATCAACATCGGAAATCTCTCCATCCCCACCGGCAGCCTGCTGTTCTTTGCTCTGCTGGCCTTTGGCATGTGGGCCTTCCTGCACTCCAAGACCGGCACGGCCATGACCGCCGTGGGCTCCAACCCCACCTTTGCCAAGGCGGCTGGCGTCAATGTGGACCAAATCCGCATGCTGTCCGTCATCCTCTCCACCTGGCTTGCCGCCATCGGCATCCTGGTGTACGAGCAGGGCTTTGGCTTTGTTCAGCTGTACATGGCGCCCTTCTATATGGCTCTGCCTGCGGTGTCCGCCATTCTGATCGGCGGCGCCACCGTGAACAAGGCGACCATTCCCAACGTCATCATCGGAACCTTCCTCTTCCAGGGCATCGTCACCATGACCCCGACCGTCATGAACTCGGTGATCCACATGGATATGAGCGAAGTCATTCGTGTTGTCGTCTCTCAGGGTATGATCCTGTATGCACTGACGCGGAAAACGGAGGCGACGAAATGAAAAATCAAAGCTTAGGCAAAAAGATTCTGAGCTTCATCGGAAGCAACTCGGTTCCGATCCTGTTTGTCGTGATCTGCGCGGTCTGCATTCCCATCTCCGGTTTCTCTCCGAGCTATCTGATCAACGAGATCGTGACGCGTATGGGCAGAAACGTCTTCCTCATTCTCTGCCTGCTGATCCCGATCATGGCCGGCATGGGCCTGAACTTTGGCATGACGCTTGGCGCCATGGCCGCAGAACTTGCCCTGATCATGGTCTCCGACTGGCAGATCTGGGGCATTCCCGGCGTAGTGCTTGCGATGATCCTGTCCATCCCGCTTTCCATCGCCCTCGGCACCCTGTGCGGCAAGATCCTGAACATGGCCAAGGGCCGCGAGATGATTACCAGCTACATCATCAGCTTCTTCATGAACGGCGTCTATCAGCTGATCGTGCTGTACATGATGGGTCCCATCATCCCCATCAAGCACAACAACGTCAAGCTGCCACGCGGCTACGGCATCCGCAACTCCGTCGACCTGATCAACATGCGCCAGTGCCTGGACAACCTTCTGGCCGTGCGCATCGGCGGTGTGAAGATTCCGGTGCTGACCTTTATCCTCATCGGCCTGCTGTGTCTGTTTATCATCTGGTTCCGCAAAACCAAGCTCGGCCAGGATATGCGCGCGGTCGGCCAGGATATGGAAGTGGCCCGTGACGCCGGCATCAACGTCGAGCGTACGCGCATCATCTCCATCGTCATGTCCACTGCCCTCGCGGGCTTCGGCATGGTGATCTACCTGCAGAACATGGGCAATATCGCCACTTACAGCTCCCACTCGCAGATCGGCATGTTCTGCATCGCGGCACTGCTGGTAGGCGGCGCGTCCGTTGACAAGGCCTCCATTGGCAACGTGTTCCTGGGCGTGATCTTGTTCCACACCATGTTCATCGTGGCCCCCAAGGCCGGCGCCACCATCACCGGCGACTCCATGATCGGCGAGTACTTTCGTGTCTTTGTCTCCTATGCGGTCATCACGGTTGCTCTGATCATGTACGAGACCAAAAAGCGCAAGGTCAAGAGCCAGGCCGGCCAGCAGCTCCAGATGGAGCAGGAAAGGGAGGCGGGCGCAAATGAGTAACAAGAGAAGCCTTTTGTTCCGCATCGGTGCGATCCTTCTTCTGGTGCTGATCGCCGCCTGCATGATGATCGTCGGACGCGGCCACACGGTGTACTTCGACAACAAAGCGATCGAATACCAGGGCGTAACATATGAGGCGCCCTACAAGGTCACGGTGCTCGTCAAGGGCGAGCAGGCTGCCAAGCTCTATGAAAAGGAGCGCGGTTCCGCCACCAATATCGGCCAGAGCTTTGAGATGACCCTGCGCGTCATGCAGGAAAAGGGCGGCAGCGAACAGGAATATACCTACCGCTTCAAGCTCCCCTACAGCATGGACGGCATCGTTGTCAACATCCCCGGCTTCCTGGCCGGACTGCCGGAGGAGGTCACCACATCTGAATTTGTCTCCTTGATTCCGGACGAGGCCGCCGACGAGGAAGTCCCCAGCGCGGATGAGTTTGACCTGGGCGAAGAATTCTGATACAATACAACAAAACATCCCATGCTGTCGGCATGGGCTGTATTTATGGAGGAAGCATATGGGAGTTTTATCAGGGCTGAAACCGGAAAAAGTTTTTGCGTTTTTTGAAATGCTCTGCTCGGTGCCTCACGGCTCCGGCAATACCCGGCAGATCAGCGATCTCTGCGTCAATTTTGCTGAAGAGCGCGGCCTGCAGGTCAGACAGGATGCGTACAATAACGTGGTTATCGTCAAGGAGGCCAGCGCCGGCTACGAGCAGGCGCCTGCGGTGATTCTACAGGGCCACATCGATATGGTTTGCGCCTTCGAGCCGGACTGCGGCATCGACATGAAGACCGACGGCTTAAACCTCGTGGTAGACGGCGACTGGGTCAAGGCTTACAAGACCTCTCTGGGTGGGGACAACGGCATTGCGGTCGCCATCATCATGGCGATCCTCGACGACGACACGCTCAAGCATCCGCGGATCGAAGCGGTCTTTACCACCGACGAGGAGACCGGTATGGACGGTGCCATCGGTCTGGACTGCTCCGATCTGAAGGGCAGGTTCCTGGTGAACCTGGACTCCGAGGAGGAGGGCTTCCTCACAGTCAGCTGCGCCGGCGGCGTCCGTACGGACTGCCTGTTCAAGGCCCAGTGGGAAGAAGTCCCCGCGGATTATGTCTGCTTTGAACTGAAAGTGGAGGGCCTGAAGGGCGGCCACTCCGGCGCCGAGATCGACAAGGGCCGGGCCAGCGCCACGCAGTTGACCGGGCGCTTCCTGCACCTGGCGGAAAAGGAGACCGGGCTGCGCGTCTGCTCCATGGAGGGCGGCACCTTTACCAATGTGATCCCGCTGTTCTGCGGGACGGTGGTGGCATTGTCCGGCCGGAAGGCCGAGCGTTTTGCGGAGCTCTGCGCGGAGTACGAGAAGGTCTTTCAGGCGGAATACGCCGCAGCAGACCCCGGCCTGCGCATGTCCTCCGTCCCCTGCAAGAAGGCGGAAAGCATGTTCAGCGCTGCCAGAACGCATGATTTGCTCAACATGATGCTGCTCTGCCCCTATGGGATTCAGGCCATGAGCATGGACATTCCCGGCCTTGTGCAGACTTCGCTGAACCTGGGCGTCATTTCCACGGATCAGCAGGGCATCAAGCTCAGCTACAGCATCCGCTCCGCGCTCGCAAGCCAGAAGCAGATGGTGGTGGAACGCCTGCAGGCACTCTGTGAGGTCTTCGGCGCGGAGTTCTCCGCCCACAGTGCCTATCCCGGCTGGGCTTTCAAGAGAGAGTCCGTCCTACGCGATGCACTCTCATCCGCCTGCGAGGCGGTGCTGGGCAAGAAGCCGGAGATTACCGCGACCCATGGCGGACTGGAATGCGGCTTGTTCATGGAAAAGATCCCGGGGCTTGACTGCGTCTCCATGGGCCCGAATCTGCTTGAGGTGCACTCCGTACGCGAGCGCCTGAGCATCTCCTCCACGGAGCGGCTATATGAGATCGTGTGCCGTTTCCTGGAAAACTGGAAAGCTTGATGAAAAAGAAATTCCGCTTCAAGCGGAATTTCTTTTTGCCCGATCCCATAGAATGCGAAGATGAAACCCTGAACAGGGGAGGGCGGCGGACTGGACAAAAAAGGAAACAACACCCGGAGGGAAGCGGCGGCACTCAGCTTTTTTACAGCGCTGAGTCTGATCGCGCTGTATCTGACGCGCGATTCCGCGCTGCTGCCTGCGCTGCTGGTGCCCGTTGCGGTACACGAGCTGGGACATTTGCTTGCGCTCGGCCTGCTCGGGTATCATCCGCGGACACTGGGACTGGAGGCGCGGGGACTGATGATCCGTTACGACGGGCTTGGCGGCTGGTTTTATGAGGTGGCTGCCGCATTGGCGGGTCCGCTGGCCGGGCTGCTGTATGCGCTTTTGGTCCTTCTGGCACATGGAGAGCTTCCGGACTGGCTTTCCGTCAGCGGGAGCGTGAGCCTGCTGCTGACCGGCTTTAATCTTTTGCCGATTCTGCCGCTGGACGGGGGACGGGTGCTGGAAGCTCTCTGTCTGTCCTTTCTCGAGGAAGAAGAAGCAGAACGGCTGATCACCTGGATCTCCGGCACGGCGCTTGCCCTGCTGTTTATAGCTGGAACAGCCCTGCTTCTTAGGAAAAAAAGCACAGCCATGCTCACCGCGGGGCTTTGGCTTCTGCTTGAAAATGAGAGACTTCCCCTTGTAAAAGGGAGGAAACTATTATAAAATACACCTGACTTTTTTCTAACACGGGAGAATACGATGGATAAACGCCTGGAACGGATTCTGCCCCGCGTGCAGAAACCGGCCCGCTATACCGGCGGCGAATACAATCAGATCATCAAG
Organism: uncultured Eubacteriales bacterium; assembly: GCA_900319835.1. Next base: position 33,893 of record ONPY01000036.1, on the reverse strand, counting down.
GAAGCGGAGAAGGTGGCACTCCGGGTTGCTTTCTGCTTTCCGGATACCTATGAGATCGGCATGTCCAACCTCGGCATGAGCATCCTGTATCACACCATGAACAGTCTGCCCTACGTCTGGTGTGAGCGTGTTTTTGCGCCCTGGGGCGATATGTACGAGGAGATGAAGAAGGCGCAGATCCCACTTTACGCGCTGGAGAGCGGCGACAGCTTGGACAAGTTTGACGTGCTGGCCTTCTCCGTCGGCTATGAGATGGCCTATACCACCGTGCTGGACATGATGGACCAGGCGGGTCTGCCGCTGAAAAGCGCGGATCGGGACAGTCTGCTCCCCCTGGTTTTCGCGGGGGGCTCCGCCGCGGTCAACGCCGAGCCCATGGCGGACTTTCTGGATCTCTTCGTCATCGGCGAAGGGGAGGAGATGAACAACGAACTCCTGGCTCTTTTGAAGCAGGCTAAGGAGGAGGGGTGGAGCAAGCGCGTTTTTCTCCGCCGCGCGGCGCAGATCGAGGGCGTGTATGTGCCCTCCCTCTATGAGATCTCCTACCGCGAGGACGGAACCGTGGCCGCGATTACAGCGAAGGACGGCGCGCCGGAAAAGGTGACCAAGCGGATTGTGGTGGACCTGGACAACTCGCCCTATCCCACCAACCCCATTGTACCCTCCACCGAAGTTGTACACGACCGGGTCAATCTGGAGCTGTTTCGCGGCTGTGTCCGCGGCTGCCGCTTCTGCCAGGCCGGGTATATCTACCGCCCCATCCGGGCGAAAAAACCGGAGACCCTGATCAAACAGGGCATCGAGGCGCTGAAGAATACGGGACATGAAGATGTGACCCTGCTCTCACTTTCCACCAGCGATTACCGGCCGCTGCCCGGACTTTGCGACGGGCTGCTGGAATACTGCGAGAGCCGCAGCATCGGACTCTCTCTACCATCCCTGCGGGCGGACAACTTCTCCATGGAAATCATGGAAAAGCTCCAAAAGGTGCGCAAGAGCGGCCTGACCTTCGCGGTCGAGGGAGGAAGCCAGCGCCTCCGCGACGCCATCAACAAGAATGTCACCGAGGAGGATCTGCTCCACACCTGTGCCATCGCCTTTGCCGGGGGC
>ONPY01000036.1:9673-32736 GCA_900319835.1 uncultured Eubacteriales bacterium | reverse complement strand
GTATTCTCCACTGCTGGCGGGAAAACGCAAAGAACAAAAACCGCGGCGTGAAGATCACCATTTCCACCTCCTGCTTCATTCCCAAGCCCCACAGCCCCTTCCAGTGGGAGGCACAGATCACCAAGGAGGAATACCTCAGACGGGTCAATCTCCTGCGCAGCAGCATCAATGCCAGAAACGTCATCTACAACTGGCATGACGCGGACACCAGCGTGGTGGAAGCTGTGCTTTCCCGCGGTGACCGTCGGCTGGGGCCGGTGCTGGAGGAGGTCTGGCGCAACGGCGGCAGGCTGGAGGCCTGGACCGATTATTTCAGCTTTGCGCGTTGGATGCAGGCGATGGAGAAGTTCGGTCTGGATCCCGCCTTTTACGCCTCTCGCGAGCGCAGCGTGGACGAGGTGCTGCCCTGGGATATGATCGACGTGGGCGTGCGCAAGGCACATCTTGTGCATGAGCGCGAGATGTGCTACGCCTCGCAGCTGTCACCGGACTGCCGACACCAGTGCTCCGCCTGTGGGGCACTGCGCCTGATGAAGGGGGGAAAGTGCGATGGATAAGCTGAGACTCCGCTTTGAAAAAACCGGCCGCGCCGTGTACATCTCCCACCTGGACCTGATGCACACTATGCAGCGGGTCTTCTCCCGCGCAGGCTTTGAACTCAAATACTCCGAGGGCTTCAACCCCCATCCGCAGATCTCCATCGCGCTGCCGCTCTCCGTGGGAATGGCGAGCCGCTGTGAACTGATGGATTTCAAGCTGAAAGAAGATACGGACCTGGCCAGTCTGCCTGAGAAGCTGACGGCTGTGATGCCGGAGGGGATCCGGGTCACAAGCTGCTACGAGCCGGAGAGAAAAACCGCAGCCCTGAAATATCTGAAGATCGAGGGACGCTTTGAATACGACGCGCGGCCTCTGGAGGCCATGTGCGCCGGGCTGCGGGAGTTTTATAACAGGGATTCCATCGTCATTACCAAAAAGACCAAGCGCGGTATGGGGGAGAGCGACATTCGCCCCGCCATCCGAGAGATTTCCTTTGAGGCCGGCGCCGACGCGGTCTTTGTTCACGCGGTGATCTCCGCCCAGGAGCCCACACTGAACCCCGCGCTGCTGGCAGATGCGCTCCAGCAGCTTTCCCCGGAGTTGGCGCCAGACTTTGCGGCCTTCACGAGACTGGAAACATACACGGAAGATATGCAGATTTTCCGCTGAAAAGGGCTTGCATTTCGAATAAAACTATGTTATCATACCATAGCTTGCGCGGGTGAACCACGCAGCGCGAAAAAGGCGGTCCGCTGTCATGGCCCTTGCCCTCTGGCATGAACGTCTATATGAAGGAAGGATCATGATTATGGATCTGGTCAAAGTTCTCAACGAGCAGTACATGAAGAAGGAACTGCCCGAGATGAACGTGGGCGACACCGTCCGTGTTCTCGTTCTGGTCAAGGAAGGCAACCGTGAGCGCACCCAGGCTTTCGAAGGCACCTCTCCCTCCATCGTCTCTGTCACCACCGTCCGCAAGGGCAAGGTTCGCCGAGCGAAGCTGTACTACCTGCGTGACCGCGTGGGTAAGGCGGCCAAGGTCAAGGAGCGTCTGTAAGACACAAAGCGAAGGTAAGAGGCATCTTCCCAAGGGAAGATGCCTTTTCCTTTGCTTGGATTCTCCTTTACAGGAGATGGCTTTTGCGATAAAATAAGGCAACGAACTGCGGACGAAAGGGCACGGCACATGAAGAGGATTGCTTTTTTCCAGGACAATCTGGATGTGGGCGGGATTCAGAAATCCATTGTGAACCTTCTGATGAACTTCGACTACACCGACTGCCAGGTTGACCTGTATCTCTCTGATTCCAAAAGCTTCTGGGACGTGAGCTTTCCCAAAGAACTGACAGTCAAATACTTAAAGCACATCCCGCGTCTGTACTCCTTCATTCCCTTTGACATGGCAAAAAAAATGGTGACTCTGGATTTCTCCGATGTCACAGAGCCATACGATGTGGCCGTCGACTTCAACTCTTACCAGTTCTCCTGCGCTCTGGGGGCGCTGACGGTACCGGCCAAGCGCCGGGTCATGTGGATCCACAACAATGTGGAGGTCAAGCTGGAGAACGAGTGGAAGTACCGGATCCTCTGGGCAAACTTCAAGGATAAATTCAAATACTACGACGCCTTTGTCGGCGTTTCCAAGGGCGTGATCGGGCCCTTCCAGGAGTGCAGCGGCATGTATGACAAACCGTACACGGTCATCCAGAACACCATCGATACCCGGGAAATCTTTGCCGGCGCGGCAGAAGAGACCGACTTTTCCGTGGACGAGTCCAAACTGAACTTCGTCGCCATCGGGAGGCTCTGCCATCAAAAGGCCTACGATATCATGCTGGAGCGGTTCAGCGAGCTGATCCGTCTGCGTCAGGATGTGCATCTGTATATCATCGGGGACGGGGACAAACGCCTGATGCTGGAATACCAGCGGGACAGCCTGGGGCTGACGGACTATGTCACCTTCCTGGGCCAGAAGAAGAACCCCTTTGTCTACATGGACAAGATGGACGCCTTTGTGTCCACCTCCCGCTATGAAGGCCAGCCGCTGAACGTCATGGAGGCCACGGCCCTGGGCCTGCCGCTCTACTGCACCAAGAACCTGGAGATCTACAGCGAGGGGCTGGTGGGTTTTGAGGATATAACGGCGGCGATGGCTTCCGCCACCCGGGCAGAAAAAAAGCGGGATGATCTTCACGCCTACAACGCCGAGATCATCCGCCGGATAAAAAGTCTGGCCGAGCCCCCGGCAGAGCCGGCCGTCAAGAAAAAACAGGTCAACATCATCGCCCTGCATCTGGGCGTCGGCGGTGTGGAAAAGGCCATCACCGGCATGGCAAACCTCTTTGCCGAGCGCTACGACGTGCGGCTTTACAGTGTCTACAAGCTGCCCGGAACGCCGGCCATGCCCATTGACGAGCGCGTCAGCGTGCGCTTTCTGCTGCGGGATGTGCCGAACCGGGAGGAGTGGCGCGCCGCCATCCGGGCCCGGGACTTCAAGACCTTCTGGAAAGAGAGCATGCGCAGTATTCGTATCCTGACGGGCAAGCGCAGCGTGGTCAAAAAGATGATCCGCAACGTGACCGAGGGCGTGATCATCACCACCCGGCACGAGGACAATCTGCCATTGTCAAAGTACGGCGCCAGGAATGTGCTGAAGATCGGACAGCTCCACCACGACCACTGCTTTGAGAAAAAATACATCCGCGCCTTCCGCCGCGGTTACCGCAATCTGGACGTGCTGGCTCTGCTGACGCCGCAGCTGGTTGAAGAGGCCAGAACTCTGATGGAGGGCCACAACGACCACACAAAGCTCGTCTACATGCCAAATTTCCTGGAGCATTTCCCGGAGGAAGTGAAGCTTCAGGGGCGGGAGAAGACGCTGATAGCCGTCGGGCGTGTGGCGGAGGTCAAGCGCTTTGATCTGCTGGCCCGGCAGTTTGTCCATCTGCACCCGCGTGTGCCGGACTGGAAGCTTCGGCTGATCGGCGACGGGGAGGATCTCCCGAAGATCCGGCTGTATGTTGCCCAGCAGCATGCCGAAGATTATATCGAGCTTCCCGGCCAGATGAACAATGCAATGGTGGAGCAGGAGATGCTCCGCGCCTCGCTGTTTGCCATGTCCTCCCGCTCCGAGGGCTTTCCCTTTGTGCTTCTGGAGGCGCAGAGCTGCGGCCTGCCGATCGTAGCCTATGACGTCCGCGTTGGCCCCGGCTACCTGGTAGAAGAGGGGAAGACCGGGTTCCTCGTGCCGGAGGGCGAACAACAGACGTATGAAGACCGCATCGTGGAGCTGATGCAGGATGCAAACAGGAGAGAAGCGATGGGTGCGGAAGCCATGAAGCACGCACAGTCGTTTTCCAGAGACCGCGTTGCGGAGAAATGGTTTCAGGTGATTGGATGAGCAGACTGTTGAATCGAACAGGGGGCGCGGGGGCATTCCTACGCAACCACTGGCTGATGCTGCTGATTGTACTGCAGCCGGTGCTTGACATCATTGCCTTCTGGACCAGAAGCCCGGAGGGAACCTTTGCCGGTGTGGTGAGACTACTGATCATGATGGCGCTGCCGCTGTGGCTGCTGTTTACGCTGCCGGAAAAAAAAGAACGCCTGAAACTGCTGGTGAGCCTCTGCGCCATTGCCCTTGTCTGCCTGCTGCACCTTCTGAATGTGATGCGGCTCGGCCCGGCAAGTCTCACCTATGAGATCTCCTATACGGCGAAGACCGCGCAGATGCCGATTCTGGCCGTGTGCTTTGCCTTCGCCATCCGGGACGCCCAGACCAGAAACCAGGCCTACTGGGGTCTCTTCTTTGCCGCTGCCATTACAGCGCTGGCCCTGGGACTCTCGATCCTGACCAGAACGGCCAATGTGACCTACGGGGAGGGCCTTGGCGTGAGCGGCTGGGTGATCGATGACAACCGCACGGCAAACAGCACCATTCTGGTCATTCTCGCAGCCTTTGCCACCTTCTGCGCGGTCAAATCTGACAAGCCGGTGGTGAACATTCTGGTGCCCGTGCTCACAGCCACGGTACTGATCATCAACGGCACGATGACCTGTTATCTCTCCATCTTCCTGATTTTTCTCGGCTTTGCCGTCTTTCTGCCTCTGGAGAAGAAAATCCGCGGCTGCCAGATCAACCGGCTTGCGATCGGGGTTTTGCTGATCGTGTCTGTGCTCTCGGCGGCGATCTATCCGATGACGCCGAAGTACAAGATCAAGCAGGCGCAGAGCAGCTTCATGGAAAAGACCCAGACAGAATTTGAAGGGGACTTCGACCGCTTCCCCTTTGACCCGGATTCTTTAAGTCCCGAGGAGATTCTCGGCAACCCGGAGATCCATGAGATCTACTCCGATTATTACTGGAAGTGTCTCTGGAACCTCTGCCCGGACATGTTTGAGCGCTTTGACATGGACGAGGTTATGCTCAAATACAATCTCACGACCGACGCCTCGGTGCTGTTGAACACGCGCAATCTCAAACGCACCTATATGTCTCTGGTCTGGGATCACAGCGACACGCTCACAAGGCTTTTCGGCATCGACTGCTCCTCAGCCTGGATTTACGGTCGCATGGATCTGGAGAACGACTGGCCTGCGATCTATTATTACTACGGGTATCTGGGCTTTGCCGCCTATGTCGCGTTCATCCTCTATTTCTTCCTGCGGATTCTCCGAAGACTGAAAAAGGATTTCCGAAGCGCCTTCACAGCGGACAACTTTATCCTGCTGGTCTGCTTTGGACTCCTGATCGGCATTGCACAGTTTTCCGGCGCGGTACTGAGACGACCGAACGTCTCAATCTATCTGTCGCTGATTCTGGGGCTGATCGCCTTCCAGACGGATGTCTCAACAAAGACCCGGATCAGTAGCTGGAGAGGGGAATGGATATGAAGCTGAGCGTCATTGTCCCCGTTTATAAGGTGGAGGACTATCTCGCCGAATGTGTGGATTCGCTTCTGCATCAGACCGTGCAGGATTTGGAGATCCTCCTGGTGGACGACGGTTCTCCGGACCGTTCCGGCGAGATTGCCGACCGCTATGCTGCAGAGTACCCGGAAAAGGTGCGGGTTCTCCACATCGATAACGGCGGACAGGGGCGGGCGCGAAACCTGGCCCTGCCGCTGGCTACGGGCGAATATGTGGGCTTTGTGGACAGCGACGACTGGGTCGCGCCGGATATGTACGAGAAGATGCTTCAACGAGCCTGGGAGACCGATGCAGATCTCGTGGTCTGCGACTTTCTCGAGCATTTCAGCGACGGCCGGGAGAAAGTGCTGCCCGCGTGCTTTCAGGCGCATCCGCTCTCAGCGGCAGGATCGTCCTGCAACAAGATCTTTCGCCGGAGCCTGATCGGAGATCTGAGATTTCCGCAGGGACTGTGGTATGAAGACTTCTTCTTTTCTGCGGTGATGCTGGTCCGTTCCAAGCGCACGGAGTTTGTGCAGGAGCCCCTGTACATCTACCGCCGGGGTCAGGAATCCACCATGCACAACAACAACGCCGCAAAGAATCTGGATATGATCACGATCATGGACATGCTCGAGCGGGAGCTCCTGCCGCTTGGGCGGAAGGAAGACTTTAACTTCTTCATGGTCAACCACGTCATTCTAGATGGAATCAGTCGGCTTGCGAAAATTGATTCCCCGGACCGGAAGGATGCTGCCGCAAAGCTGCGCGCCTATGCGCACGAAAAGATCCCGTCTCTGCAGGCCTGCGAGAGTTATCGGCGGGAGACGCGAAACCGCCGTATCATCATGTTCCTCAATTACCACGGCCTGGAACAGCTTGGACAGTGGATCCTGAGAGTAAAATCAGGCCTGTAAGCAAAAACCGCTCCGTTTGAAAGGAGCGGTTTTTGCTTATGTATGGTACTTGAATTTTTTGTTCAGCCGCATGACAAGGTTTACCGCCCGCCGCCGTCGGTGCAGCAGCAGCCATGTCAAAAGACGATATTTCGGCGGGATCTGCTTGACATATGGGTTCTCCTGAAAATCCGGGCACTTCTTGAGAAAGTCCGTCAGCAGGAGCTCCTGAACCGGGGAATTTGGGTCAGCGAGATTTGCCCGGACAGAGCTGGTGAGAAACTGCGCATGGAAGGTGAGATAGTCCAGCTCATTCTTCAACGCATCAAAACGGCCCTTTTCGCGGTAGAACTCACGCAGATCATCCACAGCGGTGATGATCTCCCGGTTGCGCTCGGCCTTGGCGGAATTCGTGATGGAGCCGGGACGGATCAAATAACGGTGCCAGGCCTCGGGAATATAGAGGATCTTGTCCGTAAAGGCATAGAGCTTTAGAACGGTACGCAGATCCTCAAACCACTCTCTCGGCGTGAACAGGATCCCGTTGTCGCGAAAGAGACTGGCCCGATAGATCTTGTTCCAGACATTGGGGATCTGCAGCAGCAGCTCTGGATACTCGGCCAGGCTGATCCCCGTCTCCCGTGTGCAGCCCTTGACAGTCTGCAGCTCATGTCCTGCGGGATCGACCGAGATGGAGTCAAAAATGCAGATGTCAAAATCCCGGTCAAAAATATCAAGCATGCTCCGCATGGCGCCGGGGGCCAGGTAGTCGTCGCTGTCGAGAAAGTAGTAAAATTCGCCCCGGGCATTCGCCATGCCGGTGTTGCGCGCGCTGCCGAGACCCATGTTCTCGGTGCTGATGAGGCGGATCAAATCCGGATACTGCTCCCGGTAGCTTGCCGCAATAGCCGGAGAAGAATCGGTGGAGCCGTCGTTGACAAGGATGATCTCATAGTCTGGTTCATCCGCAAGGATCACCGAATCCAGGCACTTGGCCAGATAATCCTCCACATTATAGACGGGGAGGATAACGCTGAGCTTGATCATATACGCCTCCTGTTCAGCGGTTCTTCTTCCGCAGTCGGTCGTTCAAACGCATCAGGGATGCGACCGCGCCGTATTGCTCGTTCAGCAGAAGCGCAGTCAGCAGACGGTGCTTTTTTGACATGGAACGGATGTAGGCATTGTCTTTGAAATCCGGGAAGCGTGTGAGAAACGCCAGCTTCAGCTGCGGCAGGACGGGGCTTTTGGGATCGGCCAGACAGACACGCACGGAGCCTGTGAGGAACATGTTGTAAAATGCCACATAGTCCAGCTGCTGTCGATAGACATCATACAGACCGCGGTCCTTGAAGTAGCCCAGCAAATCATCCACCGCGTCGATGATCTCCAGATTCCGCTGGAGCTTGGCAGAGTTGGTGATGGAGCCGGGACGCATCAGATAGAGATACCAGGCCTTTGATACGGCATAGATCCGATCGGTGAGAGGATAGAGCTTCGGCATGGTGCGCAGATCCTCATACCAGACCCGGCCGGGAAAGCGGATACCGCTGTCAAGAAACAGACTGCGGCGGCAGATCTTGTTGCAGCCGGAAGGGTAGGCCAGCAGCAGATCGGGATCGTCAGCAAGGCTGAGCGCGCCGGTTTTCCCGCATCCGGGCATACGCTCGATAACGCTGCCGTCAGGATTGACGGAGAGAAAGTCGAAAATCAGCATATCCCTTTCCGGCGTAAGCTCTGCGAGAATCTCATCCAGCGCCCCATCTGCAAGCCGATCATCGCTGTCCAAAAAAAAGACAAAGTCGCCGGAAGCGTGTTCAAGGCCTACGTTTCTGGCCGCACCCAATCCGCCGTTTTCTGTGGTGATCAGACGGATGGTTTCGGGATAGCGGGCGGCATACTCTGCGGCGATCTGACCGGAATCATCCGTGGAGCCGTCATTTACCAGGATGATCTCGTAATCCCTGCGGTCTGGCAGCAGGCAGGATTCCACGCAGGAGGCGAGATACTCTCTGACATTATAAATGGGAATCACAATGCTGAGCTTCATCCGCAGACCTCCTGACGTTTTCCCCATGATACCATGATTTACAGGCCCTTTCAAGCGGGAAAACGGCGCGTGAAAAACAGTTGAACGGCGTATCAAAAAGGTGTATAATATACTGACTCTTTTTGAACGGAGAACACTATGAGCGCCAATACGAAAAAGAAAAAACCGGTTCCGGTGGAAGCGGACCCGAACGCTTCCAGCAAGGAGACCTATGACTGGATCCAGTGCCTGCTGGTCGCGCTGATCATTTGCGTGCTGATCTTTATGTTTTGCGTCCGCGTTATCGACGTGATCGGCGCCTCCATGAATCCCACACTGTTTAACGGGGAGAAGATGCTTGTTTCCGGCCTTTTCTACAAACCCAAGGTGGGGGATGTGGTGGTCTTCAAGAAGGACGAGTATGACCCCAACAAGCTCCTGGTCAAGCGGGTCATCGCAGTGGAGGGCCAGGAGATTAACATGGATTTTGAAAACGGCATCGTGTATATCGACGGTGTGGCCATTGCGGAGGATTATATCAGCGAGCCGACCTATAACAAGCTGGACTTCATCGGCCCGAAAACCGTGCCGGAGGGCTGCGTGTTTGTCATGGGCGATAACCGCAACGCCTCCATCGACAGCCGGAAAACCGAAATCGGCATGCTGGACAACCGTCTGATCCTCGGCAGAGCCTACTGCGTGGTCTACCCGGTTTCCCAGTTCAGGATCATTGACTGATGGAACAGAGCTTTGAAAAAATGAACATCCAGTGGTTCCCGGGACACATGACCAAGGCTCAGCGAATGATCGAAGAGAACATCAAGCTGGTGGACGCGGTTTGTGAGATTCTGGACGCCCGCATTCCCGGGGCAAGCCGCAATCCCGATATTGACCGCTTGGCGGGAGACAAGCCGCGCCTTGTGATCTTGAACCGCTGTGATCTGGCCGATCCGGAGATGACAGCCCGCTGGCGCCGGTATTTCCAGAGTCGGGGACTTGCCATCCTGGAGACGGACGCGAAAAACGGCAAGGGCGTCAACGGATTTGTCCCTGCGGTGCGGGAACTGCTGAAGGACAAGCTGAAAGAATATGAGAGCAAGGGGCAGGTCGGCCGCCCGCTGCGCCTGATGATTCTCGGCATCCCCAATGTGGGCAAATCCACCTTCATCAACAAGGTGGCGGGCCGCAAGGCCGCCATCGCCGGGGACAAGCCGGGCGTGACCCGCGGCAAGCAGTGGATCTCCATTGACAGTGGTCTGGATTTGCTGGATACGCCGGGGATCCTCTGGCCCAAATTTGAAAGCCAGGAGGTCGGCGAACTGCTGGCTATCACCAATGCCATCAAGGCGGAGGTGATCGACAAGGAGACGCTGGGCGCAAACTTCATGCTCCGCCTCCGCGCCTACTACCCGGAGGCGCTGCGCACCCGTTACAAGATAGAGCCGGATCCAGAGGCAAACGGCTTTGAGCTTCTGGAGCAGGCGGCAAAAAAACGGGGCTTTCTGGTGTCACGGGGTGAATATGATCTGGAGCGTATGGCAAATACCCTCCTGAAGGAATATCACGAGGGCAAGCTTGGAAGACTGACATTGGAGACGCCGAATGACGGATTTGTGGATCCTGGAACATGAGATCTATGCGGAGGGATTTTCTCTCCTCTGCGGGGTCGACGAGGCCGGACGCGGCCCGCTGGCGGGGCCGGTCTGCGCGGCGGCAGTGATTCTGCCGCGCGGGCTTATCGTCAACGGATTGAACGACTCAAAAAAACTGACGGAGAAAAAGCGCGAGGAGCTCTATAGCGTGATCCTGAAAGAAGCGGTCTCTTCCGGCATCGCCTTTGCCTCGGTTGAGGAAATCGAAACGCTGAACATCCTGGGCGCAACCTTCCTCGCGATGAACCGGGCGCTGGAACAGCTTGACCCCCAGCCGGAGCTGGCACTGATCGACGGCAACCGCAACACCGGCATCCGTGTGCCCAGCCGATGTGTGGTCAAGGGCGACGCGAAATGCGCCGACATTGCCGCGGCATCGATCCTTGCCAAGGTGACAAGGGACCGCTATATGCTTAAGCAGGCCGAACTCTATCCGGAATACCACTTTGAACAGCACAAGGGTTACGGCACCAAGCTGCACTACGAGGCTCTGCGGGAATTCGGGCCATCCCCGATCCATCGCATGAGCTTCCTGAAAAAGCTCTACCCATGAACAGCCGGAAAGAGCTGGGCGCCTGGGGCGAGGAGAAGGCGGCGCAGTATCTGCGCCGCAAGGGGTACAAGATTCTGAACCGAAACTACAGCTGCCGCTTTGGGGAGATCGATCTGATTGCAAGTTCCCGCGGTTTTGTGGTCTTCGTGGAAGTCAAGCTGAGAAAGAGCGCGGACTTTGCCGAGGCGCGGGAATTTGTCACAGCCGCGAAACAGCGCAGGATTCTGACCAGCGCGCAGCTCTGGCTTGCAGCGCACCGGTGCGAGCTTCAGCCGCGCTTTGACGTGGTGGAGATCTATGCGCCGGACGGTATGGACAGCCGGACAGTCCGGATCAACCACCTGGAAGATGCTTTTTGCTAAAGCCTATGTAAGCCCGCCGCCGCTGCGGCGGGCGGCTTTGGTTTACCAATCAGCAGCTGCCTCTGGGACAGAAGGTGGAGCAGTAGGTCTCGCCCTTGCTGTTGGCCTGCTCATTCTGCACAGAGATGCGCTCTGCGCTGCAGCGGCAGTCGACGGTGTTGTACTTGCAGGCGCTTACATCGCAGCCGACGCCGGGGTTGCAGCTCTTGTTTTTCTTTTCCGCCATGTTGCATGGCCTCCATTCTATTTAAGATTCATGTTCAGTTTTAGCAAAGCGCTCGCATTTATTCGGAGGGAGTATGGCACTTTATACCATCGGAGATCTGCATCTGTCGCTGGCCAAGAACAAGCCCATGGATGTCTTTGGCAGCGAGTGGACGAACCATACCGAAAAGCTCCGGGAGAGCTTTGCCGCGCTGCAGGAGGAGGATCTCACGGTCCTCTGCGGAGATCTCAGCTGGGGCATGGGGCTGGAAGAGACGCTGCCGGACTTCCTGTTTGTGGATTCTTTCCCGGGAAAGAAGATTCTGCTGAAAGGAAACCACGATTTCTGGTGGACCACGGCCTCGAAAACCAAACGCTTTTTTGCCCAGCACGGGGTGGAGACCATCGACATTCTCAACAACAACTGCTTTACCTACGGCGATTATGCCCTGTGTGGGACACGGGGCTGGTTCTATGAGGAGGAGCGCGGGGGAGAGCATGACAAGAAGATCATGCGACGGGAGATCATGCGCCTGGAGACCTCGCTGAAAGCGGCGGGGGAACGGGAGAAGCTGGTGTTTTTGCACTATCCGCCTCTCTACCAGAACTACCGATGCGAGGAGATCCTGGCCCTGCTGAAGGAACACAACGTGAGACTCTGCTGCTACGGACACATCCACGGCAAGGGCTGCCGCGGCGCCTTTACCGGTTGGCATGACGGGACGGAGTATAAACTGGTCTCGGCAGATGCTGTGAATTTTTCGCCGGTTAAATTGCTGTAAGCCGCGAAATTCAAGAAAAAGTCATTGATTTTAGTTTTGATATCTGTTATCATATCCCAGTGCGTGCAGACACATAAATAGGAGGAAATCAACCATGATCTTAAAGAACGTAGACAAACAGGAAAAGAATACTGCTGTTTTTGAAGTCGAAACCGACGCTGCCGAGTTTGAGAAGGCCGTCAACGAGGCGTACCTCAAGAACAGATCTTCCATAAGCATCCCCGGCTTCCGCAAAGGCAAGGCCCCCCGCGCTGTGATCGAGGGTATGTACGGCCGCGAGGTTTTCTATCAGGAGGCCATGGATGAGCTGGCTCCCACCGCTTATGGGTTCGGTTTGAAGGAGTCCGGCCTGAAAGTTGTCGGCACGCCTTCTGTCAAGGATCTGAACGTCAGCGAGGAGCGCACCGTGTGCTATTCCTTCGAGGTCTCCCTGTATCCCGAGGTCACCCTCGGCCAGTACAAGGGCCTGGAGGCTGAGAAGCCCGAGGCGTCCGTCTCCGACGAGGAGGTCGAGGCGGAGCTCAACAACACCCGCAAGCGCAACGCCCGCATGCTCGACATCGACGACCGCGCCGCGCAGATGGGCGACACCGCCAACATCGACTTCGACGGCTTTTTGAATGGCGAGCGTTTTGACGGCGGCAAGGCTGAGGGTTACTCCCTGGAGCTGGGCTCCAACAGCTTTGTCCCTGGCTTTGAGGAGCAGGTTGTTGGCATGCAGATCGGCGAAGAGAAGGATCTCAACATTACCTTCCCGACCGAGTACGCCCCGGAGCTTGCCGGCAAGGACGTGGTTTTCAAGGTCAAGCTCAACAGTCTGACCATGCCGGAGCTGCCCGAGCTGGACGATGAGTTTGCCAAGGACGTGTCTGAGTTTGACACGCTGGAGGAGTACAAGGCCGACATCCGCGCCAATCTCCTGAAGAAAAAGACCGAGCGCGCCGAGAGCGCCTTCAAGTCCGAGATTCTGCGCCAGGCCGCCGAGAATGTCCAGGCCGAGATCCCCGCTGTCATGATCGACGAGAAGGTGGAGGAGACCCTGCGCAACTACGCCTCCCAGTTCGGCATGAACGACCGCAACGTCTCCCTGCAGGAGCTGACCAACATGATGGGCATCACCGACGAAGTGATGCAGAGCAGCGTCCGCCCGGGTGCCGAGTTCCAGGTCAAGACCGACCTGCTGCTGAACGCTGTTATGGAAGCCGAGAAGCTTGATGACAACGAGGAGGCCTTTGCAGCATACGTGGAGAAGGTCGCCGGCGATGTCGGCGCTACTGCCGAGCAGCTCAAGCAGTACTTCGGCGAGGAGTTTATGAAGAATGAATTCCGCAAGGAGTTGGCCACCAACCTGATCGTTGACAGCGCTGTGGTCAAGGCCGCGGAGTAAAGAATCCCAGCAGAATAATTTCCCAGGGATAGGGATATGCTCTCTTGGATGCTGAGGAAAGGAGAGTTTTTCAAATGAGTTTGGTACCCTATGTAGTTGAACAGACCAGCCGCGGTGAGCGCTCGTACGACATCTTTTCCCGCCTGCTGAACGACCGGATCGTCATGCTGTCCGAGGAAGTCAACGACACCACCGCAAGCTTGATCGTGGCCCAGCTTCTGTTCCTGGAAGCGCAGGATCCGGACAAGGACATCCAGTTTTATATCAACAGCCCCGGCGGCAGCGTCTCCGCGGGCCTTGCGATCTATGACACCATGCAGTACATCAAGCCCGATGTCTCGACCATCTGCATCGGCATGGCCGCCTCCATGGGAGCGTTCCTGCTCTCCTCCGGCGCCAAGGGCAAGCGTATTGCTCTTCCCAATGCCGAGATTATGATCCATCAGCCCTCCGGCGGCAGCCAGGGCCAGGCGACCGATATCCAGATCCAGGCGGAGCACATTCTGAAGATCAAGAAAAAGCTCAATGCAATCCTGGCGGAGAATACGGGAAAGTCTGTGGAGACCATTGAGGCCGACTGCGAGCGTGACCACTTCATGTCCGCGGACGAGGCCATGGCCTACGGACTGATCGACAAGGTGATCTATAAGCGCTGATATCTTTGCAAAGGGGGAACAAAAACTGTTCCCCCTTCCTTTTCAGGTGAAAGACCTGATGGTTTTGATTGAGCATAAGGAGTAACTATGGCGAGGAATGAAGACAGAAGGAGCATTCGCTGCTCATTTTGCGGCAAACCGCAGTCCCTGGTGGAACGGATGATTGCCGGCAACAACTGTTACATCTGCGACGACTGCGTGCGCATGTGCGCCAGCATCGTGGGGGAGGAGACGGCCGCGGCATCTCAGATGACCGGATATGACGGCCTGCCGCTGGAGCTGGAAAAGCTCCCCAAGCCCATGCAGATCAAAGAGAATCTGGATCAATACGTGATCGGACAGGAAAAGGCCAAGATCGTCCTGTCGGTCGCTGTCTATAATCACTACAAGCGTATCCTCCACGGCGCCAAGGACGACGTGGAGCTGCAGAAGAGCAACATCCTGCTTATCGGCCCCACGGGCAGCGGCAAGACCCTCTTTGCCCAGACCATGGCCAAGATGCTGGATGTGCCCTTTGCCATCGCTGACGCCACCACCCTGACCGAAGCCGGATATGTGGGCGAGGATGTGGAAAACGTCATCCTCAAGCTCCTGCAGGCGGCGGATTTTGACGTGGAGCGCGCACAGAAGGGCATCATCTATATCGATGAGATCGACAAGATTGCCCGCAAGAGCGAGAATACCTCCATCACGCGCGACGTCTCCGGCGAGGGCGTGCAGCAGGCACTGCTAAAGCTGCTGGAGGGGACCATTGCCAACGTCCCGCCTCAGGGCGGACGCAAGCACCCGCACCAGGAGTTCATCCAGGTAGACACCACCAACATCCTGTTTATCTGCGGCGGCGCCTTCGACGGTCTGGACAAGATCATTGAAAAGCGCACCAACAAGAAAACCATGGGCTTCGGCGCGGACATCACCTCCCGTGCGGAGCGCGATGTGGGCAAGATCATGACCCAGGTGCAGCAGCACGATCTGCTCCAGTTCGGCATTATCCCGGAGCTGATCGGCAGACTGCCCGTGGTGGCGACACTGGAGAGTCTCAACCGGGACGACCTGGTGCGCATCCTGACCGAGCCGAAAAACTCCATGACTCGCCAGTATCAGGCGCTCATGTCCTATGACGGCGTTGAGCTGGAATACGAGCCGGAGGCGCTGGAGGCGATTGCCGACAAGGCGATCCAGATGAAGATCGGCGCGCGCGGTCTGCGCAGTGTCATTGAGGGCGTGATGACCGACATCATGTTCCAGGTGCCCTCCGACAAAACTGCAAAGAAAGTGATCGTCACGGCCGAGTGCGTCAGGGAGGGCACGAGCCCGACCGTGGAGCACGCCGGGTGACATCTGCCGCTCCTGAAAGGAACCAATATCATGGCTACAACGATCAAAGAAATGGATAAGCTTCCGCTGCTCGCCCTGCGGGGCCTGCACGTTTTTCCGGGTATGCTGCTGACCTTCGACGTGGAGAGACCGGCCTCCATCGCGGCACTCAATGCCGCGGTGCGCTGTGACCAGCTGATTTTCCTCTCCGCCCAGAAGGATCTGACTGCGGACCTCCCCCAGGCGGACGACATCTTTTCCGTGGGTACGGTCTGCCGCATCAAGCAGCAACTGCGCCAGCCCCGGGGCAGTCTCTGCCGCGTGATGGTGGAAGGACTCTACCGCGCCAAAGCGGAGAGCATGCAGTGCGATCCCAAGGGCTATTACGCGTGGGTGGAGCGCCAGGAGGATCGGAAGGAGCGCGTTGCCTCCGAGCGGATGGAAGCACTGTTGCGCAGCGTCCTCGGCCAGTTTGAAGATTATGTGCGCTTCAACAACGACATGATCAATGAACAGATCCTGAATCTGTTGGCAAATCCGGAACCTGCCTATGTCTCCAACTACATCGCGCAGAATGTGCATTTCAGCATCGAGGATCGGCAGGAGCTGCTCGAGGAGCGCTCTCCCAGCCGCCGTCTGCTGCTGCTCAACCGGCTGCTATCGCGGGAACTGAACGTTCTCAACATCGAGAAGGAACTCAACGAGGCCACCCAGGAGGCCATGAACCGCAGCCAGCGCGACTACTACCTGCGCGAGGAAATGAAGATCATCCAGTCAGAACTGGGCGAGGATGACGATATAGAGATCTACCGCGGCAAGATCAACGCCCTGCCTGTCTCCGATGAGATTCGGGAAAAACTCCTCAAGGAGCTGGGACGTCTTGCCAAGCAGCCCTTCGGTTCCTCCGAAGCCGCTGTGATCCGCGGCTATCTGGATACCTGTCTGGAGATCCCCTGGAACAAAACGACCAAGGAAACGCTGAATATCGCCAAAGCCCGCAAGAAACTGGACGACGACCACTTCGGGCTGGAAAAGGTGAAAGAGCGGATTCTCGAGTACCTGGCTGTCAAGCAGCTGAGCCCCGAGATCAAGGGCGGCCTGCTGTGCCTGGTCGGCCCTCCGGGCACCGGCAAGACCAGCATCGCCCAGAGCATTGCCGCGGCCACGAACCGCAAGCTGGTGCGCATCTCGCTGGGCGGCGTCCATGACGAGGCGGAGATTCGCGGCCACCGGCGCACCTATATCGGCTCCATGCCGGGCCGCATCATCGGCGGCATCATCCAGGCCGGTTCCTGTAACCCGCTGATGGTGCTTGACGAGATCGACAAGCTGGGCTCCGATTACCGGGGCGACCCCTCGGCTGCGCTGCTGGAGGCGCTGGACGGAGAGCAGAACGGCACCTTCCGCGACAATTTCCTGGAGCTGCCTTTTGATCTTTCCAAGGTCTTCTTCATTACCACTGCCAACACCACTTCAACGATCCCGCGCGCTCTGCTCGACCGCATGGAGGTCATTGAACTCTCCAGCTATACCGATGAGGAAAAGCTGCAGATCGCAAAGCGGCACCTGATCCCCAAGCAAAAAAAGAAGCACGGCCTGAAGGGTACACAGCTGCGCTTTACGGACGGCGCTATCCGTCAGATCATTTCCGGCTACACCCGGGAATCCGGCGTGCGCAATCTGGAGAGAGAGATCGCAAATGTCTGCCGCAAGGCGGCCTCCGGAGTCGCAGAGGGTACATACAAGGGCCTCTCGGTCCGCGCCGGCACTGTGGCCGAACAGCTGGGACCGGTGAAATTCAAACCCGAAGCCCTGCGCCTTCACGATGAGATCGGTCTCGTCCGGGGGCTTGCCTACACCAGCGTGGGCGGCGAGGTGCTGGATGTGGAAGTGGCCGTGGTGGAAGGCACCGGCAAGGTGGAACTGACCGGCAACCTCGGCGACGTCATGAAGGAATCCGCCATGGCCGCCGTCACCTATATCCGCAGCCGTGCAGAACTACTCGGCATTGACCCGAACTTTTATAAAAACAAGGATATCCACATTCACTTCCCGGAGGGCGCCGTGCCCAAGGACGGCCCCTCGGCCGGCATCACCATGACGGTGGCGCTGATCTCCGCGCTCACGGGCACGCCTGTGCGGCGCGACATCGCCATGACGGGAGAGGTGACCCTGCGTGGCCGCGTGCTGCCCATCGGCGGCCTGCGGGAGAAGACCATGGGCGCTCTGCGCGCCGGGGTCAAGACGGTCATCATCCCCAGCGACAACGAGGTGGATCTGGAGAATATCGACCAGGCGGTGCGCCGTCAGCTCAGCTTCCGCACAGCCGAAAATGTGGATGACATTCTCGACTTTGTCCTGGTCGGCAGAAGCGGGGAGCCGCTCCCGACCGCGCCGGCGCTCCCTGTGGCGAGCCAGGACCGGCATGCCGTACGGCAGTAGGTGAAGATGAAAGCGCTCAATGTCAACAAGGCGGAGTTTGTCAAGTCCGCCGCCGCACCCGCACAGTTTATCAACAGCAGCATACCGGCTGTGGCCTTTGCCGGGAAATCCAACGTGGGCAAGTCCTCGGTCATCAACCGTCTGCTCAACCGGAAGAACTTTGCCCGCGTGGGCTCCGAGCCGGGGAAGACGATTCACGTCAACTATTTCCTCATCGACGGCAGGGTATATCTTATCGATCTGCCGGGCTACGGTTATGCCAAGGTCTCTCAGGCCGAGCGCGAGCGCTGGGGAAAGCTGATGGAGGATTTCTTCGCGGCGGGGCTGTTTGGCCTCGGCGTGATGATCGTGGACGCACGGCACAAGCCCACCGCGGACGACGTCACCATGGCGGAGTGGTTCAAGAATGCCGACTGCCGATTGGTCGTGGTGGCCAACAAGCTGGATAAGCTGAAAAAGAGCGAGATCGAGCCAAACCTTGCGCTCATCCGTCAGACGCTCGGCCTGCCCGAAGAGGTCCCGGTGATCCCGTTTTCGGCGGAAAAAGGGCAGGGGAGAGAGCAGCTGCTCGCTGAGATCCAGGGACTGTGCTGAGGGAAGTCAAATTCTCCTGTTTTTTCTCCTGCTCCACTTGTATTTCGTGGCGGGATTTGCTAGAATAACAATATCTTGGGGGTGAGTGTATCAGCGTTCTGCAGGACATCTGGGATGGATTCGATTTCAGCTATTTGCTGGGCATCCTGCAGTCTGTGATCCCTGCGCTGATCTGCATCACCCTCCATGAGCTCAGTCATGGCTTCGTTGCCTACAAGCTGGGGGATGATACCGCCAAGCGCGCCGGGCGTCTGTCGCTCAATCCGCTGCGGCATCTGGATCCCATGGGAATGCTGATGATGGTGATATTCCGCTTTGGCTGGGCCAAGCCCGTCCCGGTGAACATGTATCGCTTCAAGGACCCAAAGCGCGGCATGGCCGTCACTGCCCTCGCCGGGCCGGTCAGCAACATCCTGATCAGCCTGGTGTTCCTTTTCCTCTATGGGGCGCTCTATCTGCCCCTGCAGAGAAGCGGTGTTGGCTTGTATGTACTTGAGATGCTGCAGGTTACAGCCTATCTCAGTCTGAGCTTTGCCGTGTTTAATTTTCTGCCCATACCACCGCTGGACGGGTCGAAGGTCCTCTTCTCCGTGGTCAGCGACGAGGCTTACAGAAAGCTCATGCGCTATGAGCGCTACGGCTCCATCGCGCTGCTGCTCCTGGTCTCCACCGGTATTCTGGGCCGGCCGCTATCGACAGCGGTACACTTTCTATACGCGCATCTGATCCCCGTGGCGCAATGGTCTCTCAAGGGGGTCTATTCTCTCTTTTATCAGTGAGGATTCATGGATAATCCCAATTTCTTTCTGGAGGGCATCGTCCGGGAGAAGGACGAGATGCAGAACTTTGAAGGGCCGTTGAGCCTGATTCTGCAGCTGCTTTCCAAGAATAAAATCGAAATCCGCGACATCAGCATTTCGGACATTCTGGATCAGTACCTGGAGTACCTGGATCAGATGCAGAGCATGGATCTGGAGATCGCAAGCGAGTTTGTCCAGATGGCGGCGCACCTGTTGTATATCAAGACAAGAACGCTTCTGGCCGGGGACGAGGAGGTCTCCGAACTGGAAGTGCTGATGAGCTCGCTGGAGCAGTTGAAAGCCCGGGATGTCTTTGCCTCTGTGCAGCAGGTGATACCCGAACTGAAAAAGGCCTCCGAGATTGGTTTGCTCTATTATGCCAAGCAGCCGGAACCGCTGCGCCAGGAAAAGCGGGAGTATGAATACCGGCATGAGCCGGTGGATCTGCTTCGCGCCATGTACCGCATCTATGCCCGTGGCGGAAAAGCCGCCGCGCCGGACTTTGGGGACAGTGTCCCCAGGCGCATCATCTACAGCGTGCGGGACAAGAGCATGCAGATCCTGCAGCGCATCCGAAAAGGAAGCGTCACCCTGCACAGCCTGTACCGGGAGTGCCGCTCCCGCTCGGAGGTTGTGGCGACTTTCCTCTCCATCCTTGAGCTCTGCAGCATCGGCAGCCTGCGCATTGAACGCCGGGAAGCGGAGTATGAGCTCAGCTTTATCGGCGGAGATGTGGATGAAATCATGGAAAAGATTGTAGAATAAAATGAACGAGTATACACCGGCCATTGAGGCCGTTCTCTTTGCAGCGGGGGACAGCATCCCGGTCGCCCGGCTGTCTCTGATCCTGGGTGTGGACGAAGATACGGTCCGCCAGAGCCTGACAGAGCTGCACAATTCGTATGAAGCCGAAGGCCGCGGGTTTCGCGTCCTGTTTCTGGACGACAAGGTGCAGATGTGCTCGGCACCCGAGTACGCCGGCGTCATCAGCAAATTCATGGAACAGCGAAAGCCACCCATGCTCTCCCAGCCGGCGCTGGAGACGCTGGCTGTGGTGGCGTACTTCCAGCCGGTTACCCGCGCGTATATCGAACAGGTCCGCGGCGTGGACAGCTCCTATACCGTTTCGATGCTTGTTGAGCGCGGACTGATTGAGGAGAGCGGGCGCCTGGAAGTCCCGGGCCGTCCTATCCTGTTCCGGACGACGGATGTGTTCCTGCGCACCATGGGCATCAGCTCGCTTTCGGAGCTGCCGCCGCTGCCCGAGGTCAGCGGGGGAGAGGGACTGGACAAGCTCCAGGCTGCCATCGACCGGCTCAGCAATCCCCCGGACGCATCGCATGAACAGATCACGATCGGAGAAATCACCAGCGAGGAGTGATGAATTTGAAAGCAGGATTAATTGCACTGGGCGTTATAGCGCTCTTTGTGCTGTTGTTTATATTCCTGCCTGTGGTGGCCTGGATCATCCTGGGCCTGATCTTGCTCATCCTTCTGGTTATCCTATTTGTTCCCATCGGCGCCGATGTCGGCTATGTGGGCGGTGAGTTTTCTCTGGCGGCCCGGGCCGACGGATTTGCAATCAAGCTGCTGCCGAAAAAACCGTCTGATCCCAATAAGCCGCCCAAGGAGAAAAAGGAAAAGAAACCAAAAAAAGAGAAAAAGCCCAAGGAACCTAAGCCCGAGACTTCAGAAGAACCCAAGAAGAAAAAGCTGGATTTTACGCTGGAGGAGATCTTCGAGCTGATTCAGAAAGTCTTGAAGGGGCTGGGTAAATTCGGCAAGCTCACTGTGCGGCACTTCATGCTCCATTATGTTGCCGCAGGGAATGACCCCTACAACACGGCCATGACCTACAACTATGTCAACGCCGCGCTCTGCTCACTGGCGCCGTTGTGCGCGCAGAAGTTCCGCGTGACCGGCGATGTGGACGTGTGGACGGATATTGATTTTGCGGCAGAGAAGATGAAGATCGACACAGAGCTGAGCATCACAATCCGCCTGGCACAGATCGTGCATATGGGCCTGGCCGTGGCCTTCGGTGCACTCGGCATCCTGATCAAGAACAAGCTCCGGCTTCGGCGGGACAAGAAAGAGGCAAAGCGGAATCAAAGCGAAAAACCTGACACTGGCAAGAATACAGAAACAAATACACAGGAAACTATACAGGCTGAGGAAAGGAAGGAATCTCATGGATAAGAATCCTATCGGCGAACTGATGCAGAACACAATGGAGAATGTCAGAAACATTCTCAAGGTGGATACCGTTGTCGGTGATCCCATCTACACGCCCGACGGAATCACGCTGGTTCCGATCTCCAAGATCAGCGTCGGCTTTGGCGGCGGCGGTGTGGAATTTAACACCAAGAAGGTTGGCGAGGTTCGTCCTTACGGCGGCGGCAATGCCACCGGTGTGAAGGTGGATCCCATCGGTTTCCTTGTCATCAAGGATGGTACGGTCAGAATGGTGAACGTGACGCCTCCCGCCAGCAACACCGTTGACCGGATCATTGAGCTCGTTCCTCAGGTGATGGATCGGGTGGACGCGTTTATCGAGAAACAGAACAAGAACAAGTAAGCGCTTTTGACCTGATAGATTTGGGTTAAACCGTGAATAATAAGCACTGCCCAAAAACGGAAAGGGTGGTGCTTATTATTCGATTCATGAGATTCACAGCCTGTTTGCTCACGCTGTTGTTGCTCTGGCCGGAGACTTCGGCCAGGGCGGCCCAGGTGCCTGCGGTACAGGCAAAGAGTGCGATTTTGCTCACTGCAGATGGGCAATGTCTGTATGAAAAAGATGCGGACGAGCAGATGCTGATTGCCAGCACGACCAAGCTGATGACGGCGCTGGTCTGCCTGGAACAGAGCAGCCCGAACCTGATGGTGTCTGTGAAGCCTTCCCACTGCGCGGTAGAAGGCTCCTCCATGGGATTGAAAGCGGGGGAGCGATACAGCGTGCAAGAGCTTGTGACCGGACTGCTGCTGGCCTCCGGCAACGACGCGGCGCTGGCCCTGGCCGATGCCGTGGGCGGGAGCGAAGCGGGCTTTGTCCGTCTGATGAATCAGAAAGCAAAACAGCTTACGTTGAAGCATACGCACTTTGCCAACCCCCACGGGCTTGATGCGGAGATGCACTACTCCACCGCGCGGGACCTGGCAAGGCTCATGTGCGCCTGCATGGAAAATGAGGCGTTTTGTAAGATCTCCGGCCGCGTTACTGCCGAAATCCACGGCGCGGTCTATTTGAACCACAATAAACTGCTGACCCGTTATCCCGGCTGCATCGGCGGGAAGACCGGCTATACCAGAGCTGCGGGCCGGTGTCTCGTGACCTGCTGCGAGAAAAACGATCTGCGGCTTGTCTGCGTCACGCTCTCAGACCCGGATGACTGGCGCGATCACAGCACCCTGTACGACTGGGCGTATGCCGGCTTTCGCTGGCTTATGTTGAGAGACGTTTGCCGTTTTGAGGTGCCTGTAATCTCCGGCAGTCGTGAAATGCTCACGGTGCAGCCTCCGGAGAATGCGCGGGTACTGATTCCGACCGGGGATGAGGTCAAAATCCGGGCGGAGCTGCCGCAGTTTGTCTTTGCTCCGGTCAAGCAGCTGGATGCAGCGGGACGCGTATCCATCCTCCTTCACGACCGGGAACTTGCCATTTGTCCCCTGTATTATACGCAAGGGGCGGAGATGGCCTATCCGGTGTTCCAGCCGGCTGCGGCTGAGAAAGGAAACCCATGGCCGAACGAATCCAAAAGCTCATATCGGAAGCCGGCCTGATGTCCCGCCGCGCGGCGGAACAGGCCATCACCGAAGGAAGGGTACAGGTTAACGGAGTGACAGCGGAGCTCGGCTGCCGGGCCGATCCGGAGACGGATGAGATCCTGGTCGACGGAAAGCGGCTTAAAAGACCGGAGCGCAAGGTCTATCTCATGCTC
>ONPY01000036.1:6841-9616 GCA_900319835.1 uncultured Eubacteriales bacterium | reverse complement strand
TATGTGACGAGCCTGCATGACGAAAAGGGCCGCCGCTGTGTGGAAGAACTGGTGCGTGGCGTTGGACAGCGGGTCTATCCCGTCGGGAGACTGGACCTCAATTCGGAGGGACTGCTGCTGATGACAAACGATGGGGACTTTGCAAATCGCGTCATGCACCCCTCCCATGAGTTGAACAAGTGCTACCACACCTGGGTGGCGGGTGCGGATATTCCGGGCGCAGTCAACATGCTGCAAACGCCCCTGGAGATTGACGGATACCGTATCCGCCCGGCAAAGGTTGAGATCCTGAAGGAGATTCCCGGCGGGGCCCTGCTTTCCATCACCATTCATGAGGGACGAAATCGCCAGGTGCGCAAGATGTGTGCTCTTGCGGGGCTGAAAGTGACAAGGCTGGTCCGCGTATCGGAAGGCGGACTTGCACTGGGCGATCTCCGTCCCGGCTGCTGGCGGGAGTTGAGCGCGGAAGAAAAAAGCAGACTCTTTTCACAGGAGTGAACATTCACAGATGGAACTTGAATCTATAGATCTCGTTGTCATTGGCGGCGGGCCTGCCGGGATGATGTGCGCCTACACCGCGGCCGAGCGCGGCCTTTCCGTGGTGCTGCTGGAGCCGAACGACAAGCTTGGCCGGAAGCTGCGCATTACGGGAAAAGGTCGCTGCAACGTCAACAACAACTGTGATATCAAGACCTTTATGGCAAACATCCCCGGGGACGGGCGCTTTTTATACAGCGCACTGAACCGGCTCTCTCCGGGCGATACCATCGCATTCTTTGAGGGAAATGGACTGCCGCTCAAGACCGAGCGCGGAAACCGGGTTTTTCCCCAATCTGACAACGCAAACGACGTGGCAAACCTCATGGCTTCGCTCTGTAAAAAAGCCGGGGTTCGCATCCGCCATACCTCGGCCAAGCAGATCATCACTGAAAACGGCGCCGTGGCCGGCGTCGCCACCGGGGAGGGGTATCTGCCCTGCCGCGCCGCTGCAGTCTGCACCGGAGGTCTCTCTTATCCCTTGACGGGATCCACCGGTGCGGGCTATGAATTTGCCAGAAACCTGGGACACACGGTTTCTCCTCTGCGGCCCTCCCTGGTGCCGCTGGTGAGCCCGGACGCCTACTGCGCCGAGATGCAGGGTTTTGCTCCAAAGAACGTGACGCTGTCGGCCTATGAGGACGACAAGCTGATCTACCGGGAGCTGGGCGAGATGCTCTTTACCCACTTCGGCGTCTCAGGCCCGCTGGTGCTCTCGGCCAGTGCCAAAATGCGGAAGATGGGCAGCGCCGTATATCGGCTCTCCATCGACCTCAAGCCAGGTTTGGACGAGAAGAAGCTGGACGCCCGCATCCTGCGTGACTTTGACAAGTACGCAAACCGGGAATTTAAGAACGCGCTGGGAGATCTTGCGGGCCGCTCCATGATCCCGATTCTGGTAGAGCTCTCCGGCATCCCGGAGGATAAGCCGGTCAACACCATCACCCGGGAGGAGCGCAAAAGACTTGTCGCCCTGCTCAAAGCGTTCCCGGTCGCAGTCTCCGGTTTTCGCCCCATTGAGGAGGCCATCGTCACCTCCGGCGGCATCTCCACCAAAGAGATCAATCCACGCACCATGGAGTCCAAGCTGGTATCCGGCCTGTTCTTTGCCGGTGAGGTGCTGGACGTGGACGGATATACCGGCGGCTTTAACTTGCAGATTGCTTGGTCAACCGGCTTTGTCGCCGGAAATTCGATATAAAAGGAAGCATACATAATGAACGGTTTTTACGCCATCGCCATTGACGGACCCAGCGGCGCCGGCAAGAGCACGCTGGCCAAAAAGCTCGCCGAGACCTTCAGCTTTATCTATGTGGACACGGGCGCTATTTACCGCACCCTGGGTCTTGCCTGCCATCGTGCCGGCATTGACCGGAGAGATACCGCTGCGGTCATGGCCATCCTATCCGGCATTCAGATCGATATTGGTTACAATGAGGCCGGTGAGCAGCGCATGATGCTGGACGGGGAGGACGTCTCCGCCCAGATCCGTCTGCCGGAGATCTCCCTGGCGGCGTCCGATGTCTCGGCGATTCCCGAGGTGCGCGCGTTCCTGCTGGAGATGCAGCGCCGCTTTGCCCGGGAAAATCACGTCATCATGGATGGGCGGGATATCGGGACCGTGGTGCTGCCGCAGGCGGAACTGAAAATCTTCCTGACGGCAAGCCCGGAGGCCCGCGCCCTGCGCCGGATGAAGGATTTGAAGCGAAAGGGGATCGAAGAGCCCTATGAGCAGGTCCTGGAGGAGATTAACCAGCGCGATGAGCAGGACAGCAGCCGCGCGGCTGCGCCGCTGAAACAGGCGGAGGACGCGGTCTTGGTGGACTCCAGCGATCTGAGCTTTGAGGAGACCTTTCAGTTGCTGTGTGAAATCGTAGTGCAGCGGCTCGCTGTCAGACAGGAGGGAGAGCCGTGCGAAAGCTGATCGTGGCCGAGAGCGCGGGATTCTGCTTCGGCGTGAGCCGCTCTGTGGAGCTGGCCGAGAAGCTGATCACAGAGAAGGGCGCCTGTGCAAGCCTGGGGGAACTGATCCACAACGAGGATGTGGTCAACGCCCTGGTGCAGAAAGGGATGCATGTCATCCAGTCTCCCGCTGATGTTGTCCCTGGGGAGAGCGTTTTGATTCGTGCTCACGGTGTCGCGCCGGAGGTCTACGCGGATCTGGAAAAGGCGGGCGCTGTGATCTGTGACGCCACCTGTCCCAAGGTCAAGGCCATCCACACCATCGTCTCCCGCGCC
>ONPY01000036.1:0-6813 GCA_900319835.1 uncultured Eubacteriales bacterium | reverse complement strand
GGGATGCACAACCACCCGGAGGTGCTGGCCATCTGCGGCTGGTGCGGCGAGCACGAGGTTTTTGAAAACGCCGCAGAGCTGGAAAAATGGCTGAAAAACCAGCCGGAATCTTGGGAAAAACCTATAACTGTGGTGGTACAAACCACGCAGACCCACAGTAATTTTACCGAATGTTGCGACATCATAAAAAAAAGATGTACAAATCCAAAAATATCTGATACAATATGTCTTGCTACGTTCACGCGGCAAGAAGAAGCAGCGCGGCTTGCTTCGGCTTGTGATGCGATGGTTGTTATCGGCGGAAAGCACAGTGCGAACAGTGTTCACCTTGCACAGATCTGTGAGGAATACTGCACCAACGTTCAGTTTATCGAGCGGACAGATGAACTCGACCTGGACAGGCTTAAGGCCGCGGACACCGTGGGCCTCACCGCCGGCGCATCGACCCCCGCGTGGATAATTAAGGAGGTAAGAAACAAAATGAGCGACGAGATCAAAGTTGAAGAATCCGCAGTTGAGAAGGAAATGTCCTTCGACGAAATGCTGGAGGAGACTCTAAAAACTATATATAATGGAGATAAGGTAACTGGCGTTGTCGTTGCGATCACCGGCACCGAGATCAGCGTGGATCTTGGCACCAAGTACTCCGGCTTCATCCCCACTACCGAGTTCACCGACGACGGCATCAAGGTTGAAGACGCCGTCAAGGTGGGCGACACCATCGAGGCTGTCGTTGTCAGAGTCAACGACGTGGAAGGCACTGCAATGCTCTCCAAGAAGCGCCTGGACGCTGCCAAGATGTGGAACGACATTGAGGAAGCCGTTGAGAGCG
The DNA here is from genome assembly GCA_900319835.1 of uncultured Eubacteriales bacterium. Next base: position 5,981 of record ONPY01000036.1, on the reverse strand, counting down.
GCACCGTCATGGAAGGCGTTGTCACCGAAGAGAACAAGGGCGGCGTTGTTGTCAATGTCAAGGGCGTGCGCGTTTTCGTCCCCGCCTCCCAGACCGATCTGCCCCGCGAAGCTGAACTGAGCCAGCTGCTCAAGCAGACCGTCCGCCTCAAGATCACCGAGGTCAACAAGGCCCGCAAGCGCGTGGTCGGCTCCATCCGCCGCGTTGCCCAGGCTGAGCGCCGCGAGCGCATTGAGAACATCTGGAATGAGATCGAAGTCGGCAAGAAGTATCACGGCGTGGTCAAGTCTCTGACCAGCTACGGCGCTTTCGTCGACATCGGCGGCATCGACGGCATGGTCCATGTTTCCGAGCTGAGCTGGGGCCGCATCCACCAGCCCTCTGAGGTCGTCTCCGTTGGCGACGAGATCGACGTCTATGTCATCAACTTCGATAAAGAGAAACGCAAGATTTCCCTGGGTTACAAGGATCCCGAGAGCAACCCCTGGACCCTGTTCACCAACCGTTACCAGGTTGGCGATGTGGCTTCTGTCAAGGTTGTCAAGCTCATGCCCTTCGGCGCTTTTGCCGAGGTTCTGCCCGGTGTGGACGGCCTGATCCACATCTCCCAGATTGCCAACCGCCGCATCGGCAAGCCCGAGGATGTGCTGACCGTCGGTGACGTGGTCGATGCCAAGATCACCGCTGTCGATGACGACAAGCACAAGATCTCCCTCTCCATTCGTGCCCTGTCCGAGCCCGCACCTGCGAAGGTCGAGGAGCCCGAGGAGGAGTTCGAGGAGGCTGAAGAGGCCGCTGAGGACGCTCTGGTTTACGAGGTATCCGCGGACGGTGTCGCCTCCGGCGTTGCCCCCGAGGTTGAGGAGTAAGTATCCAAAACAAAAAACGCTATGGCCTTTGGCCATAGCGTTTTTTGTTTCGGGGAGTATCAGGCGAGCTTTTCGTTGAGCCAGTTGAGAATGTCCTGATAGACGTCCTGCTTGTTGATCTCGTTGAGCATCTCGTGCCGTCCGCCGGGATAGAGGCGGATCATGACGTCCTTGAGACCGGCCTTACAGAAGGCTTTATAGGCCCGATTGACGCCTTTGCCGTTCTCACCGACAGGGTCAGCCTCGCCGGACATGAAGTAGACGGGCTTGTCTTTGTTCATGGTGTCGATGTTCTTCTGGTCAGTGATAAACTTCACGCCGCCCATCATGTCGCGGAAGAGACTGACAGTGGCGACAAAGCCGCAGAGGGGATCGGCAATGTACTTGTCTACCACGGCGGGATCGCGGCTGAGCCAGTCAAAGGCGGTCCGCACAGAATCAAAGCCCTTGTTGTAGGCGCCGAAAGCGATGTCGTTGAGCTTGGTGCCGATGGCATGCGGGCCTTCCTTCTTGACAAACATCTTGGCCATGGTGTAGCCGCCGAAGACCATGAGAGGAGACTGGTGGCCGGTGCCGCTGATGATGGCCGCGTCATATTTGTTGGGGTGCTTGATGATATAGGTTCTGGCGAGGAAGCTGCCCATACTGTGGCCGAAGATGACATAGGGGATTGTGGGATACTGCTCCCGCATCAGATCGTGCAGCTTATCAATATCTTTAATGACATAATCCCAGCCATTCTCCTCGGCAAAGAAGCCCTGCTCAGAGGGAGAAGCGATGGTTTTGCCGTGGCCCAGATGATCATCACCGACGGCGACAAAACCGTTGTCAGCCAGAAAAGACATGAAATCCCGATAGCGATCCATGTGCTCGGCGATGCCGTGCTCAATCTGTACCACCGCGCGGGGCGCTCCGTCAGGGACGCATTTCAGACAGTGAATGGTGTTTTTCCCGGTGCTGGAGGGGAAGGTAAACTCCTCAAATTCAGACATAGCGATTCCTCCTGTTTCTGATTGTTTTCGTATCCGTTTACCAAAAGGCCGCACCGATCCGGTGCGGCCTTTGCATGGCGGAAATCAGCCGACGATGGCCTTGGTGTCTCTGGCGATGACCAGTTCCTCATTGGTGGGGATCACAAAGACCTTGACCTTGGAGTCGGGAGTGGAGATCATGATGTCCTCGCCGCGCTTGGAGTTGGCTTCCTCGTCAATGGTGACGCCGAGGTAACCGAAGTACTTGGCGATGGCGGCGCGGGAAGACTTGGAGTTCTCACCGACGCCGGCGGTGAAGACGATGGCGTCCACACCGTTCATAGCGGCGACGTAGGAGCCGGCGACCTTGGCGACCCAGTAGTGGAACATGTCCAGCGCCAGCTGCGCGCGATCGTTGCCCTGGGACGCGGCGGCATCGAGATCGCGGAAATCGGAGGAGACACCGGAGACACCCAGCACGCCGGACTTCTTGTTGAGAATGTTCAGCATCTCGTTGATGTCGATGCCGTACTTGTTCATGATGAACTGGATCACGCCCGCATCCAGATCGCCGCAGCGGGTGCCCATGGGCAGACCCACCAGAGGCGTAAAGCCCATGGAGGTGTCCACACACTTGCCGCCGTCAATGGCGGCGATAGAGGAGCCGTTGCCCATGTGGCAGGAGATGATCTTCAGCTCTTCGATGGGCTTGCCCATCAGCTCCGCGCAGCGGCCGGAGACATAGCGGTGGGAGGTGCCGTGGAAGCCGTAGCGGCGGATGCCGTCGTTCTTGTAATACTCATAGGGAACGGCGTACATGAAGGCCTTGCCGGGCATGGTCTGATGGAAGGCGGTGTCGAACACGGCGACCATGGGGACATCGCCCATGACGGCCTTACAGGCGTTGATGCCGGTAATGTTGGCGGGATTGTGCAGGGGAGCAAAGGGAGTGCACTCCTCGAGAGCGGCCATGACATCGTCATCGATCTTGACGGAGCAGGCAAACTTCTCACCGCCATGCACTACGCGGTGACCGACAGCGTCGATCTCCTTCATGGAGGTGACGACGCCATATTCGGCGCTGGTGAGCTTCTCAATAACAGCGGCGATGGCCTCGGAGTGGGTGGGCATGGCGACGTCTTCATCGAAGACGGGCTTGCCGCCAACCAGGGGGCTGTGCTTGAGGTGGCCGTCGATACCGATTCTCTCACAGAGGCCCTTGGCCATGACCTTCTCGGTCTCCATATCGATCAACTGATACTTCAGAGAGGAGCTACCGGCATTGATAACTAGAATTTTCATCTTTTTTTCCCTTTCTATTGTAAATCTGAAATGCTTTCTATAAAATAAAGCCACTGATATTCTAATACAAAACCAGGAAAAAGCAAGGACTTTTTAGGCGGGTGATTGGTATGCGTGCTCTCGGCATCGTCTGTGAATATAATCCCTTTCATTTCGGCCATCTGTACCAGATGGAGGAGAGCCGGAGAATGTGCGGCGACGCTGCGGTTGTCTGCGTGATGTCCGGCGATTTTGTACAGCGGGGCGAGGCTGCGCTGATAGACAAATTCGCCCGGGCTGAGGCGGCCTGCCGCTGCGGCGCGGACCTGGTGGTGGAACTCCCGCTGCCCTGGTGCCTCAGCTCTGCGGAGGGTTTTGCGCGCGGCGCGGTTTCACTCCTTGACGCTGTGGGATGCACTTGGCTGAGCTTTGGAAGTGAAACCGATCGGCTGCAGGAGCTGGAGGCACTGGCCGAAAAACTGCTGGAAGAGAAAACCCGTGAGCGCATTCGCGACTGTCTCAGCGGGAACGCGCTGCTCTCCTATGCCGAGGCAAGGCAGCTGACTCTGGAGGAAACGCTCGGTGAAACAGCGGCGCTGCTGGCAAAACCCAACTGTATCCTTGCGGTGGAATACCTGAAAGCTCTTAAACAGGGAATCGGTGCGATGCGCCCGCTTGCTGTCAGACGCATCGGCGCCGGCCACGATGAAAACACAGAAAGTACTTTCCGCTCTGCAAGTCAACTTCGTTCCATGTTTGAGCTGGGAGAAGATCTCGGCGTATACCTTCCGTCCCCGAGTGCGGAAGTCCTGCGCAGAGAACAGGCGGTGAGAGCCTGCCGCAATCCGGAGGTGCTGGAGCTGGCACTGCGCTCCAGACTCTACGGCCTGCGTGAGGAGGACTTTGACCGTCTCCCGGACGCCTCAGACGGCGCCGGCAGGAAACTGTACAAAACGCTGAGAGAGGGCCGATCTCTCGAGGAGACGGTTCAAAGTGCCTCCAGCAGGTGCTATACAAAGGCGCGGATGCGACGGATGCTGCTTTGCGCGGCACTTGGCGTGAAGGGGGAGGACAGCGGCGGACTGCCGCCGTACGCACGGCTTCTCGCCGCAAACGAGAAGGGGAGAGCCTTTCTGGCCGAGATGCGCGAGAGCATCCGGATTCCGGTTGTGACGAAGCCGGCCTCTGTCAAAAAGCTGGATCAACATGCACAGGAACTTTTCTCGCTCGGGTCCGCGGCTCACGACCTCTATGTCCTCCAAAAATTCTCAAATGAGACCACGCCTTTGGGTGAAGACTGGCGAAAGGGTCCCTTTGTTGTGTAATATGACGAAAAGGTTCCCTCCCTGTAGATTCAATTTGTTTGAATAGCACCTTGAATTTTTTTCATAATTCGTTCATAATCTTAGCATCGTTATCAAAAACACTTGTCCGCCGCAGAAAGACAAGTTGTGATGACAAACTTTGAGGAGGAACAAAAATGAAGAAAATTCTTGCATTGCTCCTGGTTGTTGTAATGGTATTTGCCTTGGCCGCCTGCGGCGGTTCCGCCAAGCAGAGCGAGAGCAATACCGTCACCATCGGCGTGTTTGAGCCGGCCTCCGGCGACAACGGTGCCGGCGGCAAGCAGGAGACTCTCGGCGTGCAGTATGCCAACTCTGTTCAGCCCACCGTTGAGATCGGCGGCAAAACCTACAACGTGGTTGTAAAGTACGTGGACAATGAGTCCTCCAACGACAAGGCCCCCTCTGCTGCGGCTGAGCTGGTCAACGCTGGCTGCTCTATCGTCCTCGGCTCCTACGGCTCCGGCGTTTCCATCGCGGGCGGCCCCACCTTTGAGGCGGCCGGCATCCCCGCTGTGGGCATCACTTGCACCAACCCCCAGGTGACTGAGGGCAACGGCTACTACTTCCGTATCTGCTTCCTGGATCCCTTCCAGGGCACCGTTCTTGCCAACTACGCCTTCAATGAGCTGGGTGTAACGAAAGCTTACTGCCTCAACAAGCTGGGCGATGACTACTCCGGCGGTCTTGTCAAGTACTTCATCGACGCTTTTGAGGGACTGGGCGGCGAGTGCGTACACGAGGAGTTCCCCGACGGCAACTCTGACTTCACCTCCTACGTGGCCAACGCCAAGAACTCCGGTTGCGGCGTGTTCTTCAGCCCCGTCTCCACTGAGGCTGCCCAGCTGATCATTGACCAGGTTGTTGCGCAGGGCGCTTCTTTCCCGCTGCTGGCCGGCGATACCTGGGACTCCAACGTCATCCTGCAGGCTGCCAAGGGCAAGGATGTACAGATCACCGTTACCACTTTCTATCCCGAAGGCGCTGATGCCAACTTTGATAGCAGCATCAAGGCCTGGATTAACGGCGACTCCACCAACCTGGCCAACAATGGCGGTGACGACACCGTCGCGGCTGTGACCGCCATGGGCTACGATGCCTACTTCTTCGCTCTGGCTGCATTCCAGAAGGCCGGCTCCACGGATCCTGCCAAGGTCATGGAGGCACTCTGGAGCACTGAGATCAACGGTGTGACCGGTCCCATCGCTCTGGACCAGACCAATGGCGACGCCATTCGCAACACGGCATTCGTCAAGCAGGCTGACACCACCAACGGCACCTGGATCGCGCTTGATCCTGTCACGGTTGGCTGATCCTTTTTCCGAGACCTAAGCGGCGGGGGATTCCCTCCGCCGCTTTTTTGGGGGAAGATTTTGTCTTCCCCCGGTCCGTTTTCTCTGCGATGTTTTGCAGACGCGGGGAAGGGGACCTCGTATAGAAATCCTCAACAGGGAGGGAAACTGATGCAGTTTCTGCAAAACAGCCTGCCGTATATTCTTGCTGGTATTTCGGTGGGC
>ONPY01000062.1 GCA_900319835.1 uncultured Eubacteriales bacterium | reverse complement strand
CTGTAGTCCGGGGTCTCGGGGCGGATGATCTTCTTGACCGATTCGACGAGAGAGGTCGCGCCCGCGGCCAGGACGATGGCCGCGATGATGATGGCGCTGAAATACTCGATGCGCCCGTAGCCGAAGGGATGCTTGTCGTCCGGGCGGCGCCGGGCGAGCTTGACGCCCAGAATCGTGATGACCGAGCTCATGGCGTCAGTCAGATTGTTGACCGCGTCGAGCACGATGGCAATGGAGTTGGACAAAAGGCCCACCGCCGCCTTGAAGACGGCCAGAAGCACGTTTGTCACAATGCCGATCACGCTTGTGCGGGTGATCTGCTGTTCACGGATTTTGCTGTTGTCCATATGCTTTGCCTCCCTGTGGTTTGTCTTTTGAACAGTATACCACAGGTTTTGCTTTGAGAAAAGCCCGTTGTTGCGCTTAAGCCGTGCATATGCTATAATAAACAAACCTTAACATGTCTTTTACAGCGGGAGTGATTCTGTATGAAAATCGTGATCGCCGGTACGGGAAAGGTGGGCTTTACCGTGGCCCAGAGGCTGTGCCGGGAGGGGCATGACATCACCCTCATCGACGAAAAGCCCGATGTGCTGGAGGCCGCGTCCAACGCCATGGACGCCATGATCTGCTGCGGCAGCTGCGCCGCGCCGAGCGTGCTGCGCGAGGCGGAGGCGGGCAAGTGCGAGGTCTTCATCGCTGCCACCGGCAACGACGAGGCCAATCTGGTGGCCTGCCAGTTTGCCCGGACCATGGGCGCCAGGCATACCATTGTGCGCCTGCGTAACCAGGAATACCTGGAGAGCATGGAGAGCCTGCGTGACGTCATGGATCTCAACCTCGCCATCAACCCCGACTATGTGACGGCGGAGGAGATTTCGCGGGTCCTGCAGTTTCCCGCAGCCACCCAGGTGGACTCCTTTCCCGACTGTGAGCTGGAGATCGTCACCTTCCGCATCGGGGAGCGCAGCCGGCTTGACGGCATTGAGCTGTCCCGGCTTTCCTCGGTCTTTGGCCAGAAGGTGCTGGTCTGCGCCGCCGAGCGCGATGGGGACGTGCGCATCCCCGACGGCGCCTTCGTCCTCAAGACGGGGGATAGGATCTCCGTCACCGCGCCGCCGAGAGCGCTGCGCAAGTTTTTCATTGCCGCCGGCTCCTATCAAAAGCCGGTGAAAAACGTCATTCTTCTGGGCGGCAGCCGCATTGCCGAGCATCTGACGATGCTGCTGGAGAGCACAGGCGTCTCCGTGACCATCATCGAGAAGGATTCTGAGCGCTGCCAATACCTGGCGGAGAAGCTGCACATGGCGGACATCATCTGCGCCGACGGGGCTGACACCACCGTGCTGGCCCAGAGCGGCATCTCTGAGGCCGACGGCTTCGTGGCCCTGACCAACTTCGACGAGGACAACATCATTCTCAGCATGTATGCGGACAAGTCCGGCGTGGAAAAGGTGGTCTCCAAGGTCAACAACGATAAGTTCATCACCTTCCTGCGGGACGTGTTTCCCGACACCACGCTCTCCCCCAAGAACCTGGTGGCCGAGCGGATCGAGGGCTATGTCCGCGGTCTCGCCCACGCCTCGGACAAGTCCACCATTGAGGCGCTGTACTATCTGGGCAACCAGACCGTGACCGCCACGGAGTTTGTGGTGGGCAGCAAGGCCGCCTGCGTGGGCAAGACCCTGACGGAGCTGAAGCTGAAGCCCGGCGTGCTGCTTGCCGCCGTGGTGCGCGGCGGCAAGAGCTTTACACCCGACGGCAAAACCGTCCTCAACTCCGGGGACAAGGCCATTGTCATCACCGCCGGCAACAGCATTCTGGATCTGGACGATATTCTGGCGAGGTAAGACCGCATGAATTATCGGATTGTCTGCAACATTCTGGGCAAGGTGCTGCTGGCGGAGGCCCTGCTTCTGCTGCTGCCCATGGGGACGGCCCTGCTGTATCACGAGTCGGCCCTGCCCTTTCTGTATACCATTCTGCCCCTGCTGGCCCTGGGCGGCGGTCTGAACGCCGTCAAGACCCGCACACCGGACTTCTTTGCGCGGGAGGGCTTTGTGACGGTGGGTCTGAGCTGGATTCTCATGTCTGCTTTCGGGGCGCTGCCCTACGTCTTTTCCGGGGACATCCCCCACTATGTCGACGCGCTGTTTGAGACCATATCGGGCTTTACCACCACCGGCGCCAGCATCCTCCAAAACGTGGAGCTGCTGACCCGCAGCTGCATGTTCTGGAGGCTCTTTACCCACTGGGTAGGCGGCATGGGCGTTCTGGTCTTTATCGCCGCCATTCTGCCCATTTCCGGCGATCACTACATCCACATCATGCGCGCCGAGGTGCCCGGTCCCGAGGTAAGCAAGCTGGTGCCCAGGGCCAGAAAAACCGCGCGCATCCTTTACATGATCTATTTTGTGCTGACGGCCATTGAGACGGTGCTCCTCCTCTGCGGCGGCATGAGCTTCTACGACGCGCTGCTGCACGCCTTTGCCACGGCGGGTACCGGTGGCTTCTCGACAAGAGCGGCCAGCATCGGCGCCTATAACAGCACCTACATCGACGTGGTAATCTCCACCTTCATGCTGCTCTTCGGCTGCAACTTCAACCTCTACTACCTGATCCTCATGGGCCAGGGCCTGGCCGTGTTCAAGAGCGAGGAACTGCGTGTCTATCTCGGCATCATTACGGCCTCGGTGCTGGCCATCGCGGCCAACATCGCCTCCCGCGTGGGCGGCTTCGGTCAGGGCCTGCGCTACGCCTATTTTCAGGTCACCACCATCATCTCCACCACCGGCTTTGCCACCGCCGATTTTGACAAGTGGCCGGAGCTGAGCCGCTGGATCCTGGTGCTGCTGATGTTCGTTGGCGGCTGTGCCGGCTCCACCGGCGGCGGCATCAAGGTCTCCCGCATCATCATTTTGTTCAAGTCCTACCTGCATGAGCTCAAGCAGCTCATCCTCCCCACCCGGGTCAAGCGGATCTGGTTTGAGGGCAAGGCCGTCAGCGAGCAGACCGTACACAGCGTGCTGGTGTTCTTCCAGGTCTATCTCACCGCTGCCTTCCTGTCGGTGCTGCTGCTGAGTCTGGATGGACATGACACGGTCACCAATCTCACCGCCTCCATCGCCTGCATCTCCAACGTGGGCCCGGGCCTTGCCGGGGTCGGCCCCACGGCAAACTACGGGTTTTTCTCCGATCTGTCCAAGCTCCTTCTCTCCTTTGAGATGCTGCTGGGCAGGCTGGAGATTTTCCCCGTGCTCTTCCTCTTCGCACCCAGCGTTTGGAAGCGGAAGCGGTAAGCCAGATCCACGGCGTTGTCACAAAACAGCTCAAAGGATTCCAGTGAACTGGGCGTACTTCTGCATCCTCAGCGTGAACACAATGTGATATTTGCAATTTGCCCTCGTGTGTGATAACGTTTCTCTGTCCATTTGGACGCCTCCTTTGTTCGATGGTTTTGGTTGACAGACCCTCTCCATCCTGACTCTGGCGGCGTCCTTTTGTATATACTCATAGCTTTAAGCCTCTTGTGCCACTCGCATAGCAAGCGGCTTTTTAGCAGAAAAAAAGAACCACACTTTTCAGTGTGGTTCTTGTGGTGGACGATGCAAGACTCGAAAGCCAAAAATCAAGTCTAAATGTACATTTTTTCACCATAATTCTACCGATTGCCATTGGAATCTTCGGATATCGTCACTATTTTTCTACTGGTTTTTCCTCTGTCCATTCCCACCTGGGTCACATTAAGGGTCAGAATCTGGCCCAAAGAAAAGGAGAAATCACATGAAAACCATCTTTGAAGAAATGGGCGGAAGCTATTCGGAGGTCGGCGGCTGCCGCCTCCCGAACCTGATGGCGCCAGACGCACCGCCGATCGGCATCTGGGGCCAGCGTCATCTGCGCTGGCTGAAGCGAAACCATCGCGTCGCCTATACCAATCTTCTGACCACCGGCGAGCTATACAATTACTTGCAAGAAATTGATACCCAGGCCAACGAGCAGCTTGAATTGCTGATCCGGCAGCTGGCGAAAGCCGAGGGCGTTACAGGACAACTGAAAGCAGAAGATCAGATGGTATGGGTCGGACGGATGAACAGCATCCGTGTAAGAGCAGAAGAAATCATAAGCAGCGAGTTGATTTATAGCTAAGTGGAAGAGGGGCGCAGCCAAAAGGCTGTGCCCCTAAACAGTTTTTTGGTCGGATGAAATTCGGTTCTGCCGTTCTTCCGATCAATACCAATCGTGCTTTTCGCCGCGGTCAAGCGCCGCGATGGCAGCCATTTCCTCCTCGTCCAATGCAAAGCCGAACAGATCCAGATTCTCCAGGATGTGCTCCGGATTGCCTGAGCCGGGGATCACCACGACCCCGCGCTGCAGATCCCAGCGCAGAATCACCTGCGCGGCGGATACGCCGTGTGCATCCGCGATCGCACAGATGGTCTCATCCCCCAGCAGTTCCGCTGTATAGCCCCTTCCGCCCAGCGGATACCAGCACTGCACAACGATTCCCTTCTCCTGGATGAACGGCACCACTTCCTGCTCCTGGTAATAGGGATGGATCTCGTTCTGCACCAGGGCCGGCGTGATCGTCACCTGCGGCAGGAAAGCGGTCAGTTCTTTGATATACCAGTTGGAGAGACCGAGAGAGCGGATCTTGCCCTGCTCCACATACTTCTCCATGGCTTTGTAGGCCTTCACGTCGTCGGTGCCCGGGTGGTGCAGCAGCATCATGTCGAGGTATCCGATATTCAGCTTCTCCAGCGCCATGTCAATGGCGGCCTCCGGGTCATGAAACTGGTTGGGATAGATCTTCGTGATGACGAAGATCTCCTCCCGGGGAATGCCGTACTCCGCCATGGCCTGGCGAACGCTCTCTCCGACCGCCTCCTCGTTGCCGTACATATAGGCTGTGTCAATCAGCCTGCCGCCGTTTTTGAGCAGCGTCTTGACGGAGTTGACGCAGGTATCGTGATCCAGCGCGTAGGTACCGAGGCCCAGGATGGGCATCTCATACCCACTGTTGAGCAGAACCGTCCTGCTGTCAAAATCGAATACGCCCACTTTGCTTGTCTCCTCCTCATTCGTTACGATCTCGCCGGTCCAGGTGCTGATCCCGCCAAATTCGTAGATGTTCATATAGCCCATGGCGGCCAGCTTCTCTGCCGCCTGTTTCGAGCGATTTCCGGTGCGGCAGTAGATCAGAATGATCTGATTCAGATCCGGAAGCTCCTTCGGCGGCTCGGTGCCGATGCTCTCATTGGGGATGAGGATGGCCCCGGGGATGTGGCCGGCATCATACTCGTCCTGCCGCCGCACATCGACGACAATATGGCCGTCGTCCCTGCCCATCCTCTCTCTGGCTTCTTCCTGTGAGATCTGCGTGTAGGCCGCCGGCCGGAACATATCCTCCCCATCCATAACCTGCCCGGCGGTCGAGCAGCCAGTCAGCAGGAGAATCCCCGCTGCCAGCAGCAGAGCCAGTTGCTTTCTTCTCTTTTGGGGTATTCTGTTCATTGTTTTCCCCCTAACATAAACCGTATGCTACAGTTCCTTCATCACCCTTATTGTAACTGGCCGCAAAAAACTCATCGTTGTTATCAAAGCTTCTCTTGGAGGTCCCCTTTATCATTCCCTCATCCAACCGCCATTGCAAACGGCTCCGTCAGAAATGCCTTGATCGTATGCAGCACAGTCGAAAAATCGTCCGTCTCCGTGTCGATTTTCCGAACAAACGCCTTCCACTTCTTCTGCATGGCCTCGTCCGAATCAAAGCCTATGACCTGCTCGAACTGTTCCACGGTAAAGTGGTGCCCGCGGTTGGCAAAGGTCTTGCGCATGGCTTCCGCCAGCACCGCGTTGTCAAACTCGAAATGATTCGCCAGATAGTAGAGATCGTAATAATCCTTCATCCGGCTGGAAAACTCCATCAGGCTCAGGATGGCGTCCAGCTTTTCCGCGACGGTCGTCTCCATGGAATAGGTGTTGACTGTCGGCGCTTCAAAGTCCGGCAGCTGCGTCGGGATCGTCCGTTTCTCCTGCTGCGGGACGATCACATCACCCACACCGAAATCGATGCTGAACGGCGTGCGCGTGTTCTTGATGCGCGCGATCATCGACGCCCCGATCCCGGCGTACTTCTTTGCAATGGCGATCGGCTCCACGCTCTTGATTTCAAAGGTGATGAAGTCGTTGCCCGTGTCGGTTGCTATGATCTCCTCCAGTACCGCCTGCAGCTGCTCGGGTGTGTTCGGCATCTGCCGCAGCAGGAAGTCCACATCCACCGTGACGCGGCTGTCGAAGTTCGTGAGCGTATACAGGAACAGGCCGCCCTTCAAAACGAGGTTGTCCGCATACCGGGACTTCTCCACCCGGCGGAGAAATTCCTCCTGGCAAAACAGCTGCATGCACAGCTGATAGCTCCGGCCGCTTTCCGCCGCTTTGTTTTTCAGTCTCGCCAAAACCGAGGCGCCGATATCAGCCATTGAGCATTACCTCCATCAAATCCATGACCCGCTTATATAGGCCAAGCTCCTTTGCATACCGGGACAGGTTGCCCAGATTTTTTTTGTCGTCTGCAACATAGGCGTTGATCGCCTTGCTGAAGGTCTCGCTGTCCAGCTTCGTGCGATACTTGAAGCAGTCGCAGATCGTGCGCTCCCGGTCATAGACGGCGAGCTCCGTTCCATCGAAAGACGCGGCCGTTTTTCCGATCCCGTGCAGCTCGTTTTGGATGTAATAGGCCCGGATCGATACGACGTCGAGCTTCAGCTTGGTCAGGGAGATGGAGCGCGGCACCGCAAGCGTCCACACCCGCGGCGCGAAATCGCTGTAGCCGTAATGGAACAGCGCCGACTCCACGCACACGATCCCCTCCGGCAGCAGCGCGCGGAGATACTGCGCCTCGGAGATACTGTAATCCCCGGCGCGCTGATAGTAGCCCTGGCGGATGCGCTCCAGCACTCCGGCTTTGCAGAAAGCGCCAAGCTCCTGCTTCGTGATGCCAACGGCGACGAAGTCCGAGGTCTTTGCAATTCCCCCGGCCTGTGCCAGAACCTCTTGTATTTGTTCAAGCTTCGTCATATCGATCAACTTTCCTCATACAGAAAATGCTTTTTGACTGTCGCTTGTATTATACCATGAGGAAGGCTTGCCTGCAAGAACTTTTCTCATACAGTTTTTGAAAACAGCATTTCTTGCGTGATTTGCAGCATGGCACCCGTCAGCCACAATCGACAGGTGCCATATTTGCGTATGTTCTTTTTTGCCCTGCGGCGAGAACCACGCCGCCAAGCTTGCCGGTGTAAGCCCCAGCAGGGGACTGAGCCTGCCATCTGCCGGCAAGCATCGCCTTTGTCATGACATGAAGGCGGAGGCGGGAGCCCCGGCTCCTGCCATATCTGAAAAGCGCAGCTGTCAAACATTTTTGACAGCTGCGCTTGCCTTTGGTAGAATGTTTTCAGAGCAAAATACCTGGGGGATGAGTACATGGAAACCACAAAGAATCTGCGGGCGCTGTATCTGGCGAAGATCCTGTACGAGCAGACCGATGAGGCGCATCCGCTGAGCACAAATCAGCTGATCGCGGCGCTGCAGGAGGAGTTCGGCATCTCCGCCCACCGGGTCACGATCTACGAGGACATGGAGCAGCTGCGCTCCTTTGGGCTGGATATCTACACAGTCAAGTCCACGCAGAACAAATACTACCTCGCTTCCCGGCTCTTCGATCTGCCGGAGCTGAAGCTGCTCATCGACGCGGTGGAGTCCTCCAAGTTCATCACCGCGAAAAAGAGCGAAGAGCTGGTGGAGAAGATCGGCCAACTTGGCAGCCGCCACAGCGCCGACGCCCTGCGCAGGAATCTCTATGCCGAGGGCCGCATCAAGCCGGGAAACGAGAAGATCTATTACATCGTCGACGCCATCCACGAAGCCATCAACGCCGGGAAGCAAATCGCGTTTCCCTACTTTCAGTACAACGGCCGCCGGCAGCAGAAGCTGAAAAACGGCGGGGCCGAGTATGTGTGCAGCCCATGGATGCTGGTCTGGAACGGCGATTATTACTACCTGCTGGGCCACACGGAGAAGCACGGGGTCACGCCCTTCCGGGTCGACCGCATCGCCGCGGCGCCCCGGATTCTGGAGGAGGACGCCGTGCCGCAGCCGGAGGATTTTGATATCACCCGCGTCAACACCATGTTCGGCATGTTCATCGGCGAGCCCCAGCGCGTGACGCTTCTCTGCGACAACAGCGTCATGGACCACATCGTCGACCGCTTCGGCGACGATGTGGAGACCGAGCCTGTGGACGGCAGGACCTTCCGGGTCACAGTGCCGGTGACCGCCAGCAAGCCCTTCTTCGGCTGGGTCTTCGGCTTTGACGGCAAAGTCCGCATCACCGCCCCGGCGAAGGTGAAGCGGGAATATGAAAAGATGCTGCAGAGGGCAGTCAAGGGCGATTGACAGTTAATCGCTTTCTTACAGCCAAAGCATGAATGCCGAAGGGTTTCTAACCCTTCGGCATTCATGCTTTGGAAGTATTCACTTGCGGTTTCTGTGCAATCTGGTTGAGGACGAAGGCTACTCCTCGGGAGACGAATAGAAAGCCGCATGATCAGCCTGAATCTCATAGGCTTCCTCCCAGGGTGTGGCGGCCAGCAGCCGCTGTGCGACATCTGGCGAAACTGCCACATCGTTTGCACAGACAATGAAAAATCTACGGATACAGTTCCAGTTCTTCTCAGTCGGAAAGATCTTTGCGGTCGGGGACTTGATTGCCTCCGTGGGTATCAGCGACACGTCCGTTTTATCTGTGATCTTTTAGGAGTTCGTTTTTTGGGAATAGTATTTTTCGGGAGCCACTTTGCACACAAACGCGATCACAGTCAAAATCACATAGATGATCAGGCACCCGATAAAGGCGCTTTCGGCGTCGGTCGACCTATGGAAAACAGAATGGCAAACCGTGATGAAGTAGGTGGAAGCAAAGATGCCCAGCCGCATCATAGCAACAAGCACCGTCGAGCTGAAGGCCATTTTCTGGGGGGAAGCGACCTGACCGTTATAAACCTGGAACATGGAGACCATGATATTCCAGCCGATACCGGCAAGAGCTGCGCCCACAAAAATCACCGGAATCTTTGGTACGAACAGGATCAGCGCCGTGCCGACCGCCACAAGGATGCACATAACGCCGATGGTGTACTGCTTGAAGAATTTCTGAATGGGATTCAAAACCATATTAGAGAGAGCACCGGCAAGCTGGTAGACAGCAAGGATCGTGCCCACAACAAGTACGCTGCCGATTTTATTCCCGGCAATGTAAGTTGACAAGCCGGACAGCAGAGGGTAGAGCGCTGCAGTAGTCACTACCTGCATGGCATAATAGTAATAAATTCGCCAGGAAGTGCGCTCTTTTCCTGCTTCAACAGTGGTTCCTGCGGCATTGCCTTTTTTGCTCGTCCGATCGACCTTCTCCGGCTCTTTGAGGAAGAAAATCATGATCACCAGAGGAATAATGGCAAGTCCGTCAAACAGGAAGGGATGACGCCAGCTGTAATCAGCAAGCACGCCAACGACGAGGTTGGCAAGCATTGCGCTGCCGTTAAAGAGCACCGTACCATAGCCTATATAAGAGGCCCGTTTATCTTCTGGCACAGAGGCAAGAACGAGAGAATTACGGATGCCCAGCAGGCCAACGCCGGCACCAAGAAGGGCGCGGAAGGCAAGAACAAGCCCCCAGTTCGAGTAGAAGAAATACGGAGCTACGCCTGCAACAACCACAGAAGCCGTGCCAACGATAGCGCAGAAACGATAGCTAAGTTTATTTCCTACCGCAGTACCCACATACAGTATGACGGGAAGGGCAATCAGCGGGGGAAGTGAAACTACCATGCGCACGGTAGATACCGGAACATTGGGCCATGCATCGATCATGGTCTGAACGGCGGCGTTCATGAAGGTGCCTGCCCCTGAGAAGAGGAAGATGCTCAGAACAGCTATATAGTTCAGCATTGTCATCTTATTTCTCTTATCCATTGTTTTTCCTCCCTTTATTTTTCTGAGCTGTGTTTTGATCAGTCTTTGAGAGCAATCGTGTGCAGAGTAAACGCCAGCTCGTCCGGCGCGGAGCAGAAGATTTCATGATCTCCTTCCACGGCGTAGACTTCTTCGCAGGGGATGTTCACCAGCATGGACTTGACCTTATCCAGAGTCATCGCGATGTCACAGGCACCTGCAATGAAGAACCGACGAACACTGCCCCAACGCTCCGCGGTGGGATATACTTTTGCGGTAAGCGGCTCGATGGCCTGGAGCTTGTTGAGGTGTTCAAGAATATAGCGCTTGTCCAGTTCACTGCAGTTCTGACCAAAGACGTTGCGGACGACTTCGGTTGCCCAGCTCTGTGTATAGCCATCCTTCGTAACCTTGCTGAAATCCTTGGGAGTAATGCCGCTGCCATCTGTACCTTGTGCAGACTGACCGGGCAGGGGCAGGAAGGCATTCATGTAAACCAACTTTTTTACCTTCTCGGGGCGGCGTTCTGCGACCTCGGTGATGATCATACCGGCCATGCTGTGACCTGCCAGAATGACAGGCTCCGGCTGAGCGTCGAGAATGCCAAGGACAAACGCCACATACTTTTCCAGCGTTTGGTCAGCCATGTTTTCCTTGCTGTTGCCGTGGCCAGGCAGATCCGGGGCAATGACTTTGTGACCGAGCGCCTGCAGCGTGGGGATGATCCTGTCAAAGCACCAGCTTCCATGCCAGGCACCATGAATCAGGATAATAGTGTCGTTGTTTCTAACGCGCTTAAATTCCAGACCTTCGCTCTGCATTTTTCTTCCTCCATTTTTTAAATATTTTCAGTCCGTTGCTCGCCCGCAGATGAATCGTGCTCGAAAACGATTTGGATCCTTGCTCTGTTCAAAGTGTATCAATTGTCCTAAAAAAAGGGAAATAGTTATTCAAAATGTGTATTTATAGGGAACGCTTATAAACCGCTCGTCATCTTACCCCCGAGCAAACTTGGCGCCGGCCTTTTCCATGACCTCAAAGAAGCTGGGGAAGGAGACGGCAGCACACTCCGCACCATTGATAACAGTTTCACCGTCAATGCCCAGACCGCAGACCAGCATGGCCATGGCGACCCGGTGATCATCGTGACTCTCGACCTGGGCGGCATGCATTCTGCAACCGCCGTGGACGACCATGGAATCCGGGCCGATCTCCACGGTGACGCCTATCTTTTCCAATTCTTCCTTCATAACCGCGACACGGTCCGTCTCCTTCAGGCGGACATGGGCCAGGCCTGTAAACGTCGTATCGCCCTCTGCATAGGCAGCTGCGACGCTGAGCGCCGGCAGAGCGTCCGGGATGTTTTTCATGTCGATGGTGAGACCAGAGCGCAGCTTTCTGCCGCCTCTGACCAGCAGACGATGGCCTTCCACATCTTTGGTGAGATCGGCCCCCATGGCGATCAGGTGATCCACCACGGCCTTGTCCCCCTGGCTGTCGTTGAAATCCACTGCGTCGATGACCAGTTCGGAGTCTGTGATCAGTCCTGCGATCAGTGGGAAAGCGACTGCGGACCAATCACTGGGGATGGTGGTCTCCAACGCGCGATAGAAGCGCTTGCCCCGGATCTGAAAGGAGGAGAAGTCCTCCGCATGCTCCAGTTCCACGCCGAATCGCTTCATCCAGTCGATGGTGATCTGCAGGTACGGGGTCTCCCTAATATCCTCAATGAGCAGCTCCGTATCCTGCTCCAGCAGAGGCGCCGCCATCATAAAGCCGGAGATAATCTGGGACAGCTTTCCGCCGAAATGGGCCTGGCCACCCTTCATCACACCGTGTACCACCACCGGGCAGGAGTCGGAACCCGGAATGCTGTGCGCTGCAAAGCCGCCCAGTTCGTTGATGGCGAGCACTGTCTCATGGATAGGTCTGCGGCGGATCTGGGCGTCGCCGGTGACGAAGGTATAACCGTCCACCAGCGCCGCCATCGGGGTGGCAAAATAGGCCACGGAGCCGGAGTTGCCGCAGTCCAGATAGTTCCGGGGTACCGCCAGATCGCGGCCGCGCCCTTCCACCGTCCAGGTGTTCCCGTCGATGCTGGTCCTGGCTCCAAAGGTCTCAGCCGCAGCCAGGGCGCTCTTGCCGTCCAGACTGGGCAGAGGGTTGTGGATCACCGTTGTCCCTTCGGCCATGGCGGCCAAAAGGACGGCGCGAATGGTGTGGCTCTTGGAGCCGGGTACGCAGACGCTGCCATGCAGACAGCTGCGGGAAACTGTCATGTTCATGTACATTTCTCCTTTCCTGTCGTTCAATCAAATCATGCCGATCAAATGCCACCAGGGGATATAGATACAGAATACAGATGCGAGAAGAAGGATGCTGAGGGGGACGCCGAATCTCGTCACATAGGGAGCAGGGAAATCCCCGTTGGATACGCCGATCATCATGGCCACGCTGTGAAATGGCAGGATATACTGTGCGGCCACGGTAAAGAAGACGAGGAAGAACACCTCCTGCGCAGGCACCACGCTGCTGCAAATGGCGATCAGACCAGGCAAGACGATGGAGAGGGACGTGGTGTTGCTGCCAAGGATCAAGTGCATAACCATGGAAACGCCGACGATGGTCAGGATATACAGCACCGAATAGGATTTGGGGAAGATGGCAGCCAGGGTGCCGAAAACGTGCTCCGCGATCCCGCTGGCTTTCATGGAGCCGCCAATAGAGAAGGCAGCCGTCAGGAAAATCAGCGTTGTGACATCAATGGAGCGCAGGTCCTGCAGCCGAAGATTCCCGTTGAGGAACATCAACAGGATTGCGGCCAGCGTCACCAGACTGGCATTGAGTCCGTGCAGGCTCTCCGTCGCCCAGAGCAGAACAGTACCCAGCATGACGGCCAGCATCCGTTTGTCTGCCGGGGCAAGCGCGCTGTTGCCAAGCTGTGCTTCATTGCTCTCAGTCGCCCGAAGACGGACTCCGAAGAGCTTTTTCCCGAACAGCACACAGAAAAGCCCAAAGACCAGCAGACAGTAGACGGTGGTCGGGATCGCCATTGCCCGCAGCCAGCCTCCTTCCGTGATGTTCAGACCCGCAAAGCCCACTGCGGAACTGTTCAGGATCAGGTCGGCCCGCATGGCCAGCATGTTGACCGCTGCGTAAAAAACATAGATGGAGAAAACTACGATTCTCTTGGTTTCGTCCTTTGCATCGGTGTGATCCAGATACCCCCTGATCAGACAGACGGTCAGCAGCAGCCTCGCCAGAGGCTGCGGGATCAGCGGTATCCCCAACAGCAGCACCGAGATGGATGCCAAAATTGCCTTGACGGGTGTGTTCACATAGCGGAAGAGCAGCGGCCCGAGGGTTTTCTGCGCGATATCTGCGTTTGTCACACCGCGGGAGAACACATAGCATAACACGATGAGCAGGAAGGTGTTGGACAGCGGAAAGGAAAAGACGGTTTTCGGTGCAATGCCATACACCAAAAACGCGGCGAGCAGAAAGCAGGAGGCGAAAACTTTGCCGGTGACGCCGAAAGACCACCAGAGGATGACCAGAACGATGCAGGCAAACAGTGCCGCCTGTCCTCTCACCAGCCCGAAGGGGCAAAACAACAGGATCGCCGCAGGGACCAGCAGACTAAGGATGAACTTGCGCGCCCACATGTGGTCCGGTATTTTCCCTATGATCACTTTTGCAGCCAGTTCCATGATGCGCCTCCTCTTTCGGATTCTGAAAAAAGTATAGCGTTCCCGGCCTGGAAAGTAAAAAAGTTGTTCATGATGATTATTTATAGGCAATGATTATTAATGGTTGCATCCCTCCCGTTCAATGTGATATAATGTACATATATAGCAGGAAGGGCAGAAAAGGTCATGGAATGGAATCAAATACGTTATGTCTGCGCCGTCGCCGACCTCCGCAGCTTTTCACACGCGGCGGAGAATTTGTTTGTCACACAGCCCACTCTGTCCCAGCAGATCCGTAAACTGGAGGATGAGTTGGGCTATCCCCTGTTTGTACGTTCTACGCGAACGGTTTCTCTGACAGAAGAGGGTGAACGCTTCTGTGAAAAGGCTACGCCCCTCTTGGCGCAGTTTGACACCTTTCAGCAGGAAATGCTCGCCCAACGCAAGACGCAGGAGCTCACCCTCAATGTCGGCCTCCTGCCCACCTTTCTGGATTTCAAGATGCCGGATCTCATCGAGGGCTTTCAGGCGAAAAACCCGGATATCACCCTCAGCTTTGAGGTCCGCCCCAGCGAAGAGCTGATCAAGCGTCTGCTCGGCGGTAAATACGACGCAGTCATCGCCTACATCACGCCGGCCAAAATGGCAGGCTATGAGTCCCAGCTGGATATCCGGATTCTCAACCACGATTATATTCATGTGGCGGTCAGCCGGAAGAATCCTCTGTCTGAACAGAAAACAATCTATATTGACGACGTGAGAAAATGCAGCGTCATCATGCTGGAGAAACGCTCCGCTATTGAGCGTGAGGTCCAGACAATGCTGCAGAAATACAAGATCGTCCCGAAGAAGCTCAAAACCAGCCCGGCTTTCCGCAGCATGCTTGGCAGCGTCGCCATGAATCAGGGGATCTGCTTCCACTCCTCCGCCGTCGGCTCGGAGTATATCAGAGAGTCCGTTTGCAGCATCCCGCTGTCTCCTGAAATTGAGATGCTGACTGTGCTGATAGCACCGAAGGTTTCACCAAAAGCAGCAGCGATTGAACGATTCCGCGAATATATCCTGGGATGTTAAGACTCTATCCGGACCTGTTAATCGGATACCTGCTATGCAAAGCTGTGATCGTTGTCCCCTTAAACAATTTGCGTGTTAGATGGTAAGAGTTTTTCCCATTACAGTGTATTCACTTCGATCTATGCAAAAAGCACTTCTGCCGGCAAGAATGCCAGCCGAAGTGCTTTTTGCATTTACTTGTCTTTTCTGCTTAAAAAGACTCAAGGAGAACATCTGTCAGCTTCACATAAACACAGCAGCTTTTCAAAAGAACCCGGCGCATCAAAACCCCTCAGGTACAAAGCCTTCATGCTCTGCTGTTCGTCTTCCGTAAAAATTCCCTGCGTAAGGACACAAAATTTTTGGAAAAGCTCATCCTTCGTGGGAGGTGCGTCTGGCCCCCAAGGAGTCCCCGCAGTCGTACAAAGGACTTTTCCATCCTTTGTATGGATCTCGAGTCTCACAGAAAATGACCTTGGAAACAGTTCTTGTAGCTCCGGATCAACTGACACATGCACTCTGTCAATGAGCGCCTGAAGCTTTGAATCCTGGCGAGCGGCTTCACTGAACTCATCAACGCCAAGTCGGCCATACAGAATGGCTGCAGCCACGGAAAACGGAATGCTGTACTGGCAAGCAACTTTTGAAGCCAGCACATCGTGAGTATCGTACATTCTCAAAAACTCAGGTCCTCCGACCTTTACGCTGACGATATCATGCGCGTGTAGGTTTTCACGCTCCATCATTTTCAGAATTGCGTGAACCGGAGCATGAAGCCATCGGCAACATGGATATGGCTTGAAATATACTTCCATAAAGTGCCACGTCTTTCCAAGACCCTCGATAGCGTTCTGCAGCATTTTCTCTGTCAGGGGCGGAAAG
>ONPY01000038.1 GCA_900319835.1 uncultured Eubacteriales bacterium | reverse complement strand
CGGCGGAAGCTATACGATGGTCGGAGATTACCGGCTTCCAAATCTGATTGCGGGAGAATCGGAACCTCTGGCCATCGGCAAATACGGCCGGATGCGGAAGCGGTATCTGAAAGCGCTTCGGCCGGTGTTGTACATGAATCTGCTGGTGACCGGCAAGCTGGATCAGCACCTGGCAGAGATCGACGAAGCCTGTGAGGAGCAGATGGAGCTTCTGGTCAAACAGATGGCCAAGCAGGAGGGCATGACCGAGACGCTCAAAGCCGCCGATCAGCAGGAGTGGGTGCGGCGCGTGAACAGCATCCGCGACCGGGCGGAAGAGATCGTTCTGCGGGAACTGGTCTATTCGGCTTGACACAAAGAAGCAAGGGCGCAGGCTTTTAAAGCCCGCGCCCGTCTCTTTTCCTGTAACCATCTATTGCAGCGCCAATGCCAGAAGCCGATCCAATTGATCGACCATGAACAGAGGGACGTTCAGTATCTTGCCGTCAAAGCTCAGATTGCGCAGGGAAAGACGAACCATGATCGGGGTTTCTGCCGGATATTCCTTCTCGTAGCGCTTGATGCTGGTCGCCTTGACATTTTCACCGGCCTTTGCCTCAACGGGGATGATGATGCCCTCACGCTGGAGAATGAAGTCCACCTCGTGCGGTGCCTCCGCCCAGTAGCGCGGCGGAACTTCAAAGCTGCGGATCAGCGCCTGATGCACATAATTTTCCGTCAATGCGCCCTTGAACTCCGTAAACAGCCGATTGTTCTCGGCAAAGGCGGTGGTCGGCAGATGCGACAGGCGGCGCAGAATCCCCACATCCACGGCATAGATCTTGAATGCGCCCAGATCGTCGTTGGCCGACAGCGGCAGTTCCGGCTTGCTGATCCGATTCACCTTGCTGACGATATCCGCATCCCGCAGCCAGTTGAGCGCATTCTCGTACTCTCTGGCCCGGGCGCCAGGCTTCACGACGCTGTACAGGAACTTCTTGTTTTCCTTTGCCAGCTGGGACGGAAGGGACTGCCAGATGTACCGGATCTTCGGCACGTCCTCCGTCGGCGCGTGCTTTCCGAAATCACTCTCATAGGAAGTGATGATATCCGAAAGAACCTTATTTACTTCCTTGGGATCTTTATCTTCCGTCCAGACGGAGACGGCCTCCGGCATGCCGCCCGTGACGAAATAGCATTTGAGCTTTTCCGCCAGCGGCGCAAAGAACGCGTCCGGGATCGGGGAGAAGCTGTCAACGGAGGCGAGGTACTCCGCCAGGTTCTCCGCATGATCGGCCAGCAGGAACTCTGTGAATGTCATGGGACCCATCTCGAGAAAGTCCACCTGTCCCACCGGGAATCCGCCCGCCAGCTGCAGACCCAGCAGGGAGCCGGCGCTTGCGACATAGTATTCCGGGGCGTCCTCGTGAAAGTATTTGAGACTGTTCAGCGCTTCCTCGCAGGCCTGGATCTCATCAAAAATGATCAAGGTGTCCTTCGTGATCCGCTGTCCGCTCGCCATTGCCAGATTTTGCAGGATGCGATGCACATCCTTTGTCGACTGGAAGAACTGCGCATACTCCGGGTTCCGGTCAAAATTGAAGCGCACATATCCGTCCGGGAAGCTCTTGCCGAATTCCTCCAGGACCCAGGTCTTGCCGACCTGACGCGCACCGCGCAGCACCAGCGGTTTCCTGCGCTTGGAATTCTTCCAGCGCTCAAGATCGCGCAAGATCAATCGTTCCATTTTCGCATGCCTCCCTCCGCAATCAGCCTTTCATGGAATCCATTATACGGCCCCGCAGCGTCGGAGTCAATCGAAATCACATTTTTCTCGATGATTGTGTGACTGGAATCACGTTTTTCCCAAATATGTTATTCCGAAATGATTCTATGCACAGAAACGCTTTAGCAGATGCGGTGTTAAGCGAATACACAAGCGAACACCGGTGTGGGACTCGCGCAGGAGGTATTTTGTTCAGGGCTGATTATGCTCCTCGGGAAGAGGATGGGTGGTCTCCTTGTGGATGAGTGTGTGCTGCATGGAGATGCGCTTGACCACGGATTTCGGATCTGTGATCTGATCGTAAAGCAGATCAAAAGCGGTCTTGCCCATGTCATAGCCAGGCTGGAGGATGGTGGAGAGCGCGGGGGTGCACATGTCGGCCAGGAAGGTCCCGTCAAAGCCGATCACATCCACGTCCTTGCCCGGCATTTTGCCGGATTTGAGCAGATACTTGCAGGCGCCGGCGGCCAGTTGGTCGCTGTTGCAGAAGATGGCGGTAGGGGGCTCCTCCAAGGCCATGAGAATCTTGCAGGCTTCATACCCGTCCGTGACGTTGTAGTCGGTGTGCTGCAGGTATTCCTGACAAAAGGGGATGTCGTTTTCGGCCAGAGCCTCCTTGTAGCCCTGCTCACGCTCCGCCTCGTAGGTTCGGCCGGAGCAGCAGTTGATAAAGGCGATGCGGGTGTGGCCGGTGCGGATGAAATGTTCGGTGGCATCCTTGGCAGCGGCCTGGTGATCAATGCAGACGCAGGAGATGTTCCGGCAGCGGGGGCGGGCGCAGCAGAGCACGTATGGGTACTCTTTGGATAATTTCGAAAGACTCTCCTCCGGCATGGCGGCGGTGAAGCCGATGGCCCCATCCACCTGCCGGGTCTTCAGCAGATCCAGGTAACGGAGCTCTACTGCGGGATCACGGTGGGTAATGCAGACGATGGTGTCGTAGCCGCGGCAGCTGGCCCGGTGTTCCACGCCCTGGAGCACCCGGGAATAAAACGGGTGGGAGATGGCTGGGATGAGAACCAGGATCTTTCCGCTGCGCTGGGAGCGCAGGGCTCGGCCCACCAGATTGGGCTTGTAGCCGGTGGTCTGGATTACCTCCAGGACTCTCTTCCGGGTTTCGTCGGAGACGTTGTCCTCGTTGTTGATCACGCGGGAGACGGTGGCGACGGAGGTCTCTGCCAGTGCGGCGATATCCTTAATGTTCATGTGATGCGCACCTTTCCAAGAATGTAATACATTACATTATCTTCTCAAAGAAATGGGGCTTGAAGCGGGAAAAGCCACCTGACAGGTGAGGCAGACTTTAGCAGGCCAAATAGGGAGAAAGTGGAAAAACAAGAGGCGCTTTCACTTATATATAATAACGGTAGCGAGAAAAAATGTCAAGATGTTCCACTTTTTCTGGTGATTATAGACAAAACAGGAGACACCGATCTGTGCAAAGAGCAGAATGTGAAATAGGGGATTGAAAAATCGAGAAATGTATTTTAGTATGTATGTAATCGATTACATCAATAATGAATGTGACACACTTGAGAATGGAGGTTGATGGCGATGGGACAGTTTATCGTTGAGCAGGAGCAGCAGATTCCTGTTCATGCAGAAGCGGACGTTCTGGTCGTGGGCGGCGGTCCCGCCGGACTCTGCGCGGCGGTAAGTGCTGCCAGAAACGGCGCGAAGGTCGTGCTGATGGAGCGCTACGGCTATCTGGGCGGCATGGCCACCGGCGGCTATGTGCTGCTGCTGGACTGCCTGTGCGACGGCAAGGGCAACGTGGTGATCAAGGGAATCGTGGAGGAGCTGATCGAGCGCCTGCGCAAGGTGGGCGGCATCATCGAGCAGCCCAAGGAGTGTTGGGGTTCCGACAACATGGACGATATCCTGCACTGGCGCCGCTACGGCGGCACCGGCGGCGAGGACAAAATCGTCCGCTACAGCCCGGTTGTGGACCCGGAGATGATGAAGTGCGTGGCCAATGACATGGTGCTGGAGGCGGGCGTCAAGCCTCTGCTGCACGCCTGGTTCAGCAAGGCCTACGTGGAGGACGGCGTGGTCAAGGGCGCCATCTTCGATTCCAAGTCCGGCCGGCGCGCGGTCCTGGCCAAGGTTGTCATCGACTGCACCGGCGACGGCGATGTGTTCTATACCGCCGGGGAGCAGTACCGCACCGGCAACCTGCCCCTGGGCCTGGTGTTCCGGGTGGCGAACGTGGACAGCGAGCGGGCGGAGGCCTATCTGGCTGACCCGGAGAAGGGCAGGAAGATCACCGAGGATCTGAAGGCGATCAAGGGCTGCACCGGCGGCTACAGCTTCGGCGAGCTGCCCATGGGCTTCTACATGCGCTCGAGCATCAGCAACGTGGTGTGGTTCAACACCACCGCCCCCGGCAGCGCGGTGGACATCGAGGATCTGGCCCGGGTAGAGATCGAGATCCGCCAGGCCATGATGCGCACCATCGAGTATTTCCGCAAGAACGTGCCCGGCTTCGAGAACGCCTGCGTCATCGATACCGCGCCCCAGGTGGGCGTGCGCAGCAGCCGCATGCTGGATGGCGAGTACACCATCACCCGCAAAGAGCTGATGGCCGGCGCCCGGTTTGACGACGCGGTGGTGGTGGCCCAGCCCCCCTACAAGAAGTTCGACGTCAACGATTCCCTCAAGCAGATTCCCTACCGCTGCTTCCTGCCGAAGACGTTCAAGGGGCTGCTGGTGGCCGGCCGCTGCATCTCCGGCGACTTCGGCGCCATCGAGATGCTTCGCGTTATCCCCACCGCCATGCTGATGGGCCAGGCCTGCGGCGTGGCCGCGGCCCTGGCCGTTGAGCAGGGTGTGGACGTCAAGCAGGTCAGCGCCCGCGAGATCCAGAAGAAACTGCGTGAGCAGAACGTGCTCATTCCAGAATAAAAATTTGAGGTGAAGGAATATGCCCGGATTTAAGTATTTTGAAGATTACACCATCGGCCAGAAGCAGGTCACCAGCGGCCGCACCATGACGGAGGCGGACATCCGCCTGTTCATCGGCTGCTCCGACAACACCCATCCCGTCCATGTGGACGCCCAGTATTGCGAGAGACACCCCTCCGTCCACGGCTGCATCCTCCAGGGAGACCTGATCCTGGGCGTGGCCGACGGTTTCTTTGCCAAGGAGATCACCCCCTCCAAGGTGCCCTCCATCCACTACGGCATGGACAAGGTCCGCTTCGTCCGCCCCACTTATCCCGGCGACACCATCCACTGTGAGACCGAGGTGGTGGATCAGACTATCAAAAACGAGCAGTTCGGCGTGGTTACCTGGAACGTCAACGTCCTCAACCAGAACGGCGAGACGGTCATCTTCTATGTGGACAAGCAGTACATCGGCCGCCGCAGCGCGTTTGGCGACCAGCAGACCGGGCAGGAGGAGGAAGAATAATGGCGGGCGCACTGGACGGCGTCAAGATCCTGGGCTTCACCCATTTTGCGCAGGCCCCCTTTGCCCTGCAGATGCTGGGTGATCTGGGCGCGGATGTGATCAACATTGAGCGCCCCGGCACCGGCGACTTCAACCGCTCCTTCCAGAGCGAGGAGAAGCTGGGCGGCGAGAGCCCCTTCTTCCTGGCCATGAACCGCAATAAGAGGAGTTTGGCCCTGAACCTGAAGCACCCCGAGGCCAAGGAGATCGTCTTCAAGCTGTTGCGGGAGGCGGACGTGGTGGTAACCAACTACCGCCCCGGCACCTTGGACAAGCTGGGGATGGGCTACGAGGAGGCCAAAAAGGTCAATCCCCGCATCGTCTACTGCGAGGCCATCGGCTACGGCAGCTCCGGCCCCTACGCCAAGCTCCCCGGCCAGGACCTGCTGGCCCAGAGTCTCTCCGGCTTTGCCAGCATCGTCGGCCCCGACCAGGACGGACGGCCCGTGGCGGGCGGCATCTACGTGGTGGACATGTACAGCTCCATGCTGCTGACGGTGGGCCTGATGGCCGCCCTGTTCAACGCCCGGCAGACCGGCAAGGGCCAGCGGGTGGAGGTCAACCTTCTCAACTCCGGCATCCACATGCAGTCCCAGGAGATCGCCTACTACCTGAACACCGGCAAGAAGCCGCAGCGGCCCAAGACCTACTCCGGCCACTACCTGCAGGAGGCCCCCTACGGCATCTACAAGACCAAGAACGGCTGGATGAGCTTTGCCACCAACATGGTGGACAACGCCGAGTGGAAGATCCAGACCATGAGCGACATCCTGGAGGTGGACAATCTCCGGGAGATCATGCCCAACCGCGAGGCCATGCTGGCCGACCGTGACCGCATCCACCAGGTGATTGAGGACGCGCTGGTCAAGCGGGACACCGAGTACTGGATCGAGAAATTCCAGGAGGTGGGCTTCTGGTGCGCCAAGGTCAACGACTATGAGGATGTGGAAAAGGATCCCCAGGTCATCCACAACGGTATCATCAAGGAGATCCAGCACCCCGTGGCCGGCACTTACAAGGCTATCGGCACCCCCATCGAGTTCAGCGAGACGCCGCCCACCATCCGCCGTCCCGCCCCGCTGCTGGGCGAGCACAACGAGGAGATCCTGCGGCATCTGGGCTACACGGACGAGCAGATCGCGGCGCTGAAGGAGAGCAAGCTCTTCTGATCCCGCTTTGCAGCAACTGGTTATTCTGGCACACGCCACAATAATAAATTAAAAGAAGGAGAATCAAAATGAAGAAACTGATTGCACTCGCGCTGTCTCTGGTTCTTATCCTCTCCTTGGCCGCATGCGGTTCTTCCGCCCCTGCTGCCAGCAACGCGGCGCCCGCCGCGGCCCCCGCTGAGCCCGCCGCTGCCGCCCCCGCTGCCGAGGCTCCCGCCGCTGAGGCGGACGTCATCGTCATCGGCGGCGTCAACGACCTGACCGGCAACCGCTCCGTCACCGGCAACGCCATCAACAACGGCGTCACGCTGGCCATCGAGGAGATCAACGCCGCCGGCGGTATCCTGGGCAAGCAGATCAAGTACGTCGTGTACGACAACAAGAACGACGTCCAGGAAACCATCAGCGCCTACACCCGTCTGGTTGACGTGGACAAGGCCAGCGCCGTCATCACCACCGATGCCTCCGGCGTCTTCATGGGCCTGATCGAGGTCACCGGCGAGAAGGGCGTCCCCGCCCTCGGCATGCCCTCCGACCCCCGCGCCGTCATGGACACCGAAGGCACCGGCGAGGTATACCCCTTCTGCTTCCTGACCGGCCAGTGCAACGCCCCCCAGCAGGCTTCCATCATCGCCAAGTACGTGGCTGAGAACACCGACATGAAGAAGGCCGCCTTCTTCTTCGACCAGTCCAACGCCTACGCCGTCGCCTACATGAACGGCTTCCGTGAGCTGTGGACCGGCCTGGGCGGCGAGATCGTCATCGAGGAGACCTGCAACGCCTCCGACCAGGACTTCTCCACCCAGCTGTCCAAGATCAAGGCCTCCGGCGCTGACTTCATTGCCACGCCCAACCCCACCGCGCAGCTGGTCATCATGGTCAACCAGGCCGCCCAGCTGGGTCTGAACATCCCCTACGTCGGCGCCCAGGATATGTCCGACCCCTTCCTTTCCCTGCTGGACAACCCCGCTGTTGTGGGCAAGGCTTACTTCCAGTCCTCCGTCTACATGGCCGATCCCAGCCTGGCCACCTTCAATGCCGACTACGAGGCCCGCTTCGGTGACCCCGCCACCATCAAGGCTGTCAACGGCTATGACACCATGTACATCCTGAAGGCTGCCATCGAGGCCGCCGGTTCCGCTGACCCCGCCGCCATCAAGGATGCGCTGGAGACCTCCATCAACGGTCTGGATCTGCTCTGCACCGACAGCTACTCCGAGGACGGTGCGACCCACTCTCCCGCAGGCCTTGGCATGGCCGTCTATGAGATCACCGACGGCGTCCTGGAGTACAAGACCTACATGAATCCCTGATCAGGGCTCATAGCTCCGCTGTAAAACAGTAACCGGAGGTGAGGTACCGGCCCACCGGTACCTCACCTTTTGATTCTCCAAGAAAAGAAGGGAGAACTCCCCATGTCGATATCCTATTACATCCAGCTGATCATCAACGGCATCGCCCTGGGCTCCGTGTATTCGCTGATCGCCCTCGGCTTTACGCTGATCTTCAGCGTGCTGAAATTCTCCAACTTCTCCCACGGCGGCGTGATGGTCGTCTCGGCCTACTTCGCGTATATCGCCTGCAAGAACTGGAACCTGGGCTTCATCCCCATGGTCCTCCTTACCGTCGCCTTCGGCGGCCTCCTGTCCTGTGCGGTGCAGTATCTCGGCTTCGAGCGCCTGCGCAAGACCAAGGGCAGCTCCATGCTGTTCTTCGTCTCCTCCTCCAACCTGGGCACGCTGCTGCAGAACATCGTGATTCTGATGTTCGCCTCCAGCTACTACTCCTACCCCTCTTTCTTCTCCAAGAGCTTTTTCCAGCTGACAGACAATCTGACGATTGCGGTGACGGACCTGATCATGCTGGGCCTGTCTGCCGTCGGCATTCTGATTCTGCTGTTCATCCTTTACAAGACCCGCCTTGGCATCTCCATCCGGGCCCTGTCCATGGACAGCGACACGGCCAAGCTGATGGGCGTGAACGTGTCTCTGGTCATGGCGCTGACCTTCTTCATCTCCGGCATGCTTGCTGCCATCGCCGGTGTGCTGTGCGGTATGAAGTTCCTGCTCTATCCCCAGCTGAAGGATCTGGTCATGAAGGGCATGACCTCCTCCATCCTGGGCGGTCTGGGCAACGTCAGCGGCGCGCTGTACGGCGGCCTGCTGCTGGGCCTGCTGGAGGTGTTCTCCACCAACTTCGTCGGCTCCAGCCTGGCGCCCGCTATGACCTTCCTGTTTGCCATCATCTTCCTGATTTTCCGGCCCCAGGGAATCAGCGGCAAATTCACCAAAGAGAAAGTGTAAGGAGGATGCACAAATGAGTTATACATCTGCAGTCATTCTCAACATTCTCATCGTGATGGTGGCTGTCATTTCCATGTATGTCCTGATGGGCCTGACCGGTATCTTCTCCATGGGCCAGGCGTCCTTCATGTGCATCGGCGCTTATGTGGTGGGCATTCTGGCCACCAAGTTCCACGTACCCTTCCTGCCGGCCGTGCTCTGCGCCATCCTGGGCGGCATGCTCATGGCCTTCCTGGTGGGCATCCCCATCATGAAGCTGCGAGGGGACTATGTGGCCATGGTGACGCTGGCCTTCGGCGAGGCCATCGTGGCGGTGCTGAACACCTTCAGCAACGTCACCGGCGGCGCCATGGGCATCAACCGCATCCCCCGGGACATCAACCTGGTGCTGGGCTTCGTCATTGTGGCCATTGTCGTTTTCCTAGTGCTGAACTTCAAAAACTCCAAGTTCGGCCGCCAGTGCATCGCCGTCAAGAACGACCCGATTTCCGCCGCCTCCATGGGCATCAACGTGACGAAAGTCAAGATGACCGCCTTCGTCTTTGCCGGCGGCCTCACCGCCCTGTCCGGCGCCATGGTGGCCTACGCCACCTCCTACATCGATCCCAACTCTTTCGGCTCCGCCAAGTCCATCGAATGGATCAGCATCGTCTTTGTCGGCGGCATCAACAGTCTGACCGGCTCCGTGGTCATGGCCGTGCTCTTCAGCGTGTTGACGGAGACTCTCCGTACCGCCAGCGCCCTGCGCACCCTGATCCAGTGCCTCATCATCCTGCTGATCATCAACTTTATCCCCAACGGACTCTTCGGCGAGCATGAACTGAAGGACATCGTTCTCGGGGTCAAAAAGGCGATTATGAAACTGACCGGAAAGGGAGAAAGGGGGAAGCAGGATGAGTGACAACATTCTCTCCTGCCGGGATGTCTCCATCAACTTCGGCGGCGTCAAGGCCGTCCAGAACGTGACCCTGGACGTGGAGAAGGGCTCCATCACCAGCATCATCGGCCCCAACGGCGCCGGCAAGACCACCTTCTTCAACATCATTTCCGGCGTCTACAAGCCCACCTCCGGCACGGTGCTGTTCGACGGCCAGGATATCACCAACCTCAAGCAGCACGAGGTCTCCCGCCTGGGCATGGTCCGCACCTTTCAGAACATCCGACTGTTCTCCCAGCTGGACAACGTGCGCAACGTCCAGTCCGCGCTGGACGCCCGCGCCGACTACAACATCTTCGAGGGCCTGCTGGGCCTGCCGCGCAAACGCAGAGAGGACAAGAGAAACTTCGAGATCGCCATGGCGTGCCTGGAGCAGGTGGGCTTGAAGGAATATGCCTATGACCGGCCCGGCAGCCTGCCCTACGGCATGCAGCGCAAGCTGGAGCTGGCCCGCGCCCTGTCCTCCGACCCCAAGCTCCTGCTGCTGGACGAGCCCGCCGCCGGCCTGAACCCCGTGGAGGTGGAGGAATTCATCCATCTGCTGCGGGAGATCAAGGAGAAGCGGGATCTGACCATCCTGCTGATTGAGCACCGCCTGAAAGTGGTCACCACCCTGTCCGACAAGGTGTTCGTTTTCAACTTCGGTGAACTGCTGACCGAGGGCACGCCGGAAGAGGTGCAGAACAACCCTAAGGTCATCGAAGCCTATATGGGCGACGAGGATGACGAGGAAGAGGAGGGCTGAGCCATGCTGGAAGTCAAGAATGTTTCGGTCAGCTATGGCCATGTGGACGCCCTGCACGACGTGAACATCGTGGTCGAAACGGGCAAGATCGTCAGCGTGATCGGCGCCAACGGCGCCGGTAAGACCTCCCTGGTCAACACCATCTCCGGCCTGGTCAAGCCCTTGGCCGGCGAGATCTATCTCAACGGCGAGCCTCTGCCCAAGGCCTCCCACAAGATCGTGGCCAAGGGCGTGGTGCAGGTGCCCGAGGGCCGTAAGGTCTTCGCGGGCCTGTCCGTGCAGGAGAACCTGATCATGGGCTCCAGCCAGCTGAAGAAGCCTTTTAAGGAAAAAGAGGCGGAGATCTACGCCATGTTCCCCATCCTGGGCGAACGTAGAAATCAGCAAGCGGGCACCCTCTCCGGCGGCGAGCAGCAGATGCTGGCCATCGGCCGCGCCCTCATGTCCGAGCCGGAATTCATCATGTTCGACGAGCCCTCCATGGGCCTGGCCCCCGTCATCGTCAAGCAGGTGTTCAAGATCATCCGGGAGATCAACCAGACCGGTACCACCATCCTGCTGATCGAGCAGAACGCCCGCCAGGCGCTGGGCATCAGCGACTATACCTACGTGCTGGAAAACGGCCGCATCTCCCTGGAGGGACCCTCCAGGCAACTGCTGGCCGATCCCGCCGTCCAGAAGGCCTATCTGGGCGACTGAGAAAACAAAGCTCGGCGCTACCGGCTGCTTCAGCAGCTGACAGCGCCGATTCTGAAAACGGACGCGCCCCGGCAGGGGAGCGGGGGACAGAGATTGTTACGGGAAAGGAGCGGGGAACATGCGATTCGGCTGCTTTGGAACGGCACGGGATATTGAGACCGTGGCGCAGGCGGGCTTTGACTATATCGAACTGAATCTGCGCGAGCTGATCGGCCTGCAGGAGGCGGAATTTCAGAACGTGTGCGCCCGGCTGCACGCCTGCTCCCTGGGGGCGGATGCCGTCTCCTGGATCCTCCCCACCGACCTGGATCTCACCGCGCCGGAGACAGATTACGAAGACTGGCGGGCTTATATCGACACCGGGATCGAGAGAGCCCTGGCCATCGGTGCCCGCCTCTGGCCCGTGGGCAGCGGCCGGGGACGCAGCATGAAAGCCGAAAACGGCTCGGAGAGCGAACAGCGGGAGCGGGTGCGCAGCTTCTTTGCGCAGCTGGCGGAGCAGACCGCGCCCGCGGGTATCCGGATTCTGCTGGAGCCCCTGGGGCCGGACTACTCCAACTACCTGCAGACCCTGGAGCAGACCGCGGTTTTCCTGCAAACCATCCCGGCAGAGAACGTGAAAACCATGTGCGATCTCCGGCACATGACGGCCTCCGGCGACCCACTCTGCGAGATCGAGCGGTGGGCAGACCAGATCGCCCACGCCCATATCGACCTGCCCCTGGGGAAAAAGCGCCTGTTCCCGCGTCCGGACGACGGCTTTGATTACACGGAATACTTCCGCCTGCTGCAGCGGGCGGGGATCCCCCGGCTCTCCGTGGAGGCGCTCCATGAGGAGAACCTGCTGGAGGGGAGAGAGAGCCTCACGTTTATGCGGAAGCTCTTGCAGAAGACGGGAGGGAGCTTATGATCCGGGTGTGTCTCATCGGCTGCGGCAGCATCGCCCGCGCCGCCCACGGCCCCGCCCTGCGGCGTCTGCAGGCGGAGGGGGCGGCGGAGCTGCTGGCCTGCTGTTCAAGAAATCCAAAGCATGCGGAGGAGTTTGGCCGAACCTTCGGCTTTCATCGCTTCTACGGCGATTACGCCGAAATGCTGCGGGCGGAGAAGCCCGACGCTGTGTTCTGTCTGCTGCCGGTGGCGCAGAACGCCGCCTGTGCGGCGGACGTCCTGCGGCGCGGCTGCGCGGTGATTATGGAAAAGCCGCCCGGCGTGGACAAACGCGAGGCGGACGCCATCACAGCCGCCGCCAAGGAGAGCGGGCGCTACCACGCGGTCCTGTTCAACCGACGATCCATGCCGCTGGTGCGCAAGGCAAAGGAACTGCTGGCGGGGGAGACCCTGGAGGCCGTCTCCCTGGAGATGTGCCGGGAGGGACGCACAGGGGAAGACTTCACCACCACCGCCATCCACGGCATCGACTGCCTGCGGTTTTTGACCGGGCGGGACTATGAGAGTCTGACCTTCGCCTATCAGGAGGATGGAGAAACCCAAAACACCAATTATTTCGTCACAGGCCGGATGGAGGGCGGTGCCCATGTGGACATGCGCTTTCTGCCCCGCGCCGGCGCGGTGACGGAGCGGATCTGCCTGTACACCCCGGGCAGTCAGCTCTATCTGCATCTGCCTGTCTGGAGCGGTACCACCTATGCGCCAGGCCTGGATACGCCGGGGCTGCTGTCGGTGGCCCAGGGGGAGAGAGAAATTCTGCGGGTGAGCGGGCAGGAGCTGTCCCGCACGTGGGAGGGCTTTGTGCTCAACGGTTTTTACGAAGAAGACAGAATCGCCCTGGCGGAAGCGGAGGGCGGTTTGAAGATCAGCTTCAGCGTCGCGGACAGTCTGCAGTCCGTGGCCGTCGCAGCCGCGATGCGGGAGCGGAGAACAGAGTATCAGAGGGAGAAAGATTCCATATGAAAAAAGTCCGTGTTGGTATCATCGGCACTGGGGCCATCGCCCAGGCCGCCCACTTCCCGGCCCTGATGGGCATGGAGGATGTGGAGATCGTCGGCGTGCTGGGCTCCTCCAAGGCAAAGAGCGAGAAGGCGGCCCGCCGCTACGGCATCCCCGTGCCCGCCGAGAATCTGGACGAGCTGCTGAAGCAGGATCTGGACGCGGCGGTCTTGCTGACCCCCAAAACCATCCGCAAGGAGTATCTGAAGCCGCTGACGGAGGCGAAGCTGGACGTGCTGGTGGAAAAGCCCCTGGCGTCCACGCTGCAGGAGTGCGAGGAGATGGCGGAGCTGTCTGCCAAGTCCGGTCAGATCGTGATGGTGGCCTTCAACCGGCGCTTCTCGCCCGTCAACCAGAAAGGCATTCAGGAGTTCAAGGATAGGCCGCCTCACCTGATGGTGGCCAGCAAGTCCCGGGAATTCAAGGAATACCGTGCCACCCTGGAAAATGCCATCCATATGGTGGATATGCTGCGCTACGTGATGGGGGAGTGCGTCTCCGTCAAGGCCGAGGCCCGATGGGGGGATAACCCCCTCTATGAGGATCTCTGCGCCGCGCAGCTGACCTTTGAAAGCGGCGGCGTGGGCATGCTCTGTGCCAGCCGGGAGGCCGGCCAGTGGTATGAGCGCATTGAGCTCTTCGGCGGCAACAAGACCGTCATCATGGAGAGCCCGGACCGCCTGACGGTGATCAAGCCCGACCATGAGGAGGTCTACAACTCGACGCCCCTGCACAAGGGCTGGGCAAACTATGTGGAGTGCATCGGCTTCCAGGGCTGTGACCGCCATTTCATCGACTGCGTCCAGACCCGGCAGAAGCCCCTGACCTCCGCCGAGGACGCTTTCAAGACCCATGAGCTGATGAACCGGATCCTGGTGACAGCCGGTCTGCCGGATCTGACGAAAGAATGGGGGAAGTAAAGATGAAGCTGGCAGGCCATACGATGGCGACCCCCGAATTTGACATATTCGAGGCGCTGACCTTTTTTCAGGAACTGGGCCTGGACGGGGCCGAGATCGTGGTCCAGTCCGGCTACAAGTCCGGCATCCCCTACGAGGCGGACGATGCCTTCGTGCAGTCCGTCCGGGACCATGCGGACAGCTTGGGCCTCGCCGTCGCGGCGTCCACCCCGTATCTCAACCGCTACAACGATCTGGACGAGGACGTCCGTCTGGCCGAGGTGGCCGCGCTCAAGCGGGTCATCGACATGACCGCCATCCTGGGCGGCAGCAGCATCCGCATCTACGGCGGCGCTTTCCGGGATGAGGAGACCGACCCCGACGGGAGGAAGCTTGAACAGCTTGTCAAATCTCTTCGGGAATGCGGGGACTACGCCGATAGCTTCGGCATCAACCTCTCCATTGAAAACCACTTCGGCACCATGACCACCACCGCCCACCGCACCATGGAGATCATCCGGGCTATCGACCACCCCCGGGTGGGCGTTCTGTACGACCAGGCCAACCTGGCGTTCTTCCCGGCTGAGGAATATGAGGAGGCCATCACCCTGCAGAAGGACCGCATCACCTATGTCCACGTGAAGGATCTGGTCTACCGGGGCGGGACACCCCAGAAGTTCCGCTCCGACGGCGTCTCCCACATCTCCGAAGAGATCCGCACGGTCTACAGCCGGATCCCCGGGGACGGAGTGCTGGACTGGCCCGCCATCCTGCGGGGGCTGAAGGCGACCGGCTACGACGGTTGGCTCTCCCTGGAGTATGAGCGCCGCTGGGGCAAGCAGGATCTCCCCATTGCCACCGAGGGACTTCCCGTGTGCGTCTCGCGTCTGCGCCGGTGGATGGCGGAGGCGGGCGTGTAAATCCCCCGAAAACAGGAAAAAGCGGAATGCAGAGCATTCCGCTTTTTCGGATAAGACCAGGAACTTACCGCTGGACGCGGCCGGAGCCGTCGCCGTTGATGAGGGTCATGACCTCCTCCGGGGTGGAGAGGTTGAAGTCGAACTCAATGGAGTGCTTCAGGCAGCTGGCCCCGGCGGCAAACTCCACCGCCTTCTGGTTGTCGAAGTCGTTGAGGCAGGCGTAGATCAGGCCGGAGGCGAAAGAGTCGCCGCCGCCCACCCGGTCCACGATCTGCATGGTGTACTTTTTGGACAGGTAGGTCTGGCCGTCGGCGTAGAGCATGGCGGACCAGTTGTTGATGGAGGCGGAGATGGACTCCCGCAGGGTGATGCCCACCTTCTCAAAGCCGAAGCGCTCGGTGAGCTGGCGGGCCAGGGCGGAGTATCCCTCCACGCTGAGCTTGCCGGCGGTGATGTCCGTATTGGCGGCCTTGACGCCCAGGACCTTTTCCGAGTCCTCCTCGTTGGCCAGGCACACGTCCACATATTCCATCATCGGGACCATGACCCGCTGGGCCTCCTCGGAGGACCACAGGTTCTTGCGGTAGTTGAGATCGCAGCTGACCGTGACGCCGTGCTTCTTGGCGGCGATGCAGGCCTGGCGGCAGAGCTCGGGCATGTTCTTGCTCAGCGCGGCGGTGATGCCGGTGAAGTGGAACCAGCCTGCGTCCTGGAAAATCTCGTCCCAATCGAAGTCGTCGGGGCTCGCCTCCGACAGAGAGGAGTGCTTGCGGTCATAGATGACCTTGGAGGGACGCTGGGAGGCGCCGCGCTCCAGATAGTAGAGGCCCAGACGCTCGCCGCCCCAGGCAATGTGGTTGGTCTGCACGCCGTACTTCATCAGCGTACGGCAGGCGCAGCGGCCGATCTCGTTGTCCGGGAATTTGGTGACCATCTCGGCAGGCATGCCCATGTAGGCCAGGGCGATGGCCATGTTGCCCTCCGCGCCGGAGTAGCTGACGGTGAAGCTGTCCGCCTGGGCCAGGCGCAGATACCCCGGAGGGGCGAAGCGGGCGACGATCTCGCCGAAGCCGACATATTTTTTCTTTTCCATCTTGCTCTCCTTTACGCGTGGGCTCTGGTGATGTCCATAAACACCTTGGCCCGGCGGGTGATCTCCGCGAAGTCGCCGGCGGCGATACACTTCTTGTCGCACAGGCGGCCGCTGATGCCGGCCCCGGCAAAGCCCAGATCCAGATATTCGCCCCAGTTTTCCTCATTGACACCGCCGGTGGCGCAGAGCTTCACATGGGAGATGGGGGCGAGAATGTCCTTGATGTAGCGGAAGCCCAGATAGCCGGAGGGAAAGAGCTTGACGATGTCCGCGCCAAGGTTGTGGGCAGTGATGATCTCGCTGGGGGTCATGGCGCCGGGGATGGAGACCAGCCCCAGCTCCTTGGTGAAGAGGATGACGGAGGCGTCGGTGTTGGGGGAGATGATATAGCGGGCGCCCGCTTCGGCTGCGGCCTTGACCTGCTCTCTGGTGAGCACGGTGCCGGCGCCGAACATCATCCTGTCGCCGAACGCCGCGCACAGGGAGCGGATGGCCTCTGCGGTTTTTTCCACGCAGTCGGGGTCGGCCTGGTCAAAGGTGACCTCGATGAGCTTGACGCCGCCCTCGTACAGCGCGGCGGCCAAACGCAGCAGATCCTCCCCGTAGACCTTGCGGCAGATGGTGATGACTTTGTTTTCCTGAATGAATTCCAAGGTATTCATAAACCGTTCTCCTTTATCAGTACCGCCGGACGCGGCGGTTTTTACGGTTTTATTATCTCCAGACCTCATGAGAAAAACAAGCAACGAAGTTCAGATGTCATGTTGGAATATTACGATCTTTGAGAGGTTGGCAGAGATGAACAGTCGCATCCTCTACGGAAAGAACACCCCGCTCACCTTCCGGGAAAGCATACGCTTTTCGCCGGACTGCCCCTATAAAATCCGATATAAGGATTTTGCCAATGACGACATCGCACCGCCGCATTATGCCCAAACCGTTGAAGTGGGGGTGTGCTGCGGGATTACAGGCGAGGTCATTACCGGCAGCACCCACCTGCAGATCCGGGAACGGGCCGTCTATGTGATTCCGCCCGGGACCGTCCACTCCACGGTGTTTCAGAAGGGCGAGGGACATATCTATGTGCTGCACGTTTCCCTGGAGGATCTGACGGAGTTTGTCAATGTGAAGGCGCTGCTCCGGCAGAGCGGGAAGACCTTCGCCGGCACGGGGACACTCTGTCCGGAGTTTGACCGGATCCACCAACTGGTGCAGGAGATGATCCGCCGGGATGCGGAGCCTTTTGCCCGGACCCGGGCGCTGCTGGACATACTGGAGATCCTGACGAGGCAGATGCCCTCCAGCGGTACCGAGCCACAGGATGATAAACGCAGTGAGGAGCTGCATCGCATCCTGCGGTGGACGGAGGAAAACTTTACTGAGGCCGTTCACCTGGAGCAGGCCGCGGCAGAGGTGGGCTTTACAAAGAACTATTTTTGCGCCTGGTTCAAAGGAAAGACAGGGCAGACCTACAACCAGTATTTGAATCAGGTGCGCATCAACCACGCCTGCCGGGTGCTGCTGCAGTCCGGCTCCCTCTCGGCGGCCTGTTATGACAGTGGCTTTCAGAACATGAGCTATTTCATCCAGATGTTTAAAAAAGCCCAGGGCTGTACCCCCGGTGCCTATCTGTACAATGCGCAACAGGAGAGCGGAAGCTGAGGCTCCACAGCAAGATCTTGGCAAATACCGAATCTCGCTTCTAGGAGACTGAGCCTGCCATCTACCGGCAAGCATCGCCTTTGTCATGACACAAAGGCAGGAGCGAGGAGAAGCTGGGCCTCTGCCATCCCCAGCCGAAAAGCAAAAGCGCACCTGTCAGGAATTTTTGACAGGTGCGCTTGCCTTTGGTAGAATACATTCAGAGTATAACCACCGGGGGATGAGCGCATGGAAACCACAAAGAACCTGCGGGCACTGTACCTGGCGAAAATCCTGTACGAACAGACTGACGAGGCGCATCCGCTGAGCACCAATCAGCTGATCGAAGCGCTGCAGGACGAGTTCGGCATCTCGGCCCACAGGGTCACCATCTACGAGGGCATGGAGCAGCTGCGCTCCTTCGGGCTGGATATCTACACGGTCAAGTCCACCCAGAACAGGTACTATCTCGCCTCCCGGCTCTTTGACCTGCCGGAGCTGAAGCTGCTCATCGACGCGGTGGAGTCCTCAAAGTTCATCACCGCGAAGAAGAGCGCGGAGCTGGTGGAGAAGCTCGGCCGCCTGGGCAGCCGCCACAGCGCCGACACCCTGCGCCGGACGCTCTACGCCGAGGGCCGCATCAAGCCGGAGAACGAGAAGATTTATTATATCGTCGACGCCATCCACGAAGCCATCAATAATGGGAAGAAAATTGCGTTTCCGTATTTCCAGTACAACGGCCGCAAGCAACAGAAGCTGAAAAACAGCGGCGCGGAATATGTGTGCAGCCCCTGGATGCTGGTGTGGAACGGCGACTATTATTATCTGCTGAGCCACACGGAGAAGCACGGGGTCACCCCCTTCCGGGTCGACCGCATTGCCGCGGCGCCCCGGATTCTGGCGGAGGACGCTGTGCCGCAGCCGGAGGATTTTGACATCACGAGCATCAACACGATGTTCGGCATGTTTATCGGCGAGCCCCAGCGCGTGACGCTCGTTTGTGACAACAGTGTGATGGATCACATCGTCGACCGCTTCGGCGAGGACGCAGAGACTGTCCCCGTGGACGGCAGGACCTTCCGGGTCACGGTGCCGGTGACCGCCAGCAAGCCCTTCTTCGGCTGGGTCTTCGGCTTCGACGGCAAAGTCCGCATCACCGCCCCGGCCAAGGTCAAGCGGGAATATGAAAAGATGCTGAAGAGGGCAGCCGAGAACAACTAATACCGTCAGGGTAACATTTTTAGAAACCCTTCGTATCTATCATGCGGGTATTCCTAAAGATTGTAAATTGCTCTCAAGTCTGCTATACTAAGATATAGAATGATTAACCCATAATGGGGGGATGAAATCATCTTATGACTACATACAACCTTGATGAAGATGAAGTCGTCATTATGCAGGACGCGAACGTGACGGATCAAACAAACCACACAGTAACAGTCGTTTTAACGAACAAAAGCATTCTCAAGATTGATCACAGTCTGTGGGGAAGCAAAAACAGCTACCGGCTGCCGCTTTCTGATTTAAAAGAATCCAATGGAAACCCCAATGTGCTGATAGGGAAAAGCCCGGATGGAAAAAGCCGCTTGGAGTTATTCTTCTCAGATGCACACCAATACTTTTCCTTTAAGGGGCTAATGGCCGAAAAGAAATGGGCTTCTGCAGTTGTCAAAGCATACAAAGCACGCATGAAAGAACTTGCCAAGAGCGAGCGTGAACCGCTGGATGCAGCGACATTGTTTGCGCCAATCCTCGGAAAACTTGATGCCACAAAGAATGCAATAATGGGAGCAAAGAATGTGCCAAAAGCCATAACTAATAAATGCCCATTTTGCGGTGCTGTTACAACCGGGTATAAAGGCGACGAAGTCACCTGCAGCTATTGTGAATCTAAGTTTATCTTGAAATAAAAGCTTCTAGGAA
Source organism: uncultured Eubacteriales bacterium (assembly GCA_900319835.1). Next base: position 1,957 of record ONPY01000038.1, on the reverse strand, counting down.
AGGGGTATTCGAGATGGCTCTTTTTCGGAATAATCCAAACGGCGGAATCATGGATGTAATCCGCTGTGACGAAACCGGATACTTAATTTGGAAATGGCATCCGTCGGGATCTTTACAAGGCGACTCCGCAAAAGAAAACGCAATCCGTTGGGGTTCCTCTCTTCGCGTTAAAACCGGGGAAGTCGCTGTATTTGTTTATCACAACAACGGAGAAACGGCACAAGACATTATCCTGGGGCCTTATGATTCAATTGTGAAAACAGAGAACCTGCCGATTATTACCTCTGCAATTGGTCTTGCCTATAACGGAAATACGCCTTTTCAGGCAGAAGTGTATTTCATAAACCTCGCCCAGATTCTGCAGGTAAAAATTGGGGTTCCGTATTTTGATGTGGCCGATCCGCGATTCCGTGAGCGTGGTGTACCTACTTCGGTACGAGGTGTTATCAGTTTTAGCATTTCTGACCCCGTCGCCTTTATTAACAAGTATCAGCTTCGTACTGTCTCACTAGATGAATTCAAAGGTGTTATAAAAGCGGCGGTAACGAAATATGTTAAAGCTGTTGTCGCAAATGCACCTGATGAGTATGGAATCCCTGTAACGCAATTAGAGAAGAGAATTCTAGAAATCAACGAAATCATTGAACAACACTTAAAGATTAGGCTTCAGGACGAATACGGAGTTGCAGTATCAAGCGTAGATATTTCCGATATTGAGATCGACAAAACTAGCGATAATTATAAGTTCCTTATAAAAAAGACAGATGTGGGTGTTAATCTAGGCGTGGCAGCACAAGTAAGAAACTTTGTAACAGATTCGTTCACCCAAGCAACTGGCGCAGCAACTGATGCGGTCTCTCGGGCTGTCGATACCGGTCTCGGGAAAGTGGCACAGGTTGCAGAACTGGGGTATAACGTAGTTGATTCTTTCTCGGACTTGGGAATTGACAAGGCGGATAAAGTTGCTGATTTTGGAATCCAAAGAGCAGCTCAAGTTGCTGAGCTGGCCACAGATACGGCGACTGCTGCTGTCGATGTCAAAGAATACGGATATGCCAAGCACAAAAAAACGCAATCCGGTTTTGTGAAATCTCTTTTTAAGGGAACAGGCGATTTGTCTACCGCAGAGAGAAGGCCCAGTTTCTCTTCAAACATTTCAAAAAACGTTACCGGCTTTGTTTCTGGTATCGGGTCAAAAATCGGAAAGCAGGGGAAAGATGATCAGGCCCCACCCGCGCTTCCTGCGTTCAACTACCATGTCGCTGTTGAAGGTAGTGCTGTTGGCCCCTTGAATTATGATGAGCTGGTCGATCTTATCAGACAAGGGAAAATGTCACCCGATAGTCTGGTCTGGAAAAAAGGGATGAAAGACTGGACAAAAGCCAGGGATGTGGACGAGCTTTCTGTTCTCTTCTATGCAGAAGATGAAGTGCCCCCGCTTCCGGGAAATCTTTAATTCATTCAATGAAAATCTCAGTAGAATGTACAGTGCTTTCAATTTGCTAGCATCATCCCTGCATCATACCGGCAAGCATCGTATCTGAGATACCACAGCCACCGCAGCAGGTGCCTTTCCTGCTGCCATAAGGGTCCGGGACTGCCCGGCTTGTGCCTTTGTGGGAGTACAAAGGCGATGCTCGCTGGTATATTGCAGACCCGTTCCCCTTTGTCAAGTATAGATTTCACGCTGACCCGTCAGGTGTAGCCGATCGACTGCACCTGGCGGGTCAGCTGCATTTTCCCTCTTGCAATCTGTAACCGATTGTAATACTATCTCTATCGGAAACTATTATTCGCGTTTGAAAGGAGCAAATCTATGCAGTACAAAAAGCCAGAATATTGCGCCATGATCGAGGAATACATCAACAGCTATCGAAACCGACAGGGCTCCGCCCCCTCTGTCCGCGAGATCGCCGCGGGTGTGGGCCTCGCCGTGAGCACGGTTTCCAAGTACCTG
>ONPY01000018.1 GCA_900319835.1 uncultured Eubacteriales bacterium | reverse complement strand
ACATAGCACCTAATACGAAGGAGCATGTGGCGCGCCACATGCTCCTTCGTATTAGGTTTCTTCTTGCTCTACCCCAACTATTGACATAGAGCCGAAAAATATCCCCGGCGAATCCGTACATCTGTACAGATTGGCCAGGGATGTTTCTCTTTGCGTTTTACAGTTGCCTCAGGAAGAACTCGCAAACCGCGGCCCGCACGGCGGGGCGATCGATATTGAAGGAGTGGCCGCTGTCAAAGCAGCGCTTTTCCAGCCGTTCCCCGCCCGCGGCCCCGGTGTCGTCTGTTTCGGGTCGGATTACAGCAGCTTTTCCAGCGCGTCGAGCTGCTCGTCGGTGGTGGACCAGCTGGTGCAGAAGCGCACCGCCATGTGGCTCTCATCCACGCGCTCCCACAGGGAGAAGGCCACGTCCTTCTTCAGCCGCTCGATCTGCTCGTCGGAGAGGATGAAGAACTGCTGGTTGGTGGGGGAGTCGATGAAGAGGGGATAGCCCCGGTCGGTGAACATCTTCTTCAGACGCATGGCAAGCCGGATGGCATGGCGGCCGATCTCCCAGTAGAGCCCGTCGGTAAACAGGGCGTCAAACTGCTGGCTGACGACGCGCATCTTGGCAAGCAGGGCGCCCTGCTGCTTGATGACGGCGAGGAAGTGCTTGGGCATGTTGTGCCTGGTGAAGACCAGGGCCTCGCCGCAGAGGGCGCCGACCTTGGTGCCGCCGATGTAGAACAGGTCCGTCAGCTCCACGATGTCCCGCAGGCTCACGTCATTGGCCGGGCTCATCAGGCCGTAGCCCAGGCGCGCGCCGTCCAGGAACAGGTGCAGGCCGTACTTGCGGCAGGTCTCGGAGAGCGCGGTGAGCTCCGCCTTGGAGTACAGGGTGCCCACCTCCGTGGGGTGGGAGATGTAGACCATGCCGGGGCGGACCATGTGCTCGGCGGTGTCGTCGGCCAGGTACACGTCCATGTACTTTGCCACGGTCTCGGCCATGAGCTTGCCGTCGGTGTGGGGAAGGCCGATGACCTTGTGGCCGCTGGACTCGATGGCGCCGGACTCGTGGACGTTGATGTGGCCGGTGGCGGCGCAGAGCACGCCCTCATAGCAGTTTAACATGCAGGAGATGGCGACGCGATTGGTCTGGGTGCCGCCGGTCAGAAACTGGATCTGCAGATCGTCCCGGCCGCATTCGGCGCAGATCTTGCGCTTGGCCTCCTCGGTATCCTCGTCAGAGCCGTAGCCCTGGAGGGTGACCAGGTTGCGCTCCAGAAAATGCTGGAGCACCTTGGGATGCGCGCCTTCGGTGTAATCGGATGTAAAGGACAGCATGGGTTTCCTCCTTGTTTTTACGGATTGCCACGGGCCGCACGCGGCCCTCGCAATGACGGATCATGGGAAAAAGAGGCAGCACGGAAGCTGCCTCTTTTTATTTCGCTTTGCAAAAGAATTCAAATTGTATTTTGTCAGGACATGCGCCTGACAAAATACTCTTCTCAGGCTGCCGGTGTGCGAGCGCAGCGAGTGCATGCAGCAGCCTGCAAGCTCATCGAAATGCTTGCATTTCGATGAAGAAATTACGCTTCGCCGCGCTCTCTGAGAGCGTCCTTGCGGCTGAGATCGATGCCGCGGGGACCGATGTTGACGACCTTGACCCAGGTCATGTCGCCGACCTTGAGCACGTCCTCGACCTTTTCTGTGCGCTTGAACTCGAGATCCTTGATCTTGACCAGGCCGTCCTTGCCGGGAGCCAGCTCCACCCAGGCGCCGAAGTCGGAGCGGATGTTGCTGACCTTGCCGTAGTACAGGGCGCCCACCTCGGGCTCGAAGCAGATGTCCTCGATGGTCTTGCGGGCGGCGCGGCAGGCCTCAATATCGGAGGAGGCGATGAAGATGGTGCCGTCGTCGTTGATGTCGATCTTGCAGCCGGTGTCGGCGGTGATCTTCTGGATGACCTTGCCGCCGGAGCCGATGACCTCGCGGATCTTGTCGGGGTTGATCTTCATCTGGATCATCTTGGGGGCGGTCTTCGCCAGCTCCTTGCGCGGCTCGGCAATGGCCTTGAGCAGGATGCAGTCGAGGATCTGGAAGCGGGCCTCCTTGGTGATGGCAAAGGCTTCCTTGACGATCTCATGCTTGAGGCCGTCGTTCTTGAGGTCCATCTGGATGGCGGTAATGCCCTGCTTGGTGCCGGCCACCTTGAAGTCCATCTCGCCGTGGAAGTCCTCCACGCCCTGGATGTCGATGAAGGTGGTGAAGTCGTCGCCGTCCTGGATCAGGCCGCAGGAGATGCCGGCCACAGGGGCCTTGATGGGCACGCCGGCGTCCATGAGGGCCAGGGTGGTGCCGCAGATGGAGCCCTGGGAGGTGGAGCCGTTGGAGGAGAGCACCTCGGAGACGACGCGGATGGCGTAGGGGAAGTCCTCCACGTCGGGGATCACGGACTCAAGGGCCTTCTCGACCAGCGCGCCGTGGCCGTACTCGCGGCGGTTGGTGGAGCGGCTGGCACGGGCCTCGCCGGTGGAGTAGGAGGGCATGTTGTAGTGGTGCATGAAGCGCTTGGAGTCCTCTTCCCAGATGGTGTCCAGCTTCTGGGCATCGGCCAGGGTGGAGAGAGTGGCGATGGAGAGCACCTGGGTCTGACCGCGGGTGAACAGGCCGGAGCCGTGTACCACGGGCAGAACGCCGACCTCGGCGGCCAGCGGGCGGATCTCGTTCATCTGGCGGCCGTCGACACGCTTGCCGGCCAGCAGCCACTTCTTGACGACCTTCTTCTGCAGCTTGTAGAGGATCTCCTCCATGTACTGCATCATGTCGGGATGCTCCTCGCCGTACTTCTCCTCGACCATGGTGATCCAGTCGTTGACGCGGGCCTCGCGGACGTTCTTGTCGTCGGTATCCATGCAGTACTCCATGGACTCAAACTCATTCTCCACGAGCTTGTTGAACAGCTCCTCGTCGAAGGAGGCGTGCTCGTACTCAAACTTGGGCTTGCCGATCTCGGCGACCATCTGGTCGATGAGATCCAGCACGGGCTGCAGGTGCTCGTGCGCCTGGACGATGCCCTCGTACATCACGTCGTCGGGGACCTGGTCGGCCTCGGACTCGATCATGACGATCTTCTTGTGGGTGGCGGCGATGGTGGTGATCATGCGGTTGCGCTCACGCTCGGCCTTGGTGGGGTTGAAGAGGTACTTCTCACCGTCCCAGCCCAGCACGATGCCGGCAATGGGGCCGTTGAAGGGCACGTCGGAGATGGAGACGGCGGCGGAGGCGCCGATCATGGCGGTGATCTCCGGGCTGCAGTCGCGGTCGACGGACAGCACTTCGCAGGCGATGACCACGTCGTTGCGCAGGTCGGAGGGGAAGAGCGGGCGCATGGGGCGGTCGATCAGACGGGAGGCCAGCACGGCGGGCAGGCTGGGCTTGCCCTCACGGCGCATGAAGCTGCCGGGGATGCGGCCGACGGCGTAGAGCTTCTCGTTGAAGTCCACGGCGAGGGGAAAGTAGTCGATGCCGTCCTTGGGGCGGGCGGAGGCGGTGCAGGTGACGAGCACGGTGGTCTCACCGTACTTGACAAGCACGGCGGCGTTGCAGAGCTCTGCCAGCTTGCCGACCTCCATGGACAGGGGGCGGCCCTCGTACATCATCTCAAACTTGCGGTAGTTGGGGAACTGCTTGTTGGTAATGATCATGGGGATTCTCCTTATCTTTTTACACGTCCCTGCCCTCAGTACTTGGAAAAGCGTCCGCAGGGGCTGCTGCGGGAACACGCCCGTGCGGGCGTTTTTTCAAATACGGAAAGCCGGTCTGTGTTTGGTATACTGTTCTTTCGCGCGGCGAAAGCAATTCAAATTCGTTTTTTGTCAGGACCACCTGAGGTGTAAATTCGCGTTAGCCAAATCAAAGATTTGGACGCTCATTTAACGCGCCTGACAAAAAACACTTCTCGCGGAGCGAACGTGCGAGCCCCGCAGGGGCGAGTGCGCTGAGCGGAGTGCAAAGGCTCGATCAAAAGGCTTGGCCTTTTGATCGAAAAAGAATCCGGGGACAGTATTCACTTGTCCCCGGACGAAAAAACCTTCATACCCTTCAGAAGCGCTTTCGCGGGGCGGGCAGGCAAGCTTACTTGCGGATGCCCAGCTTGGCGATGATAGCGCGGTAACGCTCGATATCCTTCTTGGCCAGGTAGTCGAGCAGACGGCGGCGCTTGCCGACCATCTTGTACATGCCCAGACGGCTGTGGTCGTCGTTGGGATGCTGCTTGAGGTGAGCGGTCAGCTCACGGATGCGCTGGGTGAGAATGGCGATCTGGACCTCGGGAGAACCGGTGTCGCCCTCGTGGGTGGCGTTCTCGGAGATGACCTGGGTCTTGACTTCTTTGGTGATCATGGTGAAAAACTCCTTTCAAGGTTAGCTATACCCTGCGATCCGGGCCATGGGGCGGAAAGGACGCCGCTTCGGCGGCAACCCCATCGCGCAGACTGCGGGCGCGTACTCCGATATATTAGCATTGCCGCGGCCGGAAGTCAAGCAGTTTTTGCACATCTGCGCCCGGTTGACGCGCAGGGCGGCGATCTGCTATGATGGGGCAAATGACAATCCGCTGGGAGGCTCGGCTGCACGATGCTCAGACGATTTCAAAATATCCGGGCGGGCACACTGACGGCGCATCTGGCCGTCACGCTGGCCTATCCGGTCTACAAAGCCCTTTCGGCGCCCCGCGGCGCGCTTTTGGCCTTCACCGACGCGCTCACCGTCATCGCCCTGGTGCTCACGGTGTGCGGGATCGTCTATGCGCTGGCCCTCCGGGGCGATCTGGACGTGTCCGGCTATGTGTTCCGGCGCGGCCTCAGAGGGGACCGGCAGAGCTACCGGACCTACCGGGCCAACAGAAAAGAAGAAAGAGAGGCAGCCTTCAACTATCCTCTCTTTCTGGGACTGGTGTATCTGTTTGCCGCGGGGGTCCTCGCCTACGGGGTCCTTTAACGGCCCTCCCGCTCCATGGTGCTGATCTTCTCCTCGTAGCCGGCAAATTCCTTCTCGGTGGCGAGAACGAAGTGGCCGGGGCGGAGCTCACGCAGCTCGCGCTTTTCGTCGGTCTGCTCCAGCTGGGAGGGATCGTACACGATGTGCCGCCGGGTCTTCTCCACAACGGGGTCGGGCATGGGCACGGCGGAGAGCAGGGAGACGGTATAGGGGTGAATGGGATAGCGGAACAGCGTCTCGGAGTCTGCGATCTCCACGATCCGGCCCAGATGGATGACCGCGATGCGGTCCGCGATGAAGCGCACCACAGACAGATCGTGGGCGATGAAGAGGTACGTGAGATTCTTCTCCGCCTTCAGCCGGTTCATCAGGTTCAGCACCTGGGCGCGGATGGACACGTCCAGGGCGGAGATGGGCTCGTCGGCCACGATGAACTTCGGGTCCATGATCATGGCCCGGGCGATGCCCACGCGCTGGCGCTGGCCGCCGGAGAACTCATGGGGATAGCGGGACTTGTGCTCGGGCAGCAGGCCCACGCTCTCCAGGGCGCGGTCCACCTTCGCGATGCGGTCCGCCTCGTCCTTGTACAGGTGGAAGTTGTACAGGCCCTCGGAGATGCAGTACTCGATGGTGGCGCGCTCGTTGAGGGAGGCGGCGGGATCCTGGAAGATCATCTGGATGTTCCGGACCACGTTGCGGTCCTCCTCCCGGGAGATCTTGCCGGAGATGCGCTTGCCCTCAAAGAGGATCTCGCCCGCGCTGCAGGGGTTGATGCGCAGAATGGCGCGGCCCAGGGTGGTCTTGCCGGAGCCGGATTCGCCCACCAGGGCGAAGGTCTCCCCCTTATAGATGTCGAAATTCGCGTCTTTTACGGCGTCGAATTTCTTTTTATGTCCGACCTCAAAGGAAATGTCCACATGCCGGACGGACAGAATGACCTCTCTGTCCGCGTTTTCATTCGACATGGAAGGCACCTCCCTTATCCGTCATTTGTCTGATCTTTTCGTGCAGATCCCGGATGACCTCCGGCTTTTCCAGCTTGGGCGCCCGGGGATCGAGCAGCCAGGTCTTGGCAAAGTGGGTGTCGCTGACCCGGAAGAAGGGCGGCTCCTGCACGAAGTCGATCTTCAGGGCGTGCTCGTTGCGCGGGGCAAAGGCGTCGCCCTTGATCTCGTTGTAGAGGGAGGGGGGCGTGCCCGTGATGTAGTAGAGCTCCTGCCCCTTCACGCCGAGCTGGGGCAGACTGGACAGCAGGGCCCAGGTGTAGGGATGGCGGGGATCGAAGAAGATCTCCTCCACCGTGCCGTACTCGATGATCTGGCCGCCGTACATGACGCCCACCCGGTCGGCCACGTTGGCCACAACGCCCAGATCGTGGGTGATATACAACGTTGTAAACTTCAGCTCTTTCTGCAGATCCCGGATCAGGGAGATGATCTGCGCCTGGATGGTCACGTCCAGGGCCGTGGTCGGCTCGTCGCAGATCAGGATCTCCGGGTGGCAGGACAGGGCGATGGCAATGACGATGCGCTGCCGCATACCGCCGGAATACTGAAACGGGTATTCATCGAAGCGGTCGGCGGCATTTTTGATGCCCACACGCTCCATCAGTTCGATGGCCTGGGCCTTGGCCTCGGCTTTGGAAATGCCCTGGTGTTTCTCGATGACCTCGGTGATCTGGGAGCCGATGGTGCGGATGGGGTTGAGGGAGGTCATGGGATCCTGAAAAATGGTGGCGATCTTCGCGCCGCGGATGCCCTCCCAGTCCTTGTCGGTCTTCAGCTTGGTCAGATCCTTGCCGTGGAACATCACGGAGCCGCGGGTCACGGAGCCGTTGGATTCCAGCATGCCGGTGAAGGTCTTGGTGAACACGGATTTGCCGGAGCCGCTCTCGCCCACGATGGCAAAGGTCTCCCCCTCGTACAGATCCAGGGACACGCCCCGGATGGCCGTGAGGTAGTTGTCGCGGACTCTGAACTTCACTTCCACGTCCTTTGCGGACAGAACGATCTTTTTCTCTTCCATGCGTGCGCCCCCTTACATGTGTGTGCGCGGGTCGGCGGCGTCCGCCAGCTTCTGACCCACGATATACAGGGAGATGGAGATGATGGCCAGCACGCCCACGGGGATCCAGAACAGGTGGGGGTAGCCGTTCATGTACGAGGTGTACATGGAGATGGACTGGCCCAGAGAGGCGTTGGTGGTGCCAAGCCCCAGACCCATGTAGGACAGGAACACCTCGTAGGAGATCAGCGAGGGGATCTGCCGGGACACATAGGTCATGATGACGGAGATGAGATAGGGCAGGATGTTCTTCATAATCATGGTCCAGGTCCCGGTGCCGAGACACTTGGAGGCCATGTTGTACTCCCGGTCACGGATGATCATGACCTGGGTGCGGATGAAGTAGGCCACGAAGATCCACTCCGTACATGTCATGGTGATGATCAGCGAGCGCATGCCCGCGCCCAGCACATAGGACAAAATCATCGCCAGCAGCAGGAAGGGAATGTTGGAGACCACGTTGTACACCTCGATCATCCAGCGGTCCATCCGCTTGGAGAAGCCCCACAGCGCCCCGATGGGGATGCCGACGAGCATGTTGATGAAGGTGCAGACGAAGCTGATGATGATGGAGTTGCGCGCGCCGGCCCAGACGGCATCAAAGACCTCGTTGCCCACGTGGTCGGTGCCGAAGATGTGGCCGGGCCCGGGCTTGAGGAACTTCATGTCGGCGTTGTTGATGTTGGGGGTGACGATGGGGCTGTAGCCGGACACCATGGGCTGGATCAGGGCAAAGCCGATGATGAACAGCAGCAGGATCGCCACGGCCACGGTGAACTTGTCCTTGAAGAAGGTGCGCCACACGCTCTTCCAGTAGGAATAGCGCGGGGCGGCGATATGTTCGGATTCGAGTTCGTCGAAGGCAGCAAACTCAAACAGATTGTTCTCGTTATCCATTACGACCTCCCTGCCTTCTCACTGAGAGAAATCCGCGGATCGACCTTGGTCAGCACGATGTCGCCCGCGAGCACCGACAGCACCGACACCGTGGAGAACAGAAACGCCAGCGCCACGATCATGACGTTGTTGTACTGCTTGATGGCACTGGGCAGCATCTTGCCCATGCCGCCGACGGAGTAGATGGCCTCGGTGATGATGGCGCCGGTGATGCACCCGGCCAGGGACGCGGGGATGCCCTGGGCGATGGGGATGACGGCGTTTTTGAAGATGTGGCCGTTGAAGATCTCCCGCTGGTTCAGACCCTTGGCCTTGGCAAACTTCACGTAGTCCGCGCTCATCTGGTCGACGACGTAGCGTCGGGTCCAGAGCATCAGACTTGCGATGGAGGGCAGGGCCAGGGAGATGACCGGCAGGATCCAGGAGCGGATGTCCTCCGGCCCGTAGGTGGTGAACACGGAGGGCAGATTGAACAGCGTGGTGCCAAAGTAGCGGAACAGATAGATATACGCCAGCGACGGCACGGCGATGATGAAGATGATGTATACCATGCCCAGCTTGTCCGCCAGCTTGTCCTTGCGCCGGGCCATCAGCACGCCGATGGGCAGACCCAGAAAATAGGCCAGCGCCATGGCGAAAATACCCATGATGAAGGAGGTGCCGATCATGGAGGGCTGGCTGCGGAAGACCTCAAAGTCGGCGTAGTTGTCGGCAAACTTTTTCCGGTCCATCCGGTCCAGCACACTTTTGTATTTGAGCGTGCCGAAGTTGATGCCGGACTCGGTCTCATAGCCGGTCTCAAAGGTGACGTGCCGTTTGACCTCCGTGCCCTGGGACTGGAACAGAACGCGCATCACGTCCAGCCCCTGATAGGTGGGGTAGGAGGTGCCGAAGTTCAGCTTGATGATGTTCTGGTGCAGCCAGGGGAAGTGGCTGTCGGTGTACAGCAGATATTTATGGGTGGTGCCGCTGCCGATGAGCGCGGCGCCGCCGGAAGGCGTCCGCCCCAGAGAGAGCGAGCGCGGAAGATCCGGGTTATTCTCGTCCTGAACCGACCAGGGGGTGTCGATCACCAGCAGATGGCTGAGCCAGGTGCCCATGCGCTTGAGCACCGGCACGTCCTTGTAGGCGTAGTAGCGCCCGCTGCCAAGGAAGCTCTCCACGGTGTATCCCTTTTCGGTGTAGATGCGGACGAAATCCCGACTCTCCGGGGAGTCGGGTTCCACGGCCGACGCCATCTCGGGGCTGCCGGCCTCATAGAGGGTGAGACAATAGTCGTTGATGCGGACGTAGTCCAGGTAGCCCAGCTTCTGCCAGGTGGAATAGACATACTCCGTCTTGTCGTCGGATTTGCTGCTCAGCTTGCGATAGGTACTGTCTTCAAAAAAGATATTCTCCCGCGGCACCATGGTGAAAATCATGGTGAACACGATGAGCATGATGATCAAAATGGAGAGGAGCGACCGCAGCAGCCGCTTCCAGATATATCCTTTTCCCACAGAAGGTGTCGCCTCCTTTTGAAAAAGCGGGGGAGCCAGAGAAGCTGTCGTCTGGCTCCCCCTTGTTTACTTGGTCAGTGCGATGGGATCAGCCCGGTAAAGGGATCAGCCCTCCAGCCAGGCAGCCTTGGCGGCTTCGTAATCCGCGGCAAGGACGGGAGTATCCTGCAGCTGCATGTACTTGAAGTAGGGAATGCGGTTGTAGGAGGCCTGGCCGTAGAGGCCGTAGGCGGCGGTGAAGGGGACGACCTTGCTCACGGTGAGGGAGGCGCCGCTGGTGGAGAAGGGACGCAGGATGCCCTGGGTGAGCAGCATGGCCTCGGCCTGGGCAAAGAGCTCGATGCGCTCGTCGCCGGTGGCGAGGACGGCCTGGTCGACAACGGCCTGGATGTCGGTCAGACCCAGCTGCTCCAGAACGGCCTTCTGCTCGGCGTCCTGACCCTGGCTCTCATAGTTGATGCCGGAGTAGTTGAGCATGTCGCCGTCGTGGATGTCAAAGCAGTGGATGTAGGTCAGAGGATCGCCGTAGTCGGGGCCCCAGCCGGCGCCGAAGACCATGTCGATGGAGTTGGACACGCCGTCGGGCTGATTGTAGAAGGCGGAGTAGTAGACGCTGGAGTCGCCTTCCAGGAACTGGAGGTCGACCTTGACGTAATCTCCGATGGCGTCTTCAATGGCCTTCTGCATGGCCAGCTGCATGTTCTTCTGGTTCTCGGAGGAGGCGTAGACGGGCACGTCCAGGTGGACAGGCCACTCGCTGATGGTGTCGCCCAGCTCTTCCTTGGCCTTCTCAGCGAAGGCGACGGCGCGCTCGGGGCTGTACCAGGCGTCATGGCCGTCGTTCAGGTCGATGCCGGCGTACTCAGGCACCAGCTCCTCCACGTACTTGGTGACGATGGAGCCGTAGGAGCGGCCGTCAGACGTGGTGGCGAAGGTGTAGGGGACGAGGGTGTTGCGCAGCACGTCGTCAGCGCGGTCCTCGCCCTGGGTGATGGCCTCAACGGCGTGAGCGGAGTAGGCGGCGTAGACGGCGCGGCGGAAGTTGGCGTTGAGGATGGCGTTGCGGGTGTCTTCCTTCTGCGCGTCAGAGGTCTTGGAGGTGGTGGAGACGGAGGGGTCGTTGTACAGGTTGTACATGCGGCGGTCCCAGTTGAAGGCGCCCCAGTAGGAGGTGGAGGTGGTCAGGCTCTTGTACTGGTTGTCGGCGTAGAGCTCGTCGGCCTTGGCGACCACGTCGGGCAGGGAGCCGTTGATGGTGGTGTAGGTGGTCTCGCCGTTGACGAACATGTTGAAGCCCTGGGCGGGATCCTCACCGTTGGTGTAGGTCACGACCACGTGCTGCACATGCACGTTGCCGGCGTCGTAGTAGTTGGGGTTGGCGTCAAAGCGCACTTCCTGGGAGGGAACCAGAGAGGAGAGGATGTAGCAGCCGTTGTACAGGATGGAGTCGGGCTGCACGGCGCCGAAGTCAGAGCCCTTGGACTCCAGGAACTCCGCGTTGATGGGGAAGAGGATGGAGTAGGTGGTCATGCCGTCGAAGTAGCCGCAGGGGCCGGTCAGGGTGTAGACCAGCTTGTCGCCGTCGGCCTTGATGCCGACGTCTTCCCAGGTGCCGGTGCCTTCGGAGTAGGCGCGCAGGCCCACGATCAGATCGGCGACCAGGCCCAGGGTCTCAGACTTGGAGTCGGCCGCGTGCTTCAGACCGGTGACAAAGTCCTCGGCGGTGACGGCGTCGTACTCCTCGCCGCTGCTGGTGGACCACACCGCGTCGTCGCGGATGGTGAAGGTCCACTCGGAGGCATCGTCATTGGCGGACCACTCCTTGGCCATGCCGGCGACCAGCTTGCCGTGGGGATCCTGGGTCAGCAGACCCTCAATGAAGTTCGAGGTGTAGTCACCGTTCGAGGACTTGTTGTTGTAAACATAGTCCAGGGTGGTGATGTCAAAGTTGTCGATCATGGAGAAGGTGTCGGGGCCGGCAGCTTCCGGTTCGACAGAGGTGTTGGCTTCCGCGGCGGGGGCGGCAGGGGCGGCAGGGGCTGCGGTGGCAGCGGGAGTTGCGGGGGCGCTGCTTCCGTAGCCAGACCCAGCACCATGACCAGCGCCAGGGCGAGAGCCAGAAGCCGTTTGCTTGTGTTGCTCATGTTGTTTTGTCCTCCTGAAAAAATTTTATTAAACGCCCAGAGGGCGGATAATAAGCAAAATCGCGCTTTTCCGCGCGGAAAAGCGATTGCGGGGTACCCCGCAATCATGGGTCGCTGCACGCGATCCGCCGGGATCTGTGCATACGATCATACCTTTATAAAGGATATGATCCCAAAAAGCAATCCACAATCTGGAAATCGGGCACGGAATCCTGAAAAAGATAAAAAAAGTTCCCCGGCAGAGCCGGGGAACGGAGAAACTGTGCTTACGCGACGGTGCAGTACATGAAGTACTTGTAGCCGAGGGGGTTGGAGAAGAAGCCGTCCACGTTCTTGCTGAGCATGTACAGGTCGGTGTAGAAGTACAGGGGGCAGATGCAGCCGGTGGACATGAGCAGGTCCTCGGCGCGGTGCATGAGCTCGTAGCGGACTTCGTTGTCGGTGCAGGACTTGATGGTCTTGATCAGCACGTCGTAGGTGTCGGCCCAGGTGCCGTTTTCGACCTTGGTCTCAAAGCCGAGGTCGGTCAGGTCGAGGCTGTAGAGGGCCAGATCCTTGTGGGCGCCGCGGCCGAACTGCACGTCGTTGTTGCCGGAGTTGGTGGTCCACATATCCAGGAAGCAGATGGGGTCGTTGTAGTCGGCCAGCCAGCCGTTGCGGGCGATGGAGTAGTCGCCCTGCTTACGGGTGTTCAGGAAGGTGGCCCACTCCTGGTTCTCCAGGTTCATGGTGATGCCCACAGCGGCCAGGGCGCTCTGCAGGTACTCGCCGATGGCCTTGTGGCTCTCAGAGGTGTTGTAGAGGTAGGTCAAGGTGGGGAAGCCGGAGAACTGACCGGTGGCCTCGTCGTAGTCGTAGTACTTCTTCAGCACTTCGATGGCCTGGGTGTAGTTGTCCTCGATGGCGTCCTCGGCCACGTTGTAGTAGCCGTCAAAGCCGTCGTTGTGGCCGGCGGTCTGGTAGAACTGGGTGCCGTCGGGGTTGGTCATGCCCATGGCGACGAAGGAGGAGGCGGGAACCTGACCGGCCTGGCCGATCTCTTCCACGATGTAGTTGCGGTCGAAGAGCAGGGCGATGGCGTTGCGGATCTCGGCCTTGGCGGCCTCAGCCTCGGCGCCGGAGAGGTTGGAGGAGGCGGGCAGGATGTCCTCGTTGACATTCCAGCAGACGTAGTAGGTGCCGATCTGACCGGCAACGACGAACTCATCGGGGTAGTCGACCTTCAGGGTCGCGATCTCGTTGGTGGGGACGTCGTCGATCATCTGCCAGGTGCCGTTCTTGAAGTTGGACAGCTGGTTGTTGGCGTCGTCGGAGAGGTAGCACTTCAGCGTCTCGAGGGTGACCTCATCGGCGTCGGCGTAGTTGGGGTTCTTGGTCAGGGTGATCAGGCTGTTGTGATCCCAGCCGGTCATGGTGTAGGCACCGTTGCAGACATAGGTGGAGGGATCGGTGGCCCAGCTCTCGTTGGCGACCACGTCCTCACGCACGGGGAAGTAGGTGGGGAAGGCCAGCAGCTCATTCCAGTAAGCCACGGCGTTGGCCAGGGTGACTTCCAGGGTGCGGTCGTCCAGAGCCTTGACGTTCAGCTGAGCGTCCTCGGCGGGCTCCTCAGCCCAGACGTCGTCGTAGCCGTCCACGACCTCGAACATGTAGCCGTAGTCGGCGGCAAGCTCGACGGAGGCGGCGCGCTGCCAGGCAAAGGCAAAGTCGCCGGCGGTGACGGGCTGGCCGTCAGACCACTTCAGACCGTCGCGGAGGGTGTAGGTGTAGGTGACGGTGCCGTCCTCGTTGACAACGCCTTCGACCAGCTCTTCGGCTGCGTCAGGGACGATCACGAGAGCGCCGCTTTCGTTCTGGGCCCACTTGGCAAGGCCGGAGAACAGGTGGACGAGCATGGTGGCGCCGTCGACCGCGGAGTTGAGAGCGGGGTCGAGGGTGTCAGGCTCGGAGGCCAGGCAGACGGACAGCTCGCCGGGGACGGCGGCAGCCGCCTCTTCAGCGGGGGCTGCGTCGGCTGCGGGGGCAGCGTCGGCCGCGGGCGCCACGGTGGCCGCGGGAGCCGCGGGAGCCGCAGAGCTGCCGCAGGCGGCCAGGGCGAAGACCATGGCCAGCGCAAGGAGCAGTGCAAGGAATTTCTTCATGTTTCGGTTTTCCTTTCGAGTATATTTCCAAACCGCGCGTTTGGCGCGAATTTGAATCGGGTGGTCTGCGGGGCTTCAGTTCAGCTCCGCGATGCGGTGGCAGGCGGCAAAGTGGCCGGGGCTGACCTCCTTGAATTCCGGCATGGCCTCGGCGCAGGCCGCGGTCGCGTGGGGGCAGCGGGTGCGGAAGGGGCAGCCGGAGGGTGCGTTGAGAGGGCTGGGGATGTCGCCGGAGAGGACGATGCGCTTGTTGGCCCGGGCGACCTTCGGGTCGGGCTGGGGCACCGCGGACATCAGGGATTTGGTGTAGGGGTGCAGCGGGTGGTCGTAGATTTCCCTGGCGTCGGCCAGCTCCACCATCTTGCCCAGATACATGACGGCGATGCGGTCGGAGATGTGGCGCACGACCAGAATGTCGTGGGCGATGAAGAGATAGGTCAGACCCATCTGCTCCTGCAGCTCGTCAAACATGTTGATGACCTGGGCCTGGATGGACACGTCCAGGGCGGAGACGGGCTCGTCGCAGACGATGAACTCGGGGTTCAGAGCCAGGGCGCGGGCGATGCCGATACGCTGGCGCTGGCCGCCGGAGAACTCATGGGCGTAGCGGGCGGCGTGCTCGCTGTTGAGCCCCACGTGCTCCATCAGCTCCAGGATGCGGTCGTGCCGCTGCTGCTTGTCGGCGTACATCCTGTGGATGTCCAGCGGCTCGCCGATGATGTCGGAGACGGTCATGCGGGGGTTGAGGGAGGAGTAGGGATCCTGGAAGACCATGGTGGCCTTCTTGCGGAAATTCAGGATGTCCTCTTTGGTCTTGACGGGCTTGCCGTCAAAGAGGATTTCGCCGGCAGTGGGGGTGTAGAGGTGCAGCAGCGTGCGGCCGACGGTGGTCTTGCCGCAGCCGGACTCGCCCACCAGACCCAGGGTCTCGCCCTTTTTGATGGAGAAGGAGACGCCGTCGACAGCCTTGAGGGGGCGGGTTTTGAACATGCCCACGTTGACGTCAAAATACTGCTTGAGGTCTCTGACCTCCACCAGTGTGCGCTTTTCGTTTTCAGACATTTGCCTCACCGCCTTTCTCGGGGATGATGCTGCCGTCCTCGATGCCGGCCTTGACGTTCATCCAGCAGGCGGCGGCGTGATCGGCGTTGATCTCCATGCGCTGGCAGCGCTCTCTCAGGCAGATCTTCATGGCGTTGTCGCAGCGGGGCGCGAAGGGGCAGCCAGCCGGCATGTTCAGCAGGTCGATGGGCGTGCCGGTGATGGGCTGCAGGCGCGTGCCCGCGGTGTCCGCCGTGGGGATGGAGCGCATCAGGCCCTTGGTGTACTCATGCCGGGGATTGTAAAAGATCTCGTCGGCGGTGCCCTGCTCGCAGATGGAGCCGGCGTACATGACGATGACCTCGTCGCAGAGCTGGGCGACCACGCCCAGGTCATGGGTGATCATGATGATGGCCATGCCGAGCTTTTCCTGCAGGCTCTGCATCAGCTCCAGGATCTGCGCCTGGATGGTCACGTCGAGCGCGGTGGTGGGCTCGTCGGCGATGAGAATATCGGGCTCACAGGCCAGGGCCATGGCGATCATGACGCGCTGGCGCATGCCGCCGGAGAGCTCATAGGGGTACTGCTTCATGCGCTTTTCGCTCTCGTTGATGCCGACCAGCTCCAGCATCTCCCTGGCACGGTCCCGGGCCTGCTTCTTGTCGCGGTCGGTGTGCAGGGTGATGGCGACCGTCCAGCTTGATGGAGCCGGAGACGATCTTGCCGGTGGAGGCGAGGATCTGCATGATGGAGTAGGCGGTCACGGACTTGCCGGAGCCGCTCTCGCCCACGATGCCGAGCACCTTGCCGCGCTCGAGATCGAAGGAGACGCCGTTGACGGCGCGCACCTCGCCGGCGGGGGTGAAGAAGGAGGTATGCAGATCTCTGACTTCCAAAAGTGCCATAATTCCTTCTCCTTTCTCAGGTTCTCAGCTTGGGGTCAAAGGCGTCGCGCAGGCCGTCGCCGAAGAGGTTCAGGCTCAGCACGATCAGCGAGATGACCACAGCCGGAATGACCAGACGGAAGGGATAGGAGCTCAGGCCGTTGAGCGCGTCAGAGGCCAGGGAGCCCAGGGAGGGCATGGGGGCGTTGACGCCCAGGCCCAGGAAGGAGAGGTAGCTCTCGGTAAAGATGGCGTTGGGGATCTGCAGGGCGGTGGAGATGATGACCACGCTGATGCAGTTGGGCAGCAGGTGCTTGCGGATGACCCAGCCGCCTCTGGCGCCGGCGGCGCGGGAGGCCAGCACATACTCCTGCTCCCGGAGCGAGAGGATCTGGCCGCGGATCAGGCGGGACATGGACACCCAGTACAGCACGCCGAAGACGATGAAGAGGCTGATGATGTTGCTGCCGATCTTCTCCAGGGCGGTGCCCTCCAGAGCGGGACCCAGGGTGACCTTCAGCACGGAGGCCAGCAGGATGACCATCAGCATGTCGGGCAGGGAGTAGATGATGTCGACGATGCGCATGATGATGAGGTCGACCTTGCCGCCGCAGTAGCCGGCAACGGAGCCGACCGTCATGCCGATGATCAGCACGATGATGCTGGCGAAGAAGCCCACGGCCAGGGAGATGCGGGTGCCGTAGACCACGCGGATGAAGTAGTCGCGGCCCTGGGAGTCGGTGCCGAAGATGTGGGGAAAGACCTTCTCCCCGGCGTCGATGCGCTTGAGCTCGCTCTTGCCGTACTCAAAGGGCTGGAGGTTGTTGAACGAGGCGTCCACCGGCTTGCCCGGCCGCACGCCCAGCATGCTGTCATAGGAGTAGGGCCAGAACATGGGGATGAAGATGGAGGAGAGGGTAATGATCAGAATGATGATGAGGCTGACGGTGGCCACCCGGTTTTTCAGCAGGCGCTTGACGCCGTCCTTGAAGAAAGTGGAGGAGGGGCGCATCTGCACCATGTATTCCTTTTCCTGCTCGCTCGCGGGCAGAAAGGCGTCCACGTCCACGTGCATGCTCAGCTTGTTTGACATGTTCCGCCCTCCTTATTCCAGATTGATCCGGGGGTCGACAACCTTGTAGAGGATGTCGCTGATCAGGTTCATGACCACGATCAGCACGGCCAGGATGATGGTCGTGCCCATGACCATGGGGTAATCGCGGTTGGTGATGCTGCTGACGAAGGCGCGGCCGATGCCGGGGACGGCAAAGATCTGCTCCACCACCAGCGAGCCCGTCACGATATAGGCCAGCATCGGGCCGAAGTAGGTGATGACGGGAATCAGGGAGTTTTTCAGCGCGTGGCCGAAGATGATCTTCGCGCCGGAGACGCCCTTGGCCTTGGCGGTGCGGATGTAATCCTGGCCCAGCACGTCCAGCATGGAGCTGCGGGTCAGCCGCGTGATGTAAGCCATGGGGTAGAGCGACAGGGTGATGATCGGCAGGATCAGACCCTCGGCCGTGGTGCCGTTGGCGGGCAGCACGGCCCACTTGACGGCGAAGAGCACCAGCAGCAGTGAGCCCATGATGAACGAGGGCATGGACACAAACGCGGTGGTGATGACCATGATGACCTTGTCGATCAGCTTGTTGCGGCGCAGCGCAGCCACGGTGCCCAGGGGAATGCCCACCAGCGCGGCCAGACACGCGGCGATCACGCCGAGCTTGGCGGAGGTGCGCATGCCGTCGGCGATGATGTCCACCACCATGCGGCCCCGCTGCTTGAGGGAGGGGCCGAAATCAAAGCGGGTCACCACGTCCTTCAGATAGGTGAAGTACTGCTGCATCAGGGGCTTGTCGAGACCGTACTTGGCCTCCAGGGAGGCCTGGGCCGCCGCGGAGATGGCCTTCTCGCCCATGAAGGGGCCGCCGGGCACCGCGTGCATGACGAAGAAGGTCACCGTGATGACGACCCAAACCGTCAGAATTGCCAGGCCGATTCTTTTCAGAATATAGACCAGTGTTTTAGAATTCATTGTTTATCCGCCCGTTCTCTGTTTTCTCTCTTTGAATGCGCACGCTTTGTGGCAAAAGGTGCGAAAAAGCATGAAGTTCAATCATTATACAGGAGCGCTTTTGAAAAATCAATCCATTTACCGTACTAAATCATTTTTTTGAAAGGCTTTTTACCGTTTCCCGTAAAAAGCCTTTCGAGAAATGCCGCTTACCGGTTGCGCATGACGTTCTTCATGCGCAGGCTGTGGTCCAGGATGCTCTTGCGCAGGCGCAGGCTCTTGGGGGTGACCTCCAGCAGCTCGTCGTCGGCCAGAAACTCCAGGCACTGCTCCAGACTCATCTGCCGCGCGGGCACCAGGCGCAGGGCCTCATCGGAGCCGGAGGCGCGGGTGTTGGTCAGGTGCTTGGTGCGGCAGACGTTGACGGGCACGTCGTCAGACTTGGGGCAGACGCCCACCACCATGCCAGCGTAGACCTTGGTGCCGGGGACGATGAACATGGCGCCGCGCTCCTGGGCGTTCCAGATGCCGTAGGCCACGGCCTCGCCGGTCTCCCAGGCGATGAGGGAACCGGTGCTGCGCCGGGCGATCTCGCCCTTGTAGGGCTCGTACTTCTCAAAGACGGAGGCCATGATGCCCTCGCCCTTGGTGTCGGTGAGAAACTCGTTGCGGTAGCCGAAGAGGCCCCGGGAGGGGACCAGGAACTCCAGCTTCATGCGGTTGCCCACGGGGGTCATCTCCAGGAAGGTGCCGCGGCGGGCGGAGAGCTTTTCCATCACGGAGCCCATGCAGTCGGCCGGGACGTCCGCCACCACCCGCTCCACGGGCTCGCACTTGACGCCGTCGATCTCCTGATACAGCACGCGCGGGGGAGAGACCTGAAACTCATAGCCCTCACGGCGCATGGTCTCGATAAGGATGGAGAGGCTCATCTCGCCGCGGCCGGCGACGTTGAAGCTGTCGGTGGTATTCTCCAGCTCCGTCACCCGCAGGGACACGTCCTTCAGGGTCTCGCGCATCAGGCGGTCCTTGATCTGGCGGGAGGTGACGAACTTGCCCTCGCGCCCGGCGAAGGGGCTGTCGTTGACGGAGAAGGTCATCTCCAGCGTGGGGGCGCTGATCTTGACAAAGGGCAGGGGCTCGACGGCACCCTTGGCGCAGATGGTGTCGCCGATGGTGACGTCGCCGATGCCGCTCATGGCGATGATGTTGCCGGCGCCGGCCTCGGTGACGGGCACGCGGTTGAGCCCCTCAAACTGGTAGAGGCTGACGGCCTTGGCCTTGAGGGTGGGCTCGCCGGGGTTGTGGTAGTTGCAGACCTCGATCTCCTGGTTCTGCTTGACGACGCCGCGCTCGATGCGCCCGATGGCGATGCGGCCCACGTACTCGTTGTAGTCGATGGAGCTGACCAGCATCTGGAAGGGCTTGTCGAGATCCATCTCCGGCGCGGGGATGTACTCCAGGATGGTCTCAAAGAGGGGCTTGAGATCGGTGCCCGCGACGTCGGGGGAGTAGCTCGCGGTGCCGTTGCGGCCGGAGCAGAAGAGCATGGGGGAATCCAGTTGCTCGTCGGTGGCGTCCAGATCCATCAGCAGCTCCAGAATCTCGTCCACGACCTCGTGGATGCGCTGGTCGGGCCGGTCGATCTTGTTGAGCACCACGATCACGCGGTGGCCCAGCTCGAGCGCGCGGCTGAGCACGAAGCGGGTCTGGGGCATGGGGCCCTCCGCCGCGTCCACCAGCAGGATGACGCCGTTGACCATCTTCAAAATACGCTCCACCTCGCCGCCGAAGTCGGCGTGGCCCGGGGTGTCGACGATGTTGATCTTGGTGTCGCCGTACCAGACGGCGGTGTTCTTGGCCATGATGGTGATGCCGCGTTCGCGCTCGAGATCGTTGGAGTCCATGACCCGGTCCACGACCTCCTGGTTCTCCCGGTATACGCCGGACTGCTTGAGCATCTCGTCCACCAGCGTGGTCTTGCCGTGGTCAACGTGGGCGATAATGGCGATATTCCTCAGTTTATCCATAGAATTCAAACTCCCCTGACGATGATATACATTTCAACACAAATGAAAAGTTTAACACCGTCAGGGGAGTTTTGCAATATTTTTCTTTTCGTATTCCTTTAAAATTGATTAAAAATTCGTTCCGCGGCGTCCAGACCCCGGCTGTCCGGCACAAAGCCCGGCAGCTTCGCGGCGGAGACAAGCTCCCGCCGGGTCCGCGCAATCAACGCCCGGGCCGTATCCGGGTCGACGGGCCGGGCCGCATTCCCCAGAAAGCGCAGAAAATTTTCGCGCAGGATCTCCCCGAGACGCTCTCCCTCGAGCCCGAGCCCCATCATCGCAAAGTCCGGCCGGCCGACCACGAAGTTCCCGTCGGCGGAGACGGTCTCAGTCTCCCGATTGGTCAGGAAGGCGCGGACGATCTCGGGCCGGCGCAGGTTCTCCTTTTCGTTGAAGGGCCTGCCGCCGCCGTGGTAGACGAAGCGGCTGCCGATGTCCGTGCCATAGAGGATGCGGTCGTGGAAGAGGTCGAAGAAGGCGCGGGTCTCCTCCGGTGCCAGGGAGAAATTCTCATACATCTCAATGCCGGGGGTCAGGTCCGTGACCACGTTGGAATAGCGCTCGAGAATGTCGGCCAGGCGCGCAAGCTGCGCCGAGAGAAAGAAGAAGTGGGCAAAGCAGATCCGCAGCCCCGGGTGGCGCCCGAGCACCGTCAGCACCTGGCGGTACTGCTCTTCATTATTGATATAGCTCTCGTCGTACAGCCAGCCCTGCCCGGCCGCCCAGGCGGGCACCTTCTCGGGATCCCAGAAACTCTCCGGGTCGTTGACATGCCAGAGCACGCGCACCTGCTCTTGCTCACACCAGGTCCAGAAGGCGTCCCAGCAGTCTGCGTCAAAGTCCGGGATGGGCAGCGCCCGGCGCAGCTGGGGCTTGCCCTCCAGCAGCTTGATCCCGTCGCAGCCGGCCCGCAGCAGGGCGGCGGCGTATTCCGCCTGACGCGCGCCCATGTCCGCCCCGCCCCGGTAATAGAGACAGGGGTCGAGCTGGCCGAAGACGGTGAAGCGCTCCGGATACAGAGCCTTGAGCGCCAGAGCCTCCGGTGTGCAGCTGACCCGGTCGCCGTGGGCGATGACGGCAAGATTGGCCTTTTCCGTGCCGGTGCGGTCCAGCAGGGCGACGAAGGCGGCGGGGTCCAGATCCAGCGAATAGTGGACGTGGGCGTCAAAAACGGGTTGACCGTGATGCATGGCGTACTCCTTATTGAAATCCGGCTTGTTTTTTGGTAGAATTATTCAATCACATTTTTTCCGGAGAATCAAGATGAGCCATAACTTTTTTGCCTACCTCTCCCGCATGCGCTACATCGGGCGCTGGAGCCTGATGCGCAACGCCCTGCCAGAGAACATCCAGGAGCACAGCCACATGGTGGCCGTCATCGCCCACGCCCTGGGCGTGATCCGGCGGGACATCTTCCGCGTCCCCTGCAATCCGGAGGAGTATGCCGCCGTGGCCCTGTATCACGACTGCTCCGAGATCCTGACCGGGGATCTGCCGACCCCCATCAAATACCACAGCCCCGAGATCATGCAGGCCTACCGCCAGGTGGAGCAGCTGGCCTGCGACAAGCTGCTGGCCACTCTGCCGCCGGAGCTGCGCGGCGCCTTCCAGCCGGTGCTGGACGGGGAGACGGCGGCGCGCTGCCACGACCTGGTCAAGGCCGCCGACAAGCTCTCGGCCTACATCAAGTGCATTGAGGAGCGCCGGGCCGGCAACGACGACTTCCTCTCCGCCGAGCGCTCCACCCGCCGCACGCTGGAGGAATACCATCTGCCGGAGGTGGACTATTTTCTGGAGCACTTCATCCCGGCCTTTGAGCTGACGCTGGATGAGCTGGGCACCATTGAGGACTGAGGAGCGCGCGATGAAAAAGAAGGCGTCCGCGCGGCGCATGGACGTGCTGTTCGGCCTGGCGCTTCTGGCGCTGTTTGGCTTTTCTTTCCGCCGTCTCCCGTTCGGGGCCGTGCTGGATGACGAGGCGTTCTATCTGTCGATCCCCTGGCAGCTGGTGCAGGGGGGCGCGCCCCTGCTCCACCAGTGGAACCCGGCGCAGTTCTTCGGCGTGCTGCTCGCCCCGCTCCTGCGGCTGTATCTGCTGCTGCACCCGTCCACGGACGGCATCTTCCTCAACTTCCGCCGGTTCTTCCTCGCGGCGCACGCGCTGACGGCGGTGTTCCTCTATGTGCGCCTCCGGCGGGAGAGCCGCCCCGGTGCCGCCGCGGTCGGGCTGTTTTATTTTGTCTTCCGCTTTATGGGCTTCCCCTGTCTCAGCTACAAGAGCATGAGCGTCGCGCTGATGCTGCTGGCCTGCCTGACCATGGGACAGATGAAGGGAAAAGCGTGGGAGGGATGGCTGGCCGGCGCCGCGTATGCCGGCGCGGTGCTCTGCTGCCCGACCCTGGTGCTGCTGTATGTGCTGTACACGGCGGCGGTCGTGATCGCCGCTCTGCTCCGGCGCCGCCTCCCCACCGATCTCACACTCCGGGGCCGGACGTGGCTCCGTGTCACCGCGGCCTGCGGGGTGTGTGCGCTGCTGTTTTTCCTGCGCGTCGACCTGACCGGTGATCTGCGGCAGCTCGGAGACACCATCCCTCATCTCTTTGTGCTGGAGACCCACACGCCGGACGGTCCGGCGGCCTGGTTCGCCGGCTTCTGCAGGGCTTTTTATCGGAGCAACCGCTGGTTTCTGCCGATCCTGGTCACCGGGCTTGCCCTGGCCGCCGCGATCCGCTTTGACCGCGGCGTCAAAAAGCGCCGCTGGCTGTACCTGCTGCTGGCCGCGGTGGTGACGTTTTTCTTCTCCCTGCCCTACCTGCTGATGTATCGCGCGCACAACTACCTGATCTTCCCCCTGAGCATCCTGGGTCTCTATGCCTGGATGCTGTGCGAGAAGAAGGACAACCGGCTGTTTCTGGCCTCGTACTTGCCCGGCGTGGTCTTCTGGGCGTGCTTTGACATGGCTTCGGATCTGGGCTTTGCCAGCATCGCGGGCGCCTCGGCGGTGAACATGCCGGTGTGCCTGATCAGCCTGTTCCGGCTTTTCCGGGAATTGGCGGAGGACGCCGGGGCTGGGGGAAGGGGCCGCCGCGTGGCAAACTGGACAGGGATCGCGGCGGCCGCCGCCGCGACCTTCGCACTGTTTCTGGTGTTGATCTACAACACCGTTTACAGGGACGCAAACACACGGCTGCGCTGGCAGGATGACACGGCCATCTCCTGCGGCGCGGCGACGGGCCTGATCGCCCGCGACTATGAGGCCGCAGAGTATGCGGCGGAATATGCGGCCCTCGCTCCCCTGCGGGAGATCAGGGAGGGAAACGTGCTGTTTCTCACGACCAGCAGCCTGCGTTTTCTGGAAGACAGCAAGCGCTGCGTCAGCAACAACCTCTGGTTTTCCTACACCACCCCGGAGCGGGCTTTTCGGGAGCTGGAGGCCTACTGGGCCTGTTTCCCCGACTGGCGGCCCGACTATGTCTATCTGCGCCGGGATATGGTTGAGGACGGCTATCTGGAGGGCTTTGACTCCTATCCCCATACCGAGACGGACGTGGGGACCGGCGTTATTCTGACAATGGATTGGAGCACATCATGACCAAGGACAAAATCGACCGGATCAATCAGCTTGCCCATCTGACCAAGGAGCGGGCACTGACGGCGGAGGAGCTGGCCGAGCGCGATGCGCTGCGCAAGGAGTACATCGAGGAATTTCGCCGCGGCACCATCGAGCTGCTGGAGAACACCTACATCCAGACGCCGGACGGCAAAAAGCACACCCTGCCCCGCAAGGGCAAGATGCCGCCGCAATGAAAAAGGACTGCTTTTGCAGTCCTTTTTCGTTCTTATGTGCGCAAAATGGGCTGGAGCTGCTCGCCGCGGAGGGCGGCCTCGGACGCCGGAAGCAGCAGGGAGAAATCCGCCTGAGCCGAGCGTGGCTTTTTCTCCGGGTCGTCCTGCCGGAAGGGGACGAAGTAGACGCTTTTGCGGTTTAAGAGCTTCCCGATGTTCTCGGCCGAAGCCGAGAGCGCGTCGTTGGAAGAGAAGGCGATCAGCAGCGGGCGGCCGTTTCGCAGGTGGGCCTTGGCCGCCATGGTGACGGTGGAGTCCGTGATCCCGTTTGCCAGCTTTGCCAGGGTATTGCCTGTGCAGGGGGCGATGATCAGCAGCGCCATGGGCTCCTTGGGGCCCAGGGGCTCCGCCTCCGCAACGGTGGTGATGACCCGCCGCCCCGTCAGCTCCATCAGATGCCGGATGTGTTCGGCCGCCCTTCCAAAGCGGGTATCCGTCTCGGCGGCAGTGTCGCTGAGAATGGGGATCAGCTCAAAGCGCTCCCGCAGGCGCTCGACCTCGGCAAACACCTGCTCGTAAGTACAGTAGGAGCCGCACATGGCCAGCCCCACCTTCGGTTTAGGTTCCATCGCTTTCCTCCCTCTCCCGCGCGATTGCGCCTGCCGTCTCCCAGATCAGTCCCGCCGCGGCCTCGGGGGCAAACTGCCCCGGCAGCCCCGGCGCGTACAGGGGCCGCAGCCCCAGCGCCGCCGCCTCCTCCCGGTCAAAGCCAGGCTCGGAGGCAAGCTCCAGCAGCAGCGTCCCCTTTTTCAGACGCGCCAGCTCCTCCCGTGAGAGCACCTGGGCCGGCACGGTGTTGACCACAAGATCCACGTCCTCCAGCAGCCTTCCCAGCTCCTCAAAGCGGCAGCTGCCCAGCCCCAGGGCCTCGGCGGTGGCGCGGTCGCCCGCCTTGCGGGCCGCCACCGTCACATAGGCGCCGAGACTGCGCAGCCTGGGCGCCAGCAGGGACGCCACCCGGCCCCAGCCGGTCAGCAGCACATGGCTGGACAGAAGACTGCTCTCGCTCTCCTGAAGCAGCAGGGCGATGGCCCCCTCCGCCGTGAGCGCGGCGTTGCCCACGGTGTAGTCCCGCCGCCGCAGCAGATCGTAGACCGCAAGCCCGCCGCGCACCGCGGCCAGGCTGCTCTCCTGGGAAAAGGCCCCGCCGATCAGAACCTGCCCCGGCCAGAGCACCGGCAGCAGCTCTGCCATGGGCAGCGTCTCGGCGGAGAGGGGCGTGAGCAGCAGGCCGTGCTTTTCCGTGGGCACGGGCAGAAAGATCCACTCCGCCCCGTAGACGCAGCCCTGCAGACAGCCCGCCCTCTGCGCGCCCTTCGGCAGCTCCGCGCGCTCCAGCGCAAAGCAGCGGACGCTGTGTCCCTCCCGCAGCAGCCGGGTGCAGAGACAGGCGGCCCGGCGATCTCCGCCGATAACCGAACATTTCAAAGGCACCACCTCCGAATCATCCTATTCCGGTCGGGCGGCAGGGGTGAAAACCGGGCGGCAATGGCTATTGAAGAAATGTTCCGTCCATGTTACAATAAATTATCACCCAAAAAGGCGGTAACGAAATGAGCAGAGCAGACGAACTCTTTATTGAAAATTGCAAGGACATTCTGGCCAACGGCATCTGGGACACGGATCGCGCCGTGCGCACCCGCTGGGACGACGGCACCCCCGCCCACACCATCAAGAAATTCTGCGTGGTCAACCGCTACAACCTGGCGGAGGAATTTCCCATCCTGACCATCCGGCGCATCTTCTGGAAGTCCGCCATTGACGAGCTGCTGTGGATCTGGCAGGCCAAGAGCAACAACGTCAAAGAGCTGCGCACCCGCGTGTGGGACGCCTGGGCCGACGAGAACGGCTCCATCGGCAAGGCCTACGGCTACCAGCTCGGCGTCAAGCACCACTACCCCGAGGGGGACATGGACCAGGTGGACAAGGTGCTGTGGGACTTAAAGCACAACCCCGCCTCGCGGCGCATCATGACCAACATCTATAATTTTGCCGATCTCTCCGAGATGGCGCTCTACCCCTGCGCGTATTCGATGACCTTCAACGTCACCGGCAACAAGCTCAACGCCATCTTGAACCAGCGCAGCCAGGACATGCTGACGGCCAACAACTGGAACGTGGTGCAGTACGCGGTGCTGACCATGATGATGGCGCAGGTCTCCGACCTGGAGCCGGGCGAGTTTGTCCACGTCATCGCCGACGCGCACATCTACGACCGGCATGTGGACGCGGTCCGGGAGATCATCGCCCACGAGCCCAAGCCCGCCCCGACCTTCCATATCGATCCGACTGTCAAGGACTTCTACGCCTTCACGCGCGACAGCTTCACCATGGAGGGCTACGAATATTCGGACTTTACCGGGAAGATCCCGGTGGCCCTGTGAGGGACGCGCCATGGAAGCGATCGTCGCGGTATTCTCCGACTGGGGCATTGGCAGCGAGGGCACCCAGCAGATCGTCCTGAAGGCCGACCGCGCCCATTTCCGGAAACTGACTGCGGGGGCGGCGGTGATCGTCGGCCGCCGCACGCTGGGGGATTTCCCCGGCGGCAGACCCCTCAAGGGGAGAGACAACATCGTTGTCACCCGGCAGGAGATCGAAATCGAGGGGGCGGAGGTGGCCCACTCCACCGAGGAGGCCGTCGCTCTCGCGGCAAAGTACCCCCGCGCGCTGGTCATCGGCGGCGCCTCGATCTACCGGCAGTTTCTGCCGTATGTGGACACGGTGCACATCACCAAGATCGACCGCGCACCCAGGTCCGACAGCTTCTTTGAAAACCTGGACGCCTCCCCCGACTGGCGGGCCATGGAGCCGGAAGTCTGGCAGGAGGAAGACGGAGTGCGGTACTGTTTTCAGACGTATAAAAGAATATAAAGGAGGGAGGCCCTGCGGCCTCCCGCTTTTTATGCCGTCTCCAGTTCCGTGCCCGGATAGTAGTGGGCCAGAATCTCCCGGTAGTCTGATCCCTCTTCGGCCATGACCTCGGCGCCGTATTGGCTCATGCCCACCCCATGGCCGAAGCCCGTCACGGTGAAGCGAAAGTCCCCGTCGTAGTCCAGCGTGAAGGCCGTCGACCGCAGGGAGAAGAGCGTGCGCAGCTCCACGCCGGAAAAGCGCTCGCCGCCCAGTGTGAGACTCTCCACCCGCCCGCTTTTGTCGCGCGTCAGTTCCCCCAGCCAGGACTCCGGCGGGCCGGAGAAATCCGCCTGGGGTCTTGCGGAGAGGAGCGTGTCCCGAAAGTCCAGCGGAGAGAAGCTGCGGGTGCTGACATAGCCGGGCACGGTCTCCGCACTCTCCGGGCTCCACACGCTCACAAGGTACGGCAGCTCGCTCCAGATGGCGCCGCAGTCCTCGGTAAAGCCCGCGGAGGAGGAGTGGAAGGCCGCAAAGATGGCCTGTCCCTCAAAACACAGAACGTCCCCGTCGGTGGCCGCCACGGCCCCGGCGATTTTTTCGCGCCGCGCCGCGTAGTCCGCGCCCCAGTTCTGCCGCAGCGCGCCGTCGTCGAGATACGCCTGGCAGCAGCGGTAATCCGTGCAGACGTCGGCGTTTTCGTGGCGGCTGGTGTTCCGGCAGTAGAGGGCGTAGGTCCTCGCCGCCACCGCCTGGGCCTTCAGGGCCTCCGGGGCAAAGTCCGCGGGCATCTCCGCGGCCACCACCCCGACGAGATAGTCCTGCATGTCCATCTCGCGGACCGTCTCCCCGTCCAGAACGCGCAGCGTTTCCGGCGCGGCGGGCGCCGCGGTCCGCTCCGGCACCGCGGAGAACTGCGGCACGTCCGGCGGCTGCGTGGCATCCAACCGGCGCAGCTGCCCGTCCATCCAGGCCAGGGAGAAGCACATCGCCAGCGACAGAAGCGCCGCCCAGATGCTGCCCCGCATGGAACATCCCTCCGTTTCGTCTTGACTGAATATGCAAAAAAGGGTACAATCAAATTGCCTCCGCCGCGGCGGAGTCAACACCATCTATATGGAAACGAGACTTTGTTTATGCAGAAAAAACCGCTTGAAATCACCTGCTATGTGGCCGGCGCCGGCGCCTTCGGTGTGTTCTTCCGCTGGCTGCAGGATCAGCTCGCCTTTGACGAGGCTGGCCTGAACGAAAAGAGCGTCTTCAACCTGCTGGTTCCGGCGCTGATCGTGGCCGCGGCGCTGCTCTTCCACCGCTTTGTCAGCGATATGAAGGAGCGCAGACTCTGTGCTCCCGAGGATTTCTGCGATGCGTTTTACAATCCCGGCAAGCTCTTCGCGGCGGCGCGCTGGGCAGCGGGCTTTGTCATGCTCGTGGGCGCGGCGCTGCTGCTGATGAGCTCCGAGGCCGATCCCCATGCCGAGATGATCCGGGTGCTCTGCCTGCTGGCGGCGCTGTCGGGCCTGGCCTTCCCGCTGGTGCTGGGGGCCGCGAACTACGAGTTTCTGGCCCACGAGAAGCTGGTGCGCCTGGGGATGATGCTGCCGGTTTTGATGTATGCGCTCTGGCTGGTGCTGAGCTATATACAGAACTCCCACAACAGCGTGCCCTGGTCCTTCGCGGTGGAGATCGCCGCCATCATCGCCGCCATGCTGGGCTTCTTCCGGGTGGCGGGCTTTGCCTTCCGGGTACCGGACGGGCACCGGGCGCTCTTTGACGTGATGCTGGGCGGGGCCATGTGCATTCTCACCCTGGCGGACGAGCGCTACATGGGCATGCAGCTGATCTTTCTGGCCTCGGCGGGCATGCTGATCCTGTATGAGTGGATCCTGGTGCGGAACCTGAAGAAGAAGCGGCCGGAGACGAAGAAGACCGGCGGCGCGGAGACGGACGACGGCGGCTTCGAGGTCGTCAGATAAGAAGAGAAACGGGCGGCGAAGGCCGCCCGTTTTCGGACAGAGAGACGATGGACAACGAAACGCGCATTCAAAACTGCATCGCGCGCATCACCGCATGGTATCCCGGCGTGCGCCGATCCCTCCCCTGGCGGGAGAGCCCCACGCCCTACCGGGTCTGGATCTCGGAGATCATGCTCCAGCAGACCCGTATCGAGGCGGTGATTCCCTATTATGAGCGCTTCCTGAACGAACTGCCGTCCCCCGCGGCCCTGGCCGCCGTGGAGGAGGACAGGCTCCTGAAGCTCTGGGAGGGCCTGGGCTATTACAGCCGGGCGCGCAATCTCAAAAAGGCCGCGCAAGAGATCCTGGCAGACTTCGGCGGCGAGCTGCCCCGCACGGCCGCGGAGCTGAAAACCCTGCCCGGCATCGGAGATTACACCGCCGGTGCCATCGCGTCCCTCGCCTATGGGGAGCCGGAGCCCGCGGTGGACGGCAATGTCCTCCGTGTGCTCTCGCGCCTGCTCGAGAGCGGGGAGGACGTCATGAACCCGAAGACCCGCGCCGCCATGACGGCGCTGCTGCGCGGAGCCTACCCCCGCGGGAAAGCCGCCGCCCTCGCCACCGAGGGGCTCATGGAGCTGGGGGAGACAGTCTGTGTCCCAAACGGCGAGCCGCGCTGTGAAGACTGTCCCCTGGCAGCGCTGTGCCTGGCCCGCGAGCACAAAAGCCAGACAAGCTATCCCGTCCGCACACCGCCGAAGGCCCGCCGGATCGAGCAGCGCACCGTGCTGCTGCTGCGCTGCGGGGCGCGCTGGGCCATCCGGCGCCGGGAGAAGAGCGGGCTGCTCGCGGGACTCTGGGAGTTTCCCAGCCTGCCGGGCCGTCTGACGCAGCAGGAGGCCGCCGACGCGGCCGCCCGTCTCGGCGCAAAGGTCCTCTCCTGCATCCCCTGCGGCGAGGCCAAACACGTCTTCACCCACATCGAGTGGCACATGACGGGCTATCTGCTGGAGCTGGAGACGGAGGCCGAGGGCCTCACCTGGGAGACCGCCGGCCTGATCCGCGGGGATTACTCGATCCCCACGGCGCTGAAGGCGTACCTAAAAAAGATCCGATAAATCGAGAGGAGGAGCGGCCATGCCAGCCGACGGACTGGACGCGCGCAGCCACAGGGAAATCCTGCACAACATCCGGCGGACCCTGGGCTGCCGCGAGGAGGAGATCCGGGACTTTCGCCCCGGTCCCTCGGGAATGATGAACCGCGCCTACTTCTTTCGCGTGGGGGCGGGGGAGTACCTCTACCGGCGCCCGGGCCCCGGCACCAACGCGCTGGTCAACCGCCGGCACGAAAAGCAGTCGCTGCTTCTGGCGGAAAAGCTGGGGCTGGATCCCACCTGCATCTATATAGACGGGGAGGAGGGCTGGAAGATCTCCCGCTATGTCCCGGCGTTTCGCGAGCCGGACTACGGCAGCGAGGAGGACAGCAGACGCGTTCTCGCGGTGCTGCGGCGGCTGCACGCGGCCCCGTTTCGTCCCGACTATGGCCTGAACCCCTGGGCAGACGGTCTCCGGCTGGAGGCGCAGATCCGCCGGGAGGCGCCGGAGACCCTCCGCCCCTGGGAGGACCTGAAGGCGCGCCTCGCGCCTCTTGCGGCCGAGGCCGCGGCGGACGGGGTGGAGCCCTGCTTCTGCCACGGGGACTGCTACAAGCCCAACTGGCTGCTCTTGCCCGACGGCGGGACGCTCCTTGTCGACTGGGAGTACGCCGGCACCGCGGACCCCGGAGTGGACCTGGGCTACTACCTCATCGACGGGGAGATGGACGCACAAGCTGCGGAGCGCTTCATCCGGGAATACCTGCGCGAGGGCTTTACCGAAAAGCTGCTGCGGCACTATCTGATCATGGCCGCCGTCACGGGGTACTACTGGTGCCTCTGGGCGCTGCTGCGCGAGGTGCGCGGCATCGACAACGGCGACGCCCTCCTGCGCTGGGAGCGCATGACCCGGACGTATGCGGAATTGCTCTCATAGTAAAGTAAACCAGGCGGCCTGTTCGCCGGAACCGACCTGCGCAGAGCAAGACCCATTTCTCTTTTCGGTCTTGCGCGAAAAGAGAAACGGTTCTTGGACTCCAAAGAGAAAAGGGCGCCAAACGCGGGCAACGTTTTGCAAAGTGTGAGATTGTACGCGCGGATATCGAACATTGTACGTATCTGGTACAAAATCCATGCCGGATCGCCGCGCCCTCCGCAGTGCTGCCTGGGATGAAGATCCCGGATTGCACCTGTAGGGGCGGATATCATCCGCCCGAAATGTGGATTGCACCCGCAGGGCGTACACCACGCCAGTGACATCGGGCACTTAAGCGAGCATCCATATCTTTGATTTGGCTAACGCGAGCTTACACCTCAGGCGAGCTCGCAATGACGTGGTTTTTGTTATTCATGCTCCCGCGAGCCGCGGGAAGGGGCGCGGTGGAATCCAGGTCAGAAGTACGATTGAGCGTCAGCGTAACGCGGGCGTACCGCCCACGCCTCACTGCTTAAGCGGCGACCCTGGTTTTGCCCTTGGGTTCCCCACCTTTGCGAGGAGTCCAGAGGACACTTCCTCTGGTCGCCTTTCTTGGATCAGGCGCAAGCCGCTGCCGGTGGCAGATGAAGGCGCAACGCCTGATCCGTAGCCGCGCCTCTGGCGGGCTGTCGCGAAGCAGGCCCGCCGGAGGTATTGCGGCAAGGCGGAAGAACCGTTCTTTCCCCCGACGGGAAAGAATGGGTCTTGACCTGCGCAGGTTGGGTACGGCGAATACGAAAAGGCTAAAGGAAAAACAGAAAAAGCCACGCGCCGCATTTGCGGCGCGTGGCTTTTTCAGGATACGGATCAATCAGCCGATGCTCTCAAACTCTGCGACGATTTCCTCGTCGGGGGCCTTGGTGCAGAGCGAGACCGCCACGATCAGGATGCTGGAGACCGCGAAGGCGGGCAGCAGCTCGTAGATATTGAACGCGCCGCCCAGGGGACGCACCAGGTACTTCCACAGGAAGATGGTGATCATGCCGCCGAACATGCCGGCGATGGCGCCCTGCTTGTTGCAGCGCTTCCAGAACAGGGCGAAGAGCATCACGGGGCCGAAGGTGGCGCCGAAGCCCGCCCAGGCGAAGGAGACCACGCGGAAGATGGAGCTGGAGGGATCGGAGGCGAAGATCACGCCCAGGATGGCCACGCCCACCACGGTGAGCCTCGCGATGAGCATGTTCTTTCTGTCGTCCAGTTTGACGCCGAAGACATGTGTGATCAGATTGTGGGTCACGCCGGAGGCGGCGCCCAGCAGCTGGGCGTCGGCGGTGGACATGGTGGCGGCCAGGATGCCGGCCAGGATCAGACCCGCGACGATGGCGGCAAAGACGCCGTGCTGGGAGATGACGCGGGCGACGTTTACGATCATGTTCTCGGCCTCGGGCTCGGTCCCCGGCATGGCCAGCGCGCCGGCCTTGGCCATGGCGAAGCCCACGATGCCGATGACCACGGCCACGCCCAGGGAGATCACGCACCAGATGGAGCCGACCCGGCGGGACAGGGAGAGCTTCTCCTCGTTTTCAATGGCCATGAAGTGGGTCAGAATGTGGGGCATGCCGAAGTAGCCCAGGCCCCAGGCCAGGGTGGAGACGATCATGATGAAGGTGTAGGACCCGGCGGCAGAGCTGGTGATGTCGGTGCTGGCGAAGAGATTGAGGTAGCCGGGGACGGTTTTGGCGTTTGCCACCACGGCGCCCCAGCCGCCGGCGGCGTGGGTGCCGAAGAAGAGCACCACGATCAGCGCAAAGGTCATGACGATGGACTGGATCAGACTCGTGACGGAGGCCGCCATGAAGCCGCCCAGCGCACAGTAGGCCACAATGACCGCCGCGGAGATGATCATGGCGGGCATGTAGTCAAAGCCGAACAGCGTGTTGAACAGCTTGCCGCAGGCGGCAAAGCCGGAGGCGGTATAGGGCACGAAGAAGACGATGATGGTCAGCGCGCCCAGACTCTCGATGAGCCTGGTGTTGTCCCGGAAGCGGGCGGCCAGAAAATCAGGCACCGTGATGGAGCCCAGCTTTGCCGAGTAACGGCGCAGGCGCTTTGCCACGATCAGCCAGTTGAGCCAGGTGCCGATGGACAGTCCGATGGCGGTCCAGCTGGCCTCGGCCACACCGCAGAAGAGGGCCAGACCCGGCACGCCCATCAGCAGATAGGCGCTCATGTCGGAGGCCTCGGTGCTCATGGCGGTGACAATGGGGCCCAGCTTGCGGCCGCCGAGATAAAAGTCCTCGGAGGTCTTGTTGTTGGCATACTTGAAGCCGATGGCCAGCATACCCACCAGGTATACGATGATGGCCAGCAGAATGCAGATGTTGGATACGGTCATGAAAATACATCCTCTCCGTTTTTTTCGAATGACTGGATTCTAAGACCGGCGGCGCAAAAGCACAATCCGCCCGCCGTAAAAAAATCTTGATAATCGAAAGTTTTTTCCCTATAATAGAAAAAGTAAACATTCTATTCATCTTAACATGAAAGTAATTCATGTAAGGAGACGCCTATGACACTGGAGAAGTATCAGACGCTGATGAGCGTGGTCGACTGCGGCAGCCTGACGCGGGCCGCGGCCGAGCTGGGCGTGACCCAGTCCGCCGTCAGCCACAGCCTGGACAGCCTGGAAAAGGAGCTGGGCTTCACGGTGATCCGGCGCAGCCGGGCAGGGGTGCAGCTGACCAATGAGGGGGAGCGGCTGCTGCCCGCGGTGCGCAGTATGCTGGCCGCGGCCGAGCAGCTCAGCCAGACCGCCTCCTCCATCCGGGGGCTGGAGTCCGGCACCGTGCGCATCGGGGCCTTTACCTCGGTCGCCGTACACTGGCTGCCTCCGGTCTTGAAGGAGTTTCAGCAGGACTACCCCAAGGTGGATTTCAAACTCCTAAACGGGGACTACCACGACGTGGAGCAGTGGCTGGCCGACGGCAGCGTGGACGTGGGCTTCGTGGCCATGCCCGCCGGGGTGGGCTGCGAGTGCATCCCCCTGATGGAGGACCGGCTGCTGGCCATCCTGCCCCGGCACAGCCGCTTTGAAAACTACCCCAAGTTCCCACTGGTGGAGTGCGAGACCGAGCCCTTCATCAGCCTGCTGCAGAGCTCCGACCACGACGCGCGCCGCGCCCTGGAGGCCGCCGGGGTCAAGCCCAACGTCCGCTTTTACACCAAGGATGACTACGCCGTCATCGCCATGGTGGAGCAGGGCCTCGGCATCAGCATCATGCCGGAGCTGCTGCTCAAGGGCCGGCACGACGATCTGCAGATCCTCCCCCTGATCCCGGAGGCCAAGCGCACCATCGGCCTTGCCATCGCGGCTGGGGAGCGGGCCGGCCCCGCGACCCGGCGCTTTGCCGACTATGTGGTCCGCTACGTCACCCAGCAAAGCCGCGGCTAAAAAAAGTGAACTTCCTCTTGACAAAAGTGTTAACCACAGCTAACATATGAGTTAGATATGGTTAACACTTTTGCTTTATATAGGAGAAGAGATATGACACTGGATAAGATGCCTGTGGGTGGAAGCGGGGTCATCGCCGCCGTCGGGGGCGAGGGGCCGCTCCGCTGCCGCCTGCTGGATATGGGCCTGATCCCGCGCACGCGCGTGGTCAAGCAGAAGACGGCGCCCATGGGGGACCCCATCCAGATCCGGGTGCGGGGCTATGAGCTGACGCTCCGGCTGGAGGACGCCGCCAAGATCGAGCTCAGGGAGGTGGAGACGCCGTGATTTTTGCCCTGGCCGGAAACCAGAACAGCGGCAAGACCACCCTGTTCAACGCCCTGACGGGCTCCAACCAGCACGTGGGGAATTTCCCCGGCGTGACTGTGGAGCAGAAGTCAGGTGAGGTGCGCGGGCTCAAAAACTGCACGGCAGTGGATCTGCCGGGCATCTATTCTCTGCGCCCCTATACCCAGGAGGAGATCGTCTCCCGGGACTTTATCATCAACCAGAAGCCGGACTGCATCATCGACGTGGTGGACGCCACCAACATCGAGCGCAACCTCTATCTGACGCTGCAGCTTCTGGAGCTGCGCGTGCCCACGGTCATCGCCCTGAACATGATGGACGAGCTGCGCGCAAACGGCGGCTCGGTGGACGTACAGGGCCTCAGCCGGGACCTGGGCGTGCCGGTGGTACCCATCGCCGCGGCAAAGGGCGAGGGTGTGTCCGAGCTGCTGGACGTGGCGGCCGAGACCGCCCGGAGCCGCGCCGTCCCGTCGGTGACGGACTTCTGCGTCAACGACTCCCCGGTCCACCGCTGCATCCACGCGGTGATCCACCTGATCTCCGACCACGCGGACAAGCTGGGCGTCTCGGCCCGCTTCTGCACGGCAAAGCTCATCGAGGGAGACGAGGAGCTGGCCGATCGCCTGGGGCTCGATCAGAACGAGCGGGAGCTGCTGGAACACTGCATCGTCCAGATGGAGAGCGAGGGCGGGCTGGACCGCAACGCGGCCCTGGCGGACATGCGCTATAGCTTTATCGAAAAGGCGGTGGCGGCCTCTGTCATCAAGCCGCACGAGAGCAAAGAGCACCTGCGCTCGGTGAAGCTGGACAAGATCCTCACGGGCAAGTACACTGCCGTGCCGGTCTTCGTCGCGGTGATGTTTTTGATGTTCTATCTCACCTTCAGCCTGATCGGCCAGCGCCTGTCCGACTGGCTGGCCCTGGGCATCGACGCCCTGGCCGCGCTGGTGGACCAGGGCCTGACCGCCTACGGCATCAACCCTGTGGTCCACTCCCTGGTCATCGACGGCATCTTTGCCGGGGTAGGGAGCGTGCTGAGCTTTCTGCCGCTGATCGTGACGCTGTTTTTCTTCCTCTCCATCCTGGAGGACACGGGCTACATGGCCCGCGTGGCCTTCGTGATGGACCGGCCGCTGCGGAAGCTGGGCCTCTCGGGGCGGAGCTTTGTGCCCATGCTGGTGGGCTTCGGCTGCTCGGTGCCGGCCATCATGGCCACCCGCACCGTCTCCTCCAACCGGGACCGGAAAATGACCATTCTGCTCACGCCCTACATGAGCTGCTCGGCCAAGATCCCCATCTATGTGGTCTTTGCTGCGGCCTTCTTCCCGCGGCACAGCGGCCTTGTGATGATCGCCCTGTATGTCACGGGCATCCTCGTCGGCATTGTCGTGGCGATGATTTTGAAGAACACCCTGTACAAGGGCCAGCCCGTCCCCTTTGTGATGGAGCTGCCCAACTACCGCATGCCCTCGGCGCGCAGCGTGGGTCTGCTTCTGTGGGAGAAGGCGCGGGACTTTTTGCAGCGGGCCTTCACGGTGATCTTCATCGGCACGGTCGCCATCTGGTTTCTGCAGAGCTTTGACGTTCGGCTCAACGTGGTCTCCGACAGCGCAAACAGTCTGCTCGCCTTGCTGGGCCGGCTTCTCGCGCCCCTCTTCAGGCCCCTGGGCTTCGGGGACTGGCGGGCGGTGACGGCGCTGATCTCCGGCTTTACGGCCAAGGAGGCGGTGGTCTCCACACTGGCGGTGCTGATGAACACCAGCACGGCGGAGCTCGGCGGCGCCCTGGGCGGGCTGTTCAGCCCGCTGACGGCGGTGAGCTTCCTGGTCTTCACCCTGCTCTACACCCCCTGCGTGGCGGCGGTGGCCGCCATCCGGCGGGAGCTGGGCTCCGGGCTCAAGACCCTGGGCGTGGTGCTGATGCAGTGCGGCGTGGCCTGGATCGCGGCCTTTGTGGCCCTGCGGCTGGGGGCGCTGCTGGCATGAGCGTGCTGGACTGGCTGATCCTCGCTCTGGTGGGGGCGCTTGTGGTGCTGGCCTTCCGCGCGGCGCGCAGCAAAAAGGGCTGCTCCTGCGGCTGCGGGGGCGCCTGCTGCGGCAGCTGCGCGGCCTGCAAAACGCCCTGCGCAGAGAAAAAAGAATCCTGAACCGCAAAGCGCCCGGACAAGCGTCCGGGCGCTTTGCGGTTTGTAAAATTGAAGTGTGACAGCCCAGTAGGGGCGACCCTTGCGGTCGCCCGGCGGAACCAAGGTACAAACAAAAAACAATCTCCGGCGAATCCGCAGCGCGGTACATCTTCGCCAGGAAGCCATTTTTTGGCTTTCACCGCGCGGTCCGCCGAGGCTTCGGCCCCTGCGGAGGCCTGGAAGGGGGGCGCATTGGCTCCCTTGGGATAAAGGGAGCTGTCGCGAAGCGACTGAGGGATCGAACCCGGGGCGGTTCATGGTATGGCCTGCGGGCGCAGGCCGCCCCATCACGGTCCGCCGAGGCGTCGGCCCCTGCGGAGAGACCAGGGGCTCTCCGTGTCATCCTGAGCAAAGCGAAGGATCTCAAGCGGGGAAGACCGTATCGTGCCCATGGGTTGAGTTTTCCTCCGGCGACCAGGTCAACCATACAGAACCCACCTTTTATATTCCCTCTCATTTCCCCGCGGGTTTTGACCTTTTTCGCACCCTCCTGCGCCTAGAATGGCGCCAGGAGGTGAAACGCATGAAACAGATCACAGCGCTTTTCCTGGGCCTCTGGCTGCTCTCGGCGCTGCCGGTTTCCGCCCGGGCGGAGGACCTGCCGCCGATTGCCCGCGCGGTGGAGGAGAGTCTCGCCGCGGAGCTTGTCCCGGAAGAAACCCGGGACGCCGCGGCAGAAAAGCCCCCGCTCCCGCCCCCGGAACCGGACGCGCTGGACGCGCTGCTGGGACAAAACCCCATCGACTACGAGGTGGACCTGGCGGCCTATTACCTGGGGGAGATGACCGCCGCGGCCGCGGCCGGGGATGTGAAAGCGGGCCGCACCGCCGAGGCCAGCCGCGCCGCCGCCCTTGACGCCGGCGGCAAGGGGGAGCCGATCGCCTTTGACGATTTGTATCTGCTGGCCCGGATCATCGACTCCTCCGCCGGCAGCGACTGGCTGACGGACGAGTTTCGCATGTGCGTGGGGGAGGTGGTGCTCAACCGGGTGGCCTCGCCCGAGTTTCCCGACACCATCCAGGGGGTGGTGTACCAGAAGGGCCAGTACTCCGTGGTGAACACCGCCCGCTTTGCCTCTCTGGCCCCGCGCTTCGAGTGCGTGGACGCGGCGCTGCGGCTGCTGCAGGGGGAACGGCACATGGTGCCGGGAGTGGTCTACCAGGCGGACTACCTGCAGGGAGAGCTCTTCTCCGTCTACTTTGACCGCCGCCTGGGCAACACCTATTTCTGCCTCAGCGAGAACCTGGACCTGTATCCGTAAAACGAGGGGCCGCCTGTCGGGCGGCCCCTCGCTGCTTCAGTATTCCCTCAGCACCAGGTCTGTGGCGCCGGGGTTGAGCCCGGCCTCCACCCGCAGCACCTTCGGGTGATGGCGGTAGCGGCTGCGGATAAAGTCCCGCAGGGCGGTGCCCCGGGTGTAGCCGTGGATCACCCGGATGCGGTAGACACCCCCGGCGCGCTTCAATTTTGCCTCGATGGCGATCTCCGCCTGGGCCTGGGTCATCCCGTGCACATCCAGCTCCACGCAGCCCGTGCTCTCCATGGCCGTCCTCCTTCCCGCCTGAGTCGGCGGCACCTTGTCGGCAAGTATAGCACGATCCCACTCCATCTGCAAGGAAGCGGAAAGAATGGATAAGTATTCATCAAACAGCCGCTAAACACTGGCAAAATGCACATATTCCGCATATAGACTGCGGAGAATTTTTTTGGGGCGGACAACTGTCTTTTCTTGACAATCAGCCGAACGGATGGTATCATGACTTTATTCGTTAGGGAGATGCGAGAGAGGCAAGCATCCCTTGAATGAAGGATAGAAAAGGAGGATACACTATGTACAATTTTGCACTGGCTTTCATCATCTGTGCCGCTGCGTACCTGATTGGTGATGCCGTGTCCAACTGGACCAAAGCGTGGATCCCCTCCGTGTTCGTCACGGCCGTGGTCCTGCTGATCGGTTACTGGACCGTCATTCCTGCCGAGGTCGTCAGCGACTCCAAGCTGATTCCCTTCGGCTCCACCATCGGCATCTACCTGCTGCTGGTCCACATGGGCACCATCATTTCCCTCAAGCAGCTGGGTGAGCAGTGGAAGACCATCGTCATCTGCTTGGCGGGCCTGGCCGGCATGTGCCTGTTCTCCTGGCTGATCGCGATTCCCATCATCGGCAAAGAGTTCGTCGTTGCGGGCCTGCCTCCCCTCACCGGCGGCATCGTTGCTGCTGTTACCATGCAGTCCGCTGCCCAGGCCAAGGGCCTTGAGGCCGCCGCTCTGTTTGCCATCGCCATGTACTGTGTCCAGGGCTTCGCCGGCTACCCCCTCACTGCCGTCTGCCTGCAGGTCGAGGGCAAGAAGCTGCTGAAGAACTTCCGCGCCAACGGCGGCAAGGCCGACGCCGGCGCTGTCGCCAAGGCCAACAAGCTCGAGGAAGGCACCGCTGCCAAGACCGAGAAGAAAAAGCTCATCCCCGCTCTGCCTGAGAAGTGGAACGGCCCCGTCATGATCTTCCTCAAGATGGGCATCGTCGCCTGGTGCGCCACCCAGTTGGGCGGCATCGCCTTCCCCGGCATCGGCAAGATCTCCGGCGCTGTCTGGGCGCTGGTTCTGGGCGTGATCTTCACCACCCTGGGCTTCCTGGATGTCAACTCTCTGAACAAGGCCAACTCCTACGGCATCGTCATGTTCGCCCTGATGATGTACGTCTTCGACGGTCTGAAGACCGCCACCCCCGCGATGCTCGGCTCCGTCATCGGTCCCATGATCATCCTCATCGTCATCGGTGTCGCCGGCATGGCTATCTTCGAATTTGTTGCGGCAAAGCTTTTGAAGGTTGACTACCCGCTGGCTCTGGCCAACGGCCTGACCGCCCTCTACGGCTTCCCCCCCAACGCCATCATCACCGAGAACACCTGCAAGGCTCTGGGCGAGACCAAGGAAGAGTTCGATTACCTCATGAGCGAGATGTACCCCAGCATGATCGTTGGCGGCTTCACCACCGTTACCATCACCTCCGTCATCATCGCCGGCCTCTTCGTCAACCTGTTCTAAGCCCCAGCATAACCCAAGTCCATACATAAACTGCCGGGGTATTGCGCCGCAAGGCGCAATACCCCGCTGCACTCAAAAACAAAAACCTCTCTACTTTAGCCAAAGGAAGTGTTTTGCTTGAACATTAAGGAAGCAGCTCAGAAATACAGCGATTACGTGGTGGATATCCGCCGGAAGATCCACAGCAATCCCGAGCTGAGCACCCAGGAGTTTGAAACCAGCAAGCTGGTGCAGGAAGAGCTGGACAAGATCGGCGTGCCCTACGAGATCTGCGGCAAGCTGGGCACCGGCGTTCTGGCCACCGTCAAGGGGGCTCTGCCCGGCAAGACCATCCTGCTCCGCGGCGACATGGATGCTCTGCCCGTGGTCGAGGAGACGGATGTCCCCTTCAAGTCCAAAAACGAGGGCAAGATGCACGCCTGCGGCCACGACTGCCACACCTCCTCTCTGCTGACCGCGGCCCACATCCTCAACGATATCAAGGATGAGCTGCACGGCACCGTGAAGCTGGCCTTCCAGCCCGCGGAGGAGACGGCGCAGGGCGCCAAGGACATGATCGCCGCCGGGGCCCTGGAGGGCGTGGACGGCGTGTACGGCATGCATGTGTGGAGCGGCGTTCCCGTCGGGACCGCCTGCGCCGCCGCGGGCGGCCGCATGGCCTCCGCCGGCATGTTCGAGATCTGGGTGCAGGGCAAGGGCGGCCACGGGGCCGAGCCTGCCAACTGCATCGACGCCATCACCTGCACCACCGCCATCGTCAACTCCCTGCAGACCATCGTCTCCCGTGAGTTCCGGCCCATCGACGCGGCTGTGCTGACCGTCGGAAAGATTGACGCCGGCTTCCGCTGGAATGTCATCGCAGACAAGGCGTATATCGCCGGCACCACCCGCTGCTTCTCCAACGAGATCAACAAGGCCTTCCCCGAGAAGATCGAGCGCATCGCCAAGGGCGTGGCCGAGGCCTATCGCTGCACCGTGGAGTGCAAGTTCACCGATCTGGTTCCGCCCACGGTGAACCATCCCTTCATGGCCTCCATCTGCGAGGGCGCCATCAAGACCATTCTTGGCGAGAACGCCAACTACGATTTCGAACCCACCACCGGCGGGGAGGATTTCGCCTTCTTCATTGACGCGGCTCCCGAGCAGATGGGCGCCGTCTGCCTGCTGGGCGTACGCAACGAGGCGGAGGGCTGCTGCTATGAGCACCACAGCCCCAAATTCAAGGTGGACGAAGCCGCCCTGCTGAACGCTGCCGCGCTGTACTGTCAGGTCGCAGACGATTTCAACAAATCCTGAGGAAATCCGGGACGGCATGACCGCGCGTTGTGCCGTCCTCTTTCTTTGAGCCCCGGCAAATTCAAAGCAAAGGAGAGTAAAAATGGACATCAGAGCACTTGCGGAGCAGTACGCCCCGTACATCATCGAAAGACGCAGATACTACCACCAGCACCCTGAGCTGAGCTTCAAGGAGTTTGAGACCACCAAGTCCCTGATCGAGGACGTGAAGGCCATGGGCCTGGAGGTGCAGACCTTCCCGGACTACACCGGCCTTGTCGCCACGCTGGACACCGGCCGCCCCGGCAAGACCGTCATGCTCCGTTCCGACATCGACGCCCTGCCCGTGCAGGAGTGCACCGGCCTGCCCTTTGCCTCCGAGAACGACGGCGTCATGCACGCCTGCGGCCATGACAACCACATGGCCATGCTCCTGGGCGCGGCCAAGGTCCTCTGTGACGTGAAGGATGAGCTTCCCGGCGGCAAGGTGAAGTTCATCTTCCAGGCGGCCGAGGAGGTCGGCTACGGCTCCAAGTACTATGTGGAGCACGGCGTGCTGGACGGTGTGGACGCCATCTTCGGCCTGCATATCTGGGGCACGCTCGACGCCCCCTACGTCAGTGTCGACGGCGGCAACCGCATGGCCTCCATGGACAACTTCAAAATCCACGTCAAGGGCCTGCAGTCCCACGGCTCCGCGCCCCAGGACGGGCACGACGCCATCGTCGCCGCCTCCGCCATCGTGATGGCGCTGCAGACCTTTGTCTCCCGCGTCAACAATCCCACAAACCCCCTGGTTCTGTCTGTGGGCAAATTCCACGGCGGCACCATGTACAACATCATCTGCAAGGATGTGGAGTTGGAAGGCACCATCCGCACCTACTCCCGCGAGCTGCGCAAGGTGATGGAGGAGAAGCTCAAGCAGATCGTCGAGAGCACCGCCGCCGCCTACTTCTGCGAGGCGGAGCTGGAGTTCATTCCCCTGCTGCCCGCGGTCATCAACGACCACCAGGATCTCAACGAGATCGCCCAGGAGGCGGCCCTGAAGCTCTTCGGACCCGAGGGCGTCAAGGAGTTCGGCGCCCTGATGGGCAGCGAGGACTTCGCCCTCTTCATGGACAAGGTGCCCGGCTTCTTCGCCTTCCTCGGCAACCGCAACGTGGAAAAGGGCCTGACCGCCACCAACCACAACGAGAAGTTCACCGCCGATGAGGACGTGCTCTTCCGCGGCGCGGCACTGGCCGCGCAGTTCGCAGCCGATTTCCTGGCTAAGTAAAGAGAGAAGCGTTTCCCCGCGGAGAAAGAAAAACATGGACAGCAAGATTTACGACACCTACGTGGCTCTGCTCAACACAGAGCTGACCATGGCCACGGGCTGTACGGAGCCCATTGCCATCGCCTACGCCGGTGCAAAGCTGCGTGAGGTGCTCGGACAAATCCCTGAGCACTGTACCGTCTATTGCAGCGGCAACATCGTCAAGAACGTGTTTGCAGTCACGGTTCCCAATTCCGGCGGCGCCCGCGGTATCGACACGGCGGCGCTTCTCGGCATCATCGGCGGCGACGCCTCGGCGGGCCTGGACGTACTGCACGCCGTCACGCCCGATCAGATTGCGCAAATGAAGGAGATGGTCGCCGCCGGCTGCTGCGACTGCGAGCTGGTGGAGGGCGTTGCCAACCTCTATATCCGCATCGAGGCCGAGGCGGGAGCGGAGACTGCCCTGGTGGAGATCCGGGACTACCACTCGAATATCACCCGCATCGAGAAAAACGGCGAGGTGCTCTTTGACGCGGCCAATATCCCCGCCGGCGCGGCCGGCCCGGACAAGAGCCTCTTAAACCTCCGCGACATCTACGCCTTTGCTCAGGAGCTGAACCTGGACGAGGTGC
Organism: uncultured Eubacteriales bacterium; assembly: GCA_900319835.1. The sequence goes on along the minus strand of ONPY01000018.1, from coordinate 2,137 downwards.
GCGAGACTCTGGAAAGCCAGATCCGCTGTAACCGCGCCATTGCCGAGGAGGGCCTAAAAAATCCCTGGGGCGCCCAGGTGGGCCGCAGCATCCTGGAGAGCGAGGGCGGCGACAGCCTGGTCAACCGGGCCCGTGCCTGGGCCGCCGCGGGCTCCGACGCCCGCATGAACGGCTGCCCTCTGCCGGTGGTCATCAACTCCGGCAGCGGCAACCAGGGCATCACCGTCTCCATGCCGCTGTACGTTTACGCGAAGGAGTATGGTGTCCCGGAGGACGACATGCTCCGCGCCCTGGCCTTTGCCAACCTGGTAGCGCTGCTGCAGAAGCGCTGCATCGGCTCTCTGTCCGCCTACTGCGGCGCCACCAGCGCCGCCACCGGCGCGGTCTGCGGCATCGCCTTCATGCTGGGCGAGAGCTTTGAGACCATCAGCGGCATCATCACCGACACCCTCAACACCATCGGCGGCATGGTTTGCGACGGGGCCAAATCCTCGTGCGCGGCCAAGATCGCCGCGGCGGTTGGCACGGCGCTGACCAGCCTGAATCTGGCGCGCCGGGGCCGGGTCTTCCTGCCCGGCGAGGGTCTGGTGAAGGACGACATCGAGGCCACCATCGAGGCCGTCGGCCGTATGGGCCGGGACGGCATGAAGGGCACCGATGTGGAGATCCTGAAAATCATGCTCGGGAAATAATCCCCCGGCAGACTTTTTGCAATCGCGAAAACTCCGCCGGACCCCGGAGGGTTCGGCGGAGAATTTCCCCTATGGAGGAATCAACATGTTCAAAGAAATCGCAGAGCAGTACTATGAAGAGGCCAGAGCCATCCGCGAGGATCTGCACCGCCACCCGGAGCTGAGCTACAAGGAATTCCGCACCGCGGAGCTGATCGAGAAAAAGCTCACGGAGTATGGAGTGGACTCCATGGAGCGCATGTTTGACACCGGCGTGGTGGCCTTGATCCACGGCGCCAAGGGCCCCGGCAAGTGCATCGGCATTCGCGCGGATATCGACGCTCTGCCCGTCAACGAGGAGACCGGTGTGGCCTTCGCTTCGGAAAACCCCGGCGTCATGCACGCCTGCGGCCACGACATCCACGTCACGAATCTGCTGATTGTGGCCCGCATCCTCTGTGAAAACCGGGACAAGTTCCGCGGCACCGTCAAGCTGATCTTCCAGCCCGCCGAGGAGGCCGCCTCTCCCGACAATCCCCACGCCGGCGCCTGGAACATGGTGCGCTGCGGCTGCCTGGAAAACCCCAAGGTGGACGCCATGATCGGCCTGCACAACAACCCCAGCGCCTCGGGCCACGGCACCTTCGGGCTGCGCAAGGGCGTGTGTACCTCAGGCTTCGACCTCTACCGCTTCGACGTGTACGGCAAGACGGCCCACGGCTCCCAGCCCCATGTGGGCAATGACGCCATCCTCGCCGTCAGCCAGCTGATCGTGCTGCTGCAGCAGGTGGTATCGCGGAACATCGACCCGCTGAAAACCGGCATCCTCTCCGTCGGCACCATCCAGGGCGGCACCCGGGTCAACATCATCCCCGAGTACGCCACCGCCGGCGGCTGCTTCCGCTACTATGACAACGACACGGCCAAGGTCATCCGGGAGCACACCCTCGCCATCGCCAAGGGCGTGGAGGAGATCTCCGGCTGCAAGATCGAGGTGACCGCCCACACCGGCTACGCCTGCGTGGAGAACGACGACAAGCTCACCGAGCTTGCCGAGGCCGCGCTCAAGGAGGAGCTGGGCGAGGACAGCTGCTACTACATGGACGCGCCAGCCAGCGGCTCCGAGGACTTCAGCGAGTACCACCTGGTCGGCGGCATCCCTACCACCTTCATGTGGCTCAACACCCGCCCCGTGGAGGGCCACGAGGTCATGCCTCTGCACTCCTCCAAGTGGTGCCCGGACGACGACATCCTCAAATACGGCGCCCCCGGCATGGCGGCCATCGCCGTGAAATACCTCAACAGCTGAGAAAAAGCCTTTCGGTTTCTGCCGAAAGGCTTTTCTTGAAGTCCTTCCGGCGTTGGAGTATAATGACCACCGGATGGCGAGAACGATCGCATATTCGATCGTTCTCGCTGCCAAACGACAAGTTTGGCAGCGAATGACCCAAAGGGTCATTCGCCCG
>ONPY01000011.1 GCA_900319835.1 uncultured Eubacteriales bacterium | reverse complement strand
GCGGGCGCCGGGGTCGGCGCCCCGCTCCCCTGCGCGGCGCAGCCCGTCAGCAGAAGCAGGGTCAGCAGCAGTGCAGCCGCTTTACGCATGTTCTGCCTGGTACTGCTTCAGGGCTCTTGCGATCTGATCGGGGCAGGAGGTGTCCTTGCCGCCGCAGCGGATGCCCTCCAGCCGGTCGACGGCCTCCTGAACGGGCATGCCCTTGAGCAGGCTGGAGATCCCCTTCAGATTGCCGTTGCAGCCGCCGACGGCCGTCACGGAGACGATTTTGTCGTCCTCCACCTCAAACTCCATCAGCTGGGAGCAGACCCCTCTGGGGCGATAGGCAAATTTCATGGAAAATCCCTCCAAACTGTTTTTATTCAATATAGCATGCCCGCCCGGGCTTTGCAAGCCGGGCGGGTTTCCTCCTTGCCACGCGCCCCGCGTGCGTATATAATAGAGTGGACGAACGGGTCAAAGGAGTGATCAAATGCGCATTGCGGTGGCGGCCGGTCCGGAGACGGTGCCGGCGGCAATGGAGGAGAGTACGCGCCTGCTGGTGCTGGAGACGGACGACGGCTCCATCCTGGCCGAGCGGCCGGGGCCAGACCCGCTGGGCTTTGCGGCGCTTGCCCTGCAATATGACTGCGAGGCCGTGGCCTGCGGGAAGATCACCGATCCCGCGGCCTTTGAGCGGCTCACGGAACATGGCGTGACCCGCTACCATGCCCCGGGCCTTGCGCCGCTGGACGCCGCCCGGCAGGCCGAGGAGGGGACGCTCCCCATCCAGACCAGACTCGATGAGATCAAATGAAATACGCCGCCGAGAGCGGTGTATTTTTATGCGCGGAGTATGCTGTCTCCGCCGGCCCTTTCGAGCTCCGGAAACGCCCTGTGCAAAACGCACATGCTCCGTAGGAAAATTCAAAACTTTCTGTGCGTTTTTTGCAAAGCGCACAGTTCTTTCGTGATTTCGCACAAAATGCTCGTGCCAAGTTCGGCCAAAATATCCAAGAGAGCGGAGATTGTTTCTTGACTTGTTTTCGGCGGCTATGGTATCATAAACATGGAAAAAATGTAGAAGCCCCGCATGTCCTGACGGTTTGACCGGAGCGCCCTCGGCGCTCTGCGAAAGTGGAGTTCACCACGTGGACGCGCGAGACTGGAATTGCCGACCGTCTGGGCGTACTTCAACAGGATCTTCCCGCTGAATGTGCGCCCATTTTTCATTCTATTCTTTGGAGGAGCACGCATGAAGAAAGTCGGAATCATCATGGGCAGCGACAGCGATCTGCCTGTCGTGCAGAAGGCCGTGAACATCCTGCGGGAGTTTGAGGTCCCCTTTGAGGTGCACGTCTATTCCGCGCACCGCACCCCCGTCGAGGCGAGAGACTTTGCCGTCAATGCGCGGCAAAACGGCTTCGGCGCCATCATTGCGGCCGCGGGTATGGCCGCGCATCTGGCCGGCGCCATGGCGGCGGGTACCACGCTGCCTGTCATCGGCATCCCCATCAAATCGGCTGGACTGGGCGGGATTGACGCTCTGCTCTCCACGGTACAGATGCCCACCGGGCTTCCTGTTGCCACCGTGGCGATCGACGGAGCTGCCAATGCCGCCCTGTTAGCTGTTCAGATCCTGGCCGTGGAGGACGCGGTGCTTGCCAAGAAGCTGGACGACAAGCGCGCAAACGACATGGCCAAGGTTCTGGACAAGGATAGAAGCATTCTGGAAAAACTTTAATCTGGAGGGAAAAACAATGGAACTGGTTTACACCGGAAAAACGAAGAATGTCTACGCGCTCTCTAACGGCAACTACCTGCTGAAGTTCAAGGACGACTGCACCGGCAAGGACGGTGTGTTCGATCCCGGCATGAACGAAGTCGGCCTGACCATCGAGGGTGTGGGCCGCGTCAACCTCCGGATGAGCATGTACTTCTTTGAAAAGCTCAAGGAGGCCGGCATCAAGACCCACTACGTCGCCGCCGATCTGGACGAGGTCACCATGGAAGTCCTCCCCGCCAAGGTCTTCGGCCACGGGCTGGAGGTCATCTGCCGCCGCCGCGCCGTCGGCAGCTTCCGTCGCCGCTATGGCGAGTATGTGGAAGAGGGCGCCGTGCTCCCCTACTACGTGGAGACCACCTTCAAAAACGACGCCCTGGGCGACCCCCTGGTCACCAAGGACGGCCTGGTGGTGCTGGGCATCATGAGCGAGGCCCAGTACGACTCTCTCAAGGAGCAGACCCAGAAGATCACTGAGATCGTCAACGACGAGATGGCGAAGCGCGGCATGGAGCTCTACGACATCAAGTTTGAGTTCGGCTACGTGGGCGACGAGGTCATCCTCATTGATGAGATCGCCTCCGGCAACATGCGCGTTTACAAGGACGGCGCGTATGTCGATCCCATGACGCTCTCCGAGCTCTTCTTTGCCTGATGGGCGGTTTCTTCGGAGCAGTCTCGAAGCAGGACTGCGTGATGGACGTGTTCTTCGGTGTGGACTACCACTCCCACCTGGGCACACGCCGCGCGGGCATGATCGTCCGCGACGCGCAGACCGGCTTCCAGCGTCAGATTCACAACATTGAGAACACCCCCTTCCGCACCAAGTTTGAAAAGGACCTGCCGGGCTTTCACGGCTGCAGCGGCATCGGCTGTATCAGCGACATGGACCCCCAGCCGCTGCTGGTGCGCTCCCACCTGGGGCTCTACGCCATCACCACCGTGGGCATCATCAACAACGCCGACGCGCTCATTGAGCGCTACTTTGCCGCCCACGGCACCCAGTTCATGGCCATGAGCTCCGGCCAGGTCAACCAGACGGAGCTGTTTGCCGCCCTGATCAACGAGAAGGACAGCTTTGTGGAGGGGCTGAAAAACGTACACGAGCTGGTGGACGGTTCGGCCACCATCCTGCTGCTGACGGAAAACGGCCTCATCGCCTCCCGCGACAAGCTGGGGAGGCTCCCCGTTCACATCGGCAAAAAGGACGGAGCCCACTGTGTGAGCTTTGAGTCCTTCGCCTATCACAAGCTGGGCTATTCCGACGCCTATGAGCTCGGGCCCGGAGAGATCGTCTCCGTCACGGCCGACGGTTTTGAGACGCTTTCTCCCGCCGGCAAGGACATGCGCATCTGCGCCTTCCTCTGGACCTACTACGGCTACCCCAACTCCAACTACGAGGGGCAGAACGTGGAGGTCGTGCGCTACCGCAACGGCGAGATCATGGCCAGAGACGAGATCGCACGCGGCAACATGCCCAAGGTCGATTATGTGGCAGGCGTGCCGGACTCCGGCGTGCCCCATGCCATCGGCTATGCCAACCGCAGCGGCAAGAGCTACGCCCGTCCCTTTGTCAAGTATACCCCCACCTGGCCCCGCTCCTTCATGCCCGACCGGCAGGAGGTGCGCGATCAGGTGGCCAAGATGAAGCTGATCCCCGTGCCCGAGCTCATCGAGGGCAAGAAGTTGCTGTTTGTGGATGACTCCATCGTCCGCGGCACCCAGCTCAAGGGCACCATCGACTTTCTCTATGAGTCCGGCGCCGCCGAGGTTCACATGCGCTCGGCCTGCCCGCCGATCATGTACGCCTGCAAGTATTTGAACTTTTCCCGCTCCAACTCCGAAATGGATCTGCTGGCCCGCCAGATCGTCCGCGAGAACGAGGGCGAGGAGGGCGAACGGCACCTGGAGGAATACGCCGACTGCAGTACCGAGCGGGGCCAGTGCCTGCTGCACGCGATCTGCGAGAAGCTGGGCTTTGCCTCCCTGGGTTACCAGAGTCTGGACGGGCTGATGGAGGCCATCGGCATCGACCGGGACAAGATCTGCACCTACTGCTGGACAGGCAAGGAATAATTTCTTCTTTGCCTCCCTTTCGTAAAGGGAGGTGGCCCGAAGGGCCGGAGGGATCGAAGCCGCGATGCGTACTGTTCGATCCCTCAGTCAGCTTCGCTGACAGCCCCCTTTCGCAAATGGGGCCTCCCCCGTCATTGCGAGCCAGTGCGCACACTGGCGTGGCAACCCGTATTCTATTCGCGCAAGAGAGGAGATGCGGATTTCCGCGCAATACAGGCTCTCCATGACGAAGAACAATCAACACACAAGGAGAAACGCCATGAGCAATTCTCATTCTGCCTCCTACGCCGCGGCCGGCGTGGATATCGAGGCCGGTTACAAGGCCGTGGAGCTGATGAAGTCCCACATCGCGAGAACTCTCACCTCCGGCGTCGTGTCCGACATCGGCGGCTTCGGGGGTCTCTTCGAGCTGGACGTCAAGGGCATGGCGCGCCCGGTGCTGGTCTCCGGCACCGACGGCGTGGGCACCAAGCTCAAGCTCGCCTTCCTGCTGGACAAGCACGACACCGTGGGCATCGACTGCGTGGCCATGTGCGTCAACGACGTGCTCTGCTGCGGCGCAAAGCCCCTGTTCTTCCTGGACTACATCGCCTGCGGCAAGAACGTGCCGGAGCGCATCGAGGCCATTGTCAAGGGCGTCAGTGAGGGCTGCGTCCAGTCCGGCGCCGCCCTCATCGGCGGTGAGACCGCCGAGATGCCCGGCTTCTACCCGGAGGACGAGTACGATCTGGCTGGCTTTTGCGTAGGCGTGGTCGACCGCGAAAAGATCCTGGACAACAAGACCATGCGCCCCGGCGACGTGGTGCTGGCCCTGCCCTCCAGCGGCGTACACTCCAACGGCTTCTCCCTGGTGCGCAAGGTCTTCCGCGTGGGTGAGGCCGACATCGTCTCCCCCCTGGCCGAACTCGGCGGCAAGGGAATCGGCGAGACCCTGCTGACCCCGACGAAAATTTACGTCAAGCCCATGCTGGCCCTGTTTGAGAAGGTCTTTGTCAAGGGCGTCAGCCACATCACCGGCGGCGGCTTCTATGAGAACATCCCCCGCTCCATTCCGGACGGGCTCTGCGCGAAGATCGAGAAGGCCGCGGTGAAAACCCCTCCCATCTTCGCGCTCATCCAGAAGGCCGGCGGCATCCCCGAGCGCGATATGTTCAACACCTTCAACATGGGCGTGGGCATGAGCGTTGTCGTCTCCAAAGAGGACGCGGACGCGGCGCTCGCCGTCCTGCGCGGGCAGGGTGAGGACGCCTATGTCCTCGGTGAGATCACCGAGGGCGCGGACAAGGTGGTCCTATGCTGAGAGATACGCTCAGCGGCGTCTCCGCCGGGATCTGCATCGCCCTCGGCGGCAGCGTCTTTCTCGCCACAGATAACCGGGTGGTCGGCGCGGTGCTCTTCTCCGTGGCCCTGCTCTGCATCTGCATGAAGGGCTACGCCCTCTTTACCGGCAAGGTGGGCTTCGTGCCCGAGGAGCATAGCAGACCCGCCCTGCAGCTTCTGTTTGCGGGCCTGCTCGGCAATCTCATCGGCACCTTCCTCTGCGGTCTGGTGCTGCGCCTTGCCCTCCCGGCCTATGCCGAGACCGCCGGGAAGCTCTGCCAGGCCAAGCTCAGCCTGCCCCCCGCCGCCGTACTGGTGCGCGGCGCCTTCTGCGGGATACTGATGTATCTGGCCGTGAGCATCTGGAAGGAGCGGCAGAGCCCTCTCGGCATCCTCTTCTGCATCCCGGTGTTCATCCTCTCGGGCTTTGAGCACTCCATCGCGGACATGTTCTACTTTGCCGTCTCCGGCATCGTGTCCCTGAAAGCCTTCGTCTTTCTGTGGCTTGTCATCATCGGCAACGCCCTGGGCGCCATGCTGCTGCCGGGGCTGAATCTCTGGGGAAAAGGAGCAAAAGCATGATTCAGATCGCGGTTTTCGTCTCCGGCGGCGGCACCAATCTCCAGGCGCTGATCGACGCGGAGCAGGCAGGGCAGATCCACAGCGGGCACCTGGCCCTGGTGGTCGCCAGCAAGCCCGGGGTCTACGCCCTGGAACGGGCCGAAAAGGCCGGCATCCCCAGCGTGGTGGTCTCCCGGAAGGACTGCGCCGGTCAGGCCGAGTTTGAAGCGAAGATCCTCGCCGCGCTGGAGGAGCATGCCATCGACATGATCGTCCTGGCGGGCTTCCTGTCCATCCTCTCGGCGGACTTTACGCGCCGCTGGCCCGATCGCATCCTCAACGTACACCCCGCGCTCATCCCCTCCTTCTGCGGCAAGGGCTATTACGGCCTGAAGGTCCACGAGGCCGCCCTCGCCTACGGCGTCAAGGTAACAGGCGCCACCGTACACTACGTCAACGAGATCCCCGACGGAGGACAGATTCTCCTCCAGAAGGCGGTGGAGATCCAGCCCGGCGACACGCCGGAAACACTCCAGCGCCGGGTCATGGAACAGGCGGAATGGATTCTCCTTCCGCAGGCAACGCAGCTGGTGGCGGAACGCCTCAGCCGGGAAAGGAATGAATAAGGTATGGACATCTACAAGATCAACACCCCCGAAGAACTGATCGCGGGCAACTCCTATGTCGGCAGAGGCATCGTCCTCGGCCGCACCCCCGACGGCAGGAAGGCCGTCACGGCCTACTTCATCATGGGCCGCTCCGAAAACTCCCGCAACCGCGTTTTCGCCCTGGACGACGGCGTGCTCTACACCCGCCCCTTCGACGAGAGCAAGGTCAAGGATCCCTCCCTCATCATCTACGCGGCGCTGCGCACCTGGGAAAACAAGCTCATCGTCACCAACGGCGACCAGACGGACACCGTCTGGGAGGGCCACAAGAACGGCGTCGGCTTCCACGAGGCCCTGAAAGCCCGCTGCTTTGAGCCGGACGCCCCCAATCTCACCCCCCGCATCAGCGGAGAGATCACCTTTGCAAACGGCGATTTCACCTACTCCCTCAGCATTCTCAAGAGCGCGGACGCGGACGGCTCCGCCTGCTGCCGCTTCCTCTTTGACTACCCGGCGCTGCCGGGTCTCGGCCACTTCCTGCACACCTACGTCTGCGACGGCGCCCCCATCCCCTCCTTCCAGGGCGAGCCGGAGCGCATGGAGATGACCGACGATATCGACGCCTTCACCTCCCGCCTCTGGGAGAGTCTGGACCAGGGCAACAAAATCTCCCTCTACGTCCGCTACACCGACTGCGCGACCGGCGACTTTGAAGACCGGCTGCTCAACAAAAACAAGTGAGGTGCCCCATGAAGGAATTTGAACTGAAATACGGCTGCAACCCCAACCAGAAGCCCGCGAAGATCTACATGCACGACGGCTCCGAGCTCCCCATCGAGATTCTCTGCGGCCGCCCCGGCTACATCAACTTCCTCGACGCCTTCAACTCCTGGCAGCTCGTTCGCGAACTCAAGGCCGCGGCGGGTCTGCCCTGCGCCGCCTCCTTCAAGCATGTCTCCCCCAGCGGCGCGGCCCTCGGCCTGCCCATGGACGAAAAGCTCATGAAGGCCTGCTTTGTCGACGACATCGAGGGGCTCAACGACAGCCCCCTGGCCTGCGCCTACGCCCGCGCCCGCGGCACCGACCGCATGAGCTCCTTCGGCGACTGGATCGCCCTGTCGGAGGTCTGCGACGTGACCACCGCGAAGATCATCAAGCGCGAGGTCTCCGACGGCATCATCGCCCCCGGCTACGAGCCCGAGGCTCTGGAAATCCTCAAGAGCAAGCGAAACGGCAATTACAACATCGTCAGGATCGACCCCGACTACATCCCCGATCCCCAGGAGCACAAGCAGGTCTTCGGCATCACTTTCGAGCAGGGGCGCAACAATTTTGAGATTGGCCGCCCCCTGCTGGAGGAGATCGTGACGAAGAACAAGGAGCTGCCCGAGAGTGCGAAGCTCGATCTCATCGTCTCCCTCATCACCCTCAAGTATACCCAGTCCAACTCCGTCTGCTACGCCTTCGGCGGGCAGACCGTGGGCGTGGGCGCCGGGCAGCAGAGCCGCATCCACTGCACGCGGCTTGCCGGCACCAAGGCCGACAGCTTCTTCCTGCGCCAGTCGGACAAGGTTTTGAACCTCCCCTTCAAGCCGGAGCTGGGCCGAGCCGACCGCAACAACGTCGTCGACAACTACATCAACAAGAGCGAAGAGGATGTCTGCGCCGAGGGCGTGTGGCAGCGCTACTTCACCGAGCGGCCCGCCCCCCTCACCGACGAAGAAAAGCGCGCGTATCTGGATGGGATCACCGGCGTGTCCCTGGGCTCCGACGCCTTCTTCCCCTTCTCCGACAACATCGAGCGGGCCAGGCTCTCCGGTGTCTCCTATGTCGCCCAGCCCGGCGGCTCCATCCGGGACGACCTGGTGATCGAGGCCTGCGACAAGTACGACATGGTCATGTGCTTTACGCACATGCGCCTGTTCCACCACTAAAAAGTATTCGTTTGCAAAACGAAATCGCGCCTGCAATGTTGCCATGCTTCGTCATTCCGAGCCAGTGCACACACTGGCGTGGGAATCCGTTTCTCACGCGGACGACTCCGGGTTTTCACAGCTCCGCCTTTTGTAAAACAAAAGGCGAAGCGGATTGCCACACCAGTCTTCGGACTGGTTCGCAATGACGTGATGACAAACGCTGACTGCATAATCTGTCTTTGATCAATTGGAGGAGAAGCGATATGAACATTCTGGTTGTGGGCGGCGGAGGCCGCGAACACGCCATTATCAAGAAGCTGCGCGAAAACCCCGCCATCGAGACCGTCTATGCCCTGCCGGGCAACGGCGGCATGGAGGGCGACGCCGTGTGCGTGCCCATCGGGGCCAAGGAGATCGACAAGATCGTGGCCTTCGCGCAGGAGAACAAGATCGACTACGCCGTGGTTGCGCCGGACGATCCGCTGGTGCTGGGCGCGGTGGACGCGCTGAACGCCGTCGGCATCCCCTGCTTCGGCCCGAAGGCCAACGCCGCCATCATCGAGGGCAGCAAGATCTTCTCCAAGCGCCTGATGCAGAAGTACAGCATCCCCACCGCCGCCTGCGAGATCTTTGAGGACGCGGAGGAAGCCCTGCGCTATGTCAAAAGCTGCCCCCTGCCCGCCGTGGTCAAGGCCGACGGCCTGGCTCTGGGCAAGGGCGTCGTCATCTGCGAGACGCGCGAGGAGGCTGAGGAGGCCGTCTCCTCCATGATGCTCGACGGCAAGTTCGGCCAGAGCGGCGCGCGCGTTGTCATCGAGGAATACCTCACCGGGCCGGAGGTCTCCGTGCTGTCCTTCACCGACGGGGAGACCCTCATCCCCATGGTGTCCTCCATGGACCACAAGCGTGCCCTGGACAACGACAAAGGTCTCAATACCGGCGGCATGGGCACCGTGGCCCCCAATCCCTACTACACCAGAGAGATCGCGAACGAGTGCATGGAGAAGATCTTCCTGCCCACCATCCGCGCCATGAAGGCCGAGGGCCGGCCCTTCACGGGCTGCCTCTACTTCGGTCTGATGCTCACCGAAAAGGGCCCCATGGTCATTGAGTACAACTGCCGCTTCGGCGACCCGGAAACCCAGGTGGTTCTGCCGCTGCTGGAGAGCGACCTCTACACCGTGATGCGCGCCACCACCGACGGCACCCTGAAGGACACCGAAGTCAAATTCTCTGACAAGCACGCCTGCTGCGTGATCCTCGCCTCCGAGGGCTACCCGGAGCACTACGAGAAAGGGTATGAAATCACCATCCCCGAGGCCGTTGCCGACCACGTCTATGTGGCGGGCGCCCGGCGGGAGGGCGAAAAGCTGTTCACCAGCGGCGGCCGTGTCCTCGGCGTAACGGCCGTGGCCGCCTCCCTGCCCGCCGCCATCGGCGAGGCCTACCGCTTGGCCGATCAGATCCATTTCCAGAACGCCTTCTGCCGCCGTGACATCGGCCAGCGGGCGCTGAGAGCATACAAGGAGCAGAGCTGATGGTATACAGAGTTTATGTGGAAAAAAAGCCTGAGCTGGCCCACGAGGCCGCTTCCCTGCTTGGCGAGCTTACCAATCTGCTGGGCGTGAAGGCCCTCACGGGTCTGCGGGTCATCAACCGCTACGACGTGGAAAATCTCGACCCGGAGCTTTTCGAGTATGCCAAGAAGACCGTCTTCTCCGAGCCCCAGGTGGACCTGGTCTATGACACCCTGGAGGCAGACGGCGCCGTCTTTGCCGTGGAGTATCTGCCCGGTCAGTTTGACCAGCGGGCTGACTCCGCCGCCCAGTGCATCCAGATCCTCTCCAGGGGCGAGCGCCCCGCCGTGCGCACCGCCAAGGTCTATGTCCTCTCCGGTGCGCTCACAGACGCGGAGCTGGAGACCGTCAAGCACTACGTCATCAACCCCGTGGAAGCGCGGGAGGCGTCCCTCGGCAAGCCAGAGACCCTGGCCGTCACCTATGACATGCCCGAGACCGTGGAGTCTCTCCCCCAGCTGATGGACATGGACAACGAGGCTCTGGCCATCTTCATCGACGAGCGCGGCCTTGCCATGGACGTGGACGATCTGCGCTTTACCCGGGATTACTTCCACTACGAGGGGCGCATCCCCACCATCACCGAAATCAAGATCATCGACACCTACTGGTCCGATCACTGCCGCCACACCACCTTTATGACCACGCTCGACAAGGTGACCTTTGACGACCCCGAGATCCAGGCCAGCTTTGAGGACTACCTTGCCACCCGCAAGGCCATCGGCCGCAACAAGCCCGTCAACCTCATGGACATGGGCACTCTCGCCGTCCGCGCCCTGAAGAAGGCCGGCAAGCTCGAGATGCTCGACGAGTCCGAGGAGATCAACGCCTGCACCGTGAAGATCGACGTGGATGTCGACGGCGTGAAGGAGCCCTGGCTGCTTCTGTTCAAGAACGAGACCCACAACCACCCGACCGAGATCGAGCCCTTCGGCGGGGCCGCCACCTGCATCGGCGGCGCCATCCGCGACCCGCTCTCCGGCCGCAGCTACGTCTACGGCGCCATGCGCGTGACCGGCGCGGCGGACCCCCTCGCCCCCGTGAGCCAGACGCTCAAGGGCAAGCTTCCCCAGCGGAAGCTCGTCACCACCGCCGCGGCGGGCTACTCCTCCTACGGCAACCAGATCGGCCTTGCCACCGGCATCGTCGACGAGCTCTACCACCCCGGCTATGCGGCCAAGCGCATGGAGGTCGGCGCGGTCATCGCCGCGGCCCCCGCGAAAAATGTCCGGCGGGAGCGCCCCGCCCCCGGAGATCTCGTGATCCTGCTGGGCGGCCGCACCGGGCGCGACGGCATCGGCGGGGCCACCGGCTCCTCCAAGTCCCACACGGTCGCCTCCCTCTCCAGCTGCGGGGCCGAGGTGCAGAAGGGCAACGCCCCCGAGGAGCGCAAGCTCCAGCGCCTGTTCCGCAATCCCGAGGCCAGCCGGATGATCAAGCGCTGCAACGACTTTGGCGCGGGCGGCGTGTCCGTGGCCGTGGGCGAGCTTGCCGACGGCCTGGACATCAACCTCGACGCCGTGCCCAAAAAGTACGAGGGTCTCGACGGCACCGAGCTTGCCATCAGCGAGTCCCAGGAGCGCATGGCCGTGGTCATTGAGCCGGAGAACCTGGACGCCTTCCTGGCCCTGGCCGAGCAGGAGAATCTGGAGGCCACGCTGCTTGCCGCTGTCACCGAGTCCCCGCGCATGGTCATGCACTGGAAGGGGCAGGTGGTGGCCGATCTCAGCCGCGCCTTCCTCAACACCAACGGCGCCGAGAAGCACGCGGAGGCCCACGTGGAAAAACCGCAGGACTTCCAGAAGGCCATCCCCGCAAACTTTGCCGCCGGGATGAGGGAGCTGGCGGGAGATCTCAACGTCTGCTCCCGCCGGGGACTTTCCGAGCGCTTTGACTCCACCATCGGCGCCGGCACTGTGCTCATGCCCTTCGGCGGCAAACACCAGCTCACCCCCATCCAGGCCATGGTGCAGAAAATCTCCGTGGAGCAGAAGCACACGGACGACTGCAGTCTGATGGCCTGGGGCTTCAATCCCTGGCTCTCCGAAAAGAGCCCCTACCACGGGGCGTATCTGGCCGTGGTGGAGAGCGTATCCAAGCTCGTCGCCACCGGCGCGAAGTTTGAGGACGTCTATCTCTCCTTCCAGGAGTACTTTGAGCGCCTGCGCCATGAGCCCAGCCGCTGGGGCAAGCCCGTGGCCGCCCTGCTCGGCGCCTTCCGGGCGCAGATGGCCCTGGGCGTGGCCGCCATCGGCGGCAAGGACTCCATGTCCGGCTCCTTTGAGAAGCTGGACGTGCCGCCCACGCTGATCTCCTTTGCCGTCACCACGGCCAAGACCGGCGACATTGTCCCCAATGAGTTCAAGGCGGCGGGCCACAGGGTCGCGCTGCTCTGCCCGGATTATGACAAAAAAGGACTCCCCACGGCGGAGAGCCTGCTGAAAACCTTTGAGACCGTACACAGCCTGCTGCAAAGCGGCAAGGCGGTCGCGGCCTACACCCCCGGCTACGGCGGCGCGGCCGAGGCGGTTTTGAAGATGGCCCTGGGCAACTCCCTCGGCTTTGCCTTTGAGGAGGACGTTCCGCTGGAAACCCTCTTCGGCTACCGCTACGGCGCCTTCCTGCTGGAGCTGACCGAGGACTGCGGCCTGCCCGGCCTGGGCACAATCACCGCGGAGCCCGTCTTCACCCGCGGCGGCGAGACCCTGCGTCTTGACGAACTCCAGGCCCTGTATGAAAACAAGCTCGAGAGCGTCTACCCCTGCAACATCCCCACGGAGGGGAAGGAGATTTTGAACTTCTCCTACACCGCCGGGAGCCGGCCCGCTCCCGCTGTCAAGTGCGCCAGGCCCCGGGTGCTCATCCCCGTCTTCCCCGGCACCAACTGCGAGTATGACAGCGCCAAGGCCGTGGCGGACGCCGGCGGCGAGCCCGAGATCATGGTGATCTCCAACCTGACGAGCGCCCACATCGCCCGCAGCGTGGAGCGCTTTGCAGCGCGGCTGAAGGACTCCCAGATGATCTTCATCCCCGGCGGCTTCTCCGGCGGCGACGAGCCCGACGGCAGCGGCAAGTTCATCACCGCCTTCTTCAGAAACCCCGAGATCCGCGAGCAGGTCACCGAGCTGCTGGAAAAGCGGGACGGCCTCGTCTGCGGCATCTGCAACGGCTTCCAGGCCCTCATCAAGCTGGGGCTGGTGCCCTTTGGCAAGATCACGGACGCGGACGAGAATTCTCCCACGCTCTCCTTCAACAGCATCGGCCGCCACCAGTCCCGCATCGTGCGGGTGCGCGTCGCCTCCAACAAGAGCCCGTGGCTGGCCGGCACCGAGGTGGGTGAGATCTACTCCGTCCCCATCTCCCACGGCGAGGGCCGCGTTCTGATGCCCGAGTCCCTGGCTCTGGAGCTGGCCGAAAACGGTCAGATCGCCACCCAGTATGTCGATCTCGACGGCAATGCCACCGACGACGTGCACTTCAACCCCAACAATTCCCTCTTCGCCATCGAGGGTCTCACCTCCCCCGACGGCAGAGTCTTCGGCAAGATGGGCCACGCCGAGCGCATCGGCGCGGGTCTGTACAAAAACGTGCCCGGCGCGTACGACATGAAGATGTTCGCCTCCGCCGTAAAATACTTCAACTAAAAAAGGAGATCAACCGCCATGGCCTTTCTCAGCGACATTGAAATTGCCCAGCGCTGTCCCATGCGCCCCATCTTTGACATTGCAAAGACCGCGGGCATCGGTGAAGACTTCCTCGAGCAGTATGGCCGGTACAAGGCCAAGGTCGATTTCCGCTTCCTCACGGAGTCCAAAAGGCCCGACGGCAAGCTGATCCTGGTCACCGCCATCACCCCCACCCCCGCCGGCGAGGGCAAGACCACCACGACCATCGGTCTGGCCGACGGCCTCCGGCAGCTCGGCAAGGCCTCTGTGGTGGCCATGCGGGAGCCCTCCCTGGGCCCCGTGTTCGGCATCAAGGGCGGCGCCTGCGGCGGCGGCTACGCCCAGGTGGTGCCCATGGAGGACATCAACCTCCACTTCACCGGTGACATCCACGCCATGACCGCGGCCAACAACCTGCTGGCCGCCATGCTGGACAACCACATCCAGCAGGGCAACGCCCTGAACATCGACCCCAGACGCATCGTCTGGAAGCGCTGCATGGACATGAACGACCGGCAGCTGAGAAACATCGTGGACGGTCTGGGCGGCAAGGCCCACGGCGTGCCCCGGGAGGACGGCTTTGACATCACCGTCGCCACCGAGGTCATGGCCATCATGTGCCTGGCCTCCTCCGTCTCCGACCTCAAGGAGCGCCTGAGCAAGATCGTCGTGGCCTACACCTACAAGGACGAGCCCGTCACCGCCGGGGATCTCAAGGCCCAGGGCGCCATGACCGCGCTTTTGAAGGACGCGCTCAAGCCCAACCTGGTCCAGACCCTGGAGGGCACCCCCGCCTTTGTTCACGGCGGCCCCTTTGCCAACATTGCCCACGGCTGCAACTCGGTCCTCGCCACCCGCATGGCCCTCAAGTGCGGCGACTACACCGTCACTGAGGCCGGCTTCGGCGCGGATCTGGGCGCGGAGAAGTTTCTGGACATCAAGTGCCGCGCCGCGGGTCTCAAGCCCGACGCGGTGGTCGTGGTCGCGACCGTGCGCGCGCTCAAGATGCACGGCGGCCTGCCCAAGACCGCCCTGGGCGAGGAGAATCTCGAGGCGCTGGAGAAAGGCGTTCCCAATCTGCTGCGCCACGTCTCCAACATCAAGAACGTCTACAAGCTGCCCTGCGTGGTGGCGGTCAACCGCTTCCCCACGGACACCGACAGCGAGATCCGCTTTATCATGGACAAGTGCGCCGAGCTCGGCGTGAACGTCCGCCTCTCCACCGTCTGGGCCGACGGCGGCAAGGGCGGCGTGGAGCTGGCCGAGGAGGTCGTCCGCCTCTGCGAGGAGGGGGAGAACGACTTCAGCTTCTCCTACCCGCTGGAGCTGAGTCTGGAGGAAAAGCTCCGCACCGTGACAAAGCGCATCTACGGCGGCAAGGACATCTCCGTCCTGCCTGCCGCGGCAAAGCAGCTGCAGCGCCTGGAGGAGCTGGGCTACGGCTCTTACCCCGTCTGCATCGCCAAGACCCAGTACAGCTTTTCCGACGATCCCACCAAGCTGGGCGCTCCGGAGGACTTTGTCGTCACCATCAAATCCGCGAAGGTCTCCGCAGGCGCGGGCTTTGTGGTGGCCCTCACCGGCGACATCATGACCATGCCCGGCCTGCCGAGAGTCCCCGCCGCCGAGAAGATCGACGTGGACGAAAACGGGGTCATCTCCGGACTGTTTTAATCGCTTTGCAGCTTCGCTTCTCACCTCATTCGTCCCAAACGCACGGAGTGCAGGACGGGGCGAACCCCTCAGGCGCTTCGCGCCAGCTCCCCTTAGGCAGGGGAGCCTATAAGGATTGGAGTTATTTGTAATGAAACTCATCATCGCATCCAACAACGCCCATAAGCTCACCGAGATGAAGGCGATCCTCTCCCCGTTCTTTGACGACGTGCAGTCCATGCGGGAGGCCGGCATCGAACACGAGACCGTGGAGGACGGCACCACCTTCATGGAAAACGCCGTCAAGAAGGCAAGGGAGCTGGCGGAGATCTCCGGCCACGCCGCCATTGCCGATGACAGCGGCATCTGCGTCGACGCGCTTGACGGAGCGCCGGGCATCTACTCGGCCCGCTTTTCCGGCGTACACGGGGACGACAAGGCCAACAACCGCCTGCTGCTGCAGAAGCTTCAGGGGGTTGAGAACCGCGCTGCGCACTACACCTGCGCCATTGCTCTCTGCTGGCCCGACGGAAAGATGCTGACCGCGGAGGACTACTTCTACGGCGAGATCGGCCAGGAGGAGAAAGGCACCAACGGCTTCGGCTATGACCCGCTGTTCTTCCTGCCGGAGTACGGCTGCACCTCCGCCCAGATCTCCCCCGAGGAGAAAAACACCATCAGTCACCGGGGCAAGGCCCTGCGCAAGCTGGTCAAGCTCCTGGAGGAGCAGCACTGAACCGCCCCCATATGAAAAAATCCACCGACTAAGGTCGGTGGATTTTTTCATATGCAGCCGCTCTCCGGGCTGTCTGAGCTCAGCCCTTCACAAACGCCTCGATTTCCTTCTGCAAGAGGTCAAACACCTTAGCAATCAGATACCCGTCTGCGATCGCATGGTTCAGCCGAATGCTCAACGGCATCATAAGCCGGCCGTTTTCCTCCCGGTACTTGCCCCAATTGACGATGGGCGCAAAATACAGGTAGCCGTCCGGCAGCTCGATGTTCAGCGCGTCGTAGGAGAGCCACGGGATGTACGAGGCGTCAAACCAGTTGGGATGGTTTTCGGCGTCCAGTCCGTACTCCCTTGTTTTCTTTGCCTCTTCCACATCCCGCAGGGCATCCTTGTAAAACCTGTCATAGTCCTCACAGTACACGGTGTATACCACGGTGCAGGTTTCCGTGTCCTCATGAAAGACATACTGGGTCGGATGGATCGTATCATAGCAGATCAGTTCGTCCGTCTGCCAGAGATACCCCATCCTGTAATCCTCGCGGGAGTTGAGCACCTTGGAGAGCAGATACAGAAAGTTGAGGGAAAACCGGGTGCCCGTCCTCCGGGAATACGCAGCCAGCTTTGTAACGTCGATGCGCGCCGTCATGGAGGTGGAGCACTTGCAATCCTCCGAGAAGTGGCGGAACACGCCCTTTCGATAGTAGGTCTCTTTGTCAACGATCCTGTAGTTCATCTGCATTATCCTCGCATTTTCCGTTTGGTCAGACCGGAGTCACCGGGCTTTTTCAGACAGCGCAGAAGGACAGGCAGCAGGGCGTCGACAATCATCCGGGTGTTCTTTTTTCTCCTGGCCTGTACAGCACGGTCCTCCTGTCCGAAAGTCAAATCAGCTCACGCTGTCGATCCACTTTTGCAGCTCGCCGTCGGAGACGCCCGCGCTCAGCCGGGTGGAGGAGACAAAAGTGCCCGTCCCGGCCTGCTCGCCCAGGGTCTCGCCGGTGCGCCCGGCACCGCTGCTGCCTGAGGTGCAGAATGGGATCACGGTCATGCCGGTAAAGTCATGGCTCTCCACAAAGCGGCTCACAATGCGCGGGGCCTGTCCCCACCAGATGGGGTAGCCGAGATACACGGTGGTGCAGCCGTCCAGGGAGATCTCATTTGCGATCTCCGGGCGGGCATCCGCGGTGTTCTGCTCCACGGTGGCGCGGGTGGTATGGTCGTTGTAGTTTAAGTCCTCCGCGGTGTAGGGCTGGGCCGGGACGATCTCCGCAAGCTCGCCGCCGGTGAGCGCCGCGATCTTCTCCGCCACGCCCCGGGTGGTCCCGGTGACCGAGAAATAGACGACCATGACTTTGTTCTCCTGTGTCGGCTCCGCCTCGGTCCGGGTCTCCGCCGCCGGTGCCGCGGCAGGGACCGGGGCGGCGGCAGCTTCGGTGGGCGCCGGAGTGGGCGCGGGCGCGCCGCCGCAGCCAGTGCATACAACGATCAGCGCAAGCGCCAGGAAAAGGGAAATCCGTTTTTTCATGGGTTTCCCTCGGTCAGTCCAGGTTCAGCCCGGCGATCCAGGCCTTGAGCTCCTTCTCGTCCGCGCGGGCGGAAAAGCGCTTGCCGCTGAGGACCTTTGCGCCCTTTGCCAGTTTCTCGATACGACCCTGCCCCTCGCCGAGGCCGCTGCCGCCCGAGGTGAAGAAAGGCACCACGGTCTTGCCGGAAAAGTCATAGGCTTCCAGGAAGCTGTCGATGATGCTCGGCTCCCGGTACCACCAGATGGGAAAGCCCAGGAAGACCACGTCCGCGTCCCCGACAGGGGCGGCGGTGTCGGCCAGGGCGGGGCGGCAGCCCGGATCCTGCATCTCCACGGTGCTGCGGGCCTTCTTGTCCATCCAGTTCAGATCGCGCCGCTCGTAGGGCGTCTCGGGTCTGATCTCATAGAGCACCGCGTCCGCCGCGGCGGCCAGGGTCTTTGCCAGCTTCGCGGTGCTGCCGCTGGCGGAAAAATAGGCAATCAGTTTCAACGTGTTTCCTCCTTATTTGTGCTTGTTGCGGCCCCAGAAGGTGTTGTAGCGGTCGGGCTTCCAGCAGGGCTCCACATCCTTGACCGCCTCGGCCGCGGTGATGACGGCGTCGTCGTTGTCGATGTCGATGAGGGTATAGCGGTCGTGGCCCATGCCCAGCTCCTTCATGTAGCTGAGCTGACGCAGGCCGTGGCGGGTCTCCACACGCTCGATCAGCGCTTTGCCCGCCCCCTCGGGCAGGTTGTAGATCAGGTCCATGCAGGCGTTGTCCACCGCGAGGATATCCAGAGACGCCAGGATCCCCACGTCCGGGGTGACCACGGGATCCGCGCCGGGGCCGGCGCAGTCGCAGTCGACGGACATGTTGCGCATGGTGTTGATGTAGCAGACGTGCGGTGCAAAGAAGTCGATGGTGGCCTTGGTGCTCTCGCTGATGCGCTCCATCAGCTCCTCCTCGGAGATGCTCCACATGCCGGCGTCCGGGCGGGTGTGGATCTCCTTCTTGCCCACGCGGCCGTCCGCGCAGCCGATGCCGATGTTCTTGTTGCTGCCGCCGAAGCCGCCCATCATGTGGCCCTTGAAGTGAGTCAGCACCAGCAGGGAGTCGTAGTTTAACATGCTCTTGCCGACATGCATCTCTTGAAACCACTTGCCGCCCTTGACCGGCAGCGCGGCCACGCCCTCACTGTCCGTGATGTCCACGGGGCAGAAGGTCCAGCCGTTGACCTCCAGGGTCTTGCGGTGGGCCTCGGTGGTGTAGCGGCTTCCCTCGTAGTAGGTGTTGGTTTCGATGATCGTCGCATCCGGAAGCCGGGTGTCGATCAGCTCCTTGACCCAGGGGCGGGGGATGATGTTGGGGCCCTGGGCCTCGCCGGTGTGCAGCTTGATGGCCACCTTGCCGGTCAGCACGGAGGAGACCCGGTCGTAGATTTTCTTCATGCCCTCCTCGGACAGGTCGCGGGTAAAGAACACCACGGCGCTCTCGCCCGTGCGCTGGTCATAGGGGACGTACTTGTTGCCGTCTTTTCCGGGGGCGGGGTTTTTGCTGCTCATGTTTATTCCTCCTTTGCAGTTGTCAAAAATCATTCTTTTTCAACGGAAACGGGTTCTTCCTCGTTCCAGATCTCCTTGGCCTGGCGGAAGACCGCCCAGCCCTTGGGCCAGCCGACGTACATGGCGGTGTGGGTGATGACGGCGGCGATCTCCGCTTTCGTCACGCCGTGGTTCTTTGCGTTCTGCAGGTGGTAGCCCAGGGACGAATCCGTGACGCCCGAGGACATCAGCGCCACGACGGTGATGATGCACTTGGTCTTGACGTCCAGCGCCTCCTGGTTCCAGACCTCCCCAAAGAGCACGTCGTCGTTGAGGTGGGCGAACATCGGGGCAAACTCGCCCAACTGCATCCGCCCCGCGGTCTGTGTGATCTTCTCGCTCATATTGTAATCCTCCTTCAAGGCTTGATATACTGCATATCCTTCTCCGGCAGCCCGCTTAAGTCGGAGAGGAAGCGCTCGGCCTTCATGTGCAGGTCGTACTTTTCCCGCAGCGCCGCGATCTGCCCCATCATGGGGGAGGCGTGGTGCGCGTCGATGGCCGCCTGATCCCGCCACTGGTCGATGAGCAGCACGGTCTCGGGGTCGTCCATCGGCAAGAAGTACTCGTAGCGCAGGTTGCCGTCCTCGGCGCGGATGGCCGCGGCGACGCCGCTTGCGACCATCTCCTCGGCAAAGGCGCGGGCCGCGCCGTTTGCCCCGGTGTAGTAGAGATTCACTGTGATCATGTCAATCCTCCCAGCATGGTTTTGAGAAAGGCGTAGGCCATCTCGTAGGTGCTCATATAGGTATAGTCGATCCCCGCCTCTTTCATGGCCTCCCGCTGTTTTTCCGTCACCACCGTGTAGGGGTAGAGTCCGTAGACAAAGGGCAAAAACGCGTACAGGAAGGTCTGGCGGCCGCTCTCGTCCAGGTTGGGGGCAAACTTCATCAGGCAGCGGTCCAGCGCTTTCTTCGACTCCCCGTAGGCCGTCTTGAATTCCACCAGCCGCTCCATGCGGGAGTTTGCCTCCATGTCATAGAGGTTCATGCTCAGCAGCTTGAGCATCAGGGGGCGGTTTTCCAGCGCCCTGGCCAGCGCCGCGGACAGCGCGTCCTTTGAGAGCGTCTCCTCCCGCCGGCAGAGCGCATCCAGATCCCCGGCAAACAGCTCGTACTCCCGCTGAAACAGCGCGAGGAAGATCTCCTCCTTCGTTTCAAAGTAGTTGTAGATCGAAGTGCGGGTAAAGGAGGTCTGCTGTCCGATATCCTTGAGCGTGATCTCCTTGAAGCTCCTGGTCTCATAGAGCTTCCGGCAGGCGGCCAGGATCTCCTCCCGCCGCGCCTGGGTCAGCTCCGCAGATCCTTTCGGCATATCTGTCTCCTCCCCTCAGGATCTGTATTGACACAATGTCAGAACTATGATACCAGCATTCTGACACGGTGTCAATCCCCGCCTTCTGTTTTTTCCCGCACCAGCGCCGCGGGAGGACTTTTGACAAGCTGGACAAAGCGCCGCGCCCGGGCGGGGCCGAGTTCGGGCGTTTCGTCAATTGACAGAAAAGCCCCCTTTTTGCTATACTGCATACGATCTTTAAGGCGATCCGAGAGGTCGGCAAGATGCAAGTGTATAGGGCGCAGTGCGCCCGTCTGTCCGCTGTCTTGCCGCAAGCAGGGCAGTTTTTTTCTTTGGGAGGGCACGATGGATTTTACCTTCGTCAAGGCATACGGAACAGATTTTGTCGGCGGTATCCGTGCCGCTCTCGCGGCTTCCTCTTTTTCCGACAATACCGACGGACTCACTGTTTTTCCCGGCTTCTGTGATGTGCATGTGCATTTCAGAGAGCCGGGTTTTTCTTATAAGGAGACCATACGCACCGGCTCCATGGCGGCCGCGGCGGGGGGCTACACCGCCGTCTGCTCCATGCCGAACCTGGATCCCGTGCCGGATTCCCGCGAGCACCTGGACGAGGAGCTTGCCATCATCCGGCGGGACGCCGTGGTGGACGTTTTCCCCTACGCCGCGGTGACCGTGGGCGAGAAGGGCGAGGTTCTCTCCGACATGGAAAACCTCAGCGACGCGGTGGCCTTCTCCGACGACGGGCACGGCGTCCAGTCCGACGCCATGATGCGCGAGGCCATGCGAAGGGCCAGGGCTCTGGGCAAAATGATCGTGGCCCACTGTGAGGTAAACGCGCTCCTGCGCGGCGGATACATCCACGACGGGCAGTACGCGAAGGCCCACGGCCACCGGGGCATCTCGTCGGAGAGCGAGTGGCGCCAGGTGGAGCGTGACCTGAATCTCGCGGCCGAGACCGGCTGCGCCTACCACGTCTGCCACGTCTCCACCAAAGAGAGCGTGGAGCTGGTGCGGCAGGCGAAGAAGTCCGGCGTCGACGCAAGCTGCGAGACCGCGCCGCACTACCTGCTGCTGGATGAGGGCGATCTCATGGAGGACGGGCGCTTCAAGATGAACCCGCCCCTGCGCGAGAGAGAGGACCGCGAGGCCCTCATCGCGGGCGTGCTGGACGGGACGGTGGAATGCATCGCCACCGACCACGCCCCCCACTCCGCCGAGGAGAAGAGCCGCGGGCTTGAAAAGAGCGCCATGGGCATCGTGGGGCTGGAGACGGCCTTCCCCGTGCTCTACACCGGGCTGGTGCAGAAGGGCGTCCTGCCGCTGGAGACGCTGCTTGGCTTGCTGACGGACCGGCCCCGCGCCCGCTTTTCGCTGCCGCTCGGCTGCGACTTCTCCGTCTGGGATTTGAGCGAGAGCTACACCATCGACCCGTCCTCCTTCCAATCCAAGGGCCGGGCCACCCCCTTCGCGGGGCGCACGGTGCAGGGCCGATGCCTTGCCACCTTCCATCAGGGAAAACAAGTTTATGCATATAAGAGGTAATCGACATGCCAAAAAGAACAGATCTCAAGAAAATTCTCATCATTGGCTCCGGTCCCATCGTCATCGGCCAGGCGGCGGAGTTTGACTACGCCGGCACCCAGGCGTGTCTGGCGCTCAAGGAAGAGGGCTACGAGGTGGTGCTGTGCAACTCCAACCCCGCCACCATCATGACGGACACCTCCATCGCGGACAAGGTCTACATGGAGCCGCTGACCCTGGAGTACATCGCCAAGATCCTCCGCTATGAGCGGCCCGACGCCATCGTACCCGGCATCGGCGGGCAGACGGGGCTGAACCTCGCGATGCAGCTGGAGAAGAAGGGCGTTTTGAAGGAGTGCCGCGTGGCGCTGCTGGGCACCCCGGCTGAGAGCATCGAGCGCGCCGAGGACCGGGAAAAGTTCAAGGAGCTCTGCCAGGAGATCGGCGAGCCCGTCATCCCCTCCGAGATCACCTACAGCCTGGACGAGGCCAGGAAGGCCGCGCAGGAGATCGGCTACCCCGTGGTACTGCGCCCGGCCTTCACGCTCGGCGGCACCGGCGGCGGCTTTGCCTACAACGAAGAAGAGCTTGTCGACATCGGCCGCAACGCCTTCCAGCTCTCCCCGGTCCACCAGGTACTGGTGGAGAAGAGCGTGCGCGGCTACAAGGAGATCGAGTTTGAGGTCATGCGCGACAGCACCGACCACGCCATCACCATCTGCGGCATGGAGAACGTGGACCCCGTGGGCGTGCATACCGGCGACTCCATCGTCGTGGCCCCCATCATGAGCCTGAACGACCACGATCTCAAAATGCTCAACGACTCGGCCATCAAGATCATCCGCGCGCTCAAGATCGAGGGCGGCTGCAACGTCCAGTTTGCCCTGCATCCGGAGACCAGCGAGTACTTTTTGATCGAGGTCAACCCCCGCGTCTCCCGCTCCTCGGCCCTGGCCTCCAAGGCCAGCGGCTACCCCATCGCCCGCGTCACGGCGAAGATCGCCGTGGGCATGACGCTGGAGGAGATCGCCATTGCCAACACCAACGCCGCCTTTGAGCCCTCGCTCGACTACGTGGTTGCGAAGTTCCCGCGCTTTGCCTTTGACAAGTTCCCCACCGCGCCGAACCTGCTGGGCACCCAGATGAAGGCCACCGGCGAGGTCATGGGCATCGGCGCCAATCTGGAGGAGTGCATGCTCAAATCCGTGCGCTCGCTCGAGATCGGCGTGAGCCACCTGCACATGGCAAAGTTCGATTCCATGAGCCGGGAGGAGCTGCTCGCCTACGTCTCCGAGTTCCGGCACGACGGCATCTTTGCCGTGGCCCAGCTGCTGCGCCTGGGCGTCCCGGTGGAAAAGCTCCACGAGGTCACCGCCATCACGGAGCTCTTTCTCGAGAGTCTGAAGAAGATCACCGACATGGAGGTGCGTCTGGCCGCCTCCGTGCGCAACGTGGAGGTCATGCGCGAGGCCAAGCGCATGGGCTTTTCCGACAAATACATTGCCAGGCTCTGGGGCATGAGCGAGATGGAGGTCTACGGCCTGCGCCGCTCTCTGGGGCTGGCTCCCTGCTACCGCATGGTGGACACCTGCCACACCGGCGCCTACATCCCCTATTTCTACTCCTCCTACGAGGGCGAGACCCAGTCCCGCCTCGGCGACAAGAAGAAGATCGTGGTCCTCGGCGCGGGCCCGATCCGCATCGGCCAGGGCGTGGAGTTTGACTACTCCACCGTCCACGCGGTGCAGACCATCCGCAAGGCCGGATACGAGGCCATCATCATCAACAACAACCCCGAGACCGTCTCCACCGACTACACCACCGCCGACAAGCTCTACTTTGAGCCCCTGACGGCGGAGGACGTGATGAACATCATCGCCTTTGAAAAGCCCGAGGGCGTCATCGCCTCCCTGGGCGGCCAGACCGCCATCAACCTGGCCGAGCCCCTGATGGAGCGCGGCGTGAAGATCATCGGCACGGACTGCGCCGCCATCGACAAGGCGGAAAACCGCGACCTGTTTGAAAAGCTCCTCCAGGAGCTGAACATCCCCCAGCCCAGAGGCGCCGCCGTGACGAACATTGAGGACGGTG
Organism: uncultured Eubacteriales bacterium; assembly: GCA_900319835.1. Next base: position 12,174 of record ONPY01000011.1, on the reverse strand, counting down.
TGAAGACCGCATCCGAGATCGGCTACCCCGTGCTGGTGCGCCCGAGCTTCGTCCTCGGCGGCCGGGCCATGCAGATCGTGGCCAATGAGACACAGCTGAGACAGTACCTGCGTTCGGCCGTGGAGATCGACGAGGACAAGCCCGTGCTGGTGGACAAGTACATCTCCGGCCGCGAGGTCGAGGTCGACGCCATCTGCGACGGCCGGGACGTCTTCGTCCCCGGCATCATGGAACTGGTCGAGCGCACCGGCATCCACTCCGGCGACTCCATCAGCGTCTACCCCGCCTTCTCCATCTCCAACAAGGTCAAGGGCATCATCCTCCAGTACGCCAAGAAGCTGGGTCTCGGCATCGGCATCGTGGGCCTGTACAACATCCAGTTCATCGTGGATCCCGACGAGAACGTCTATATCATCGAGGTCAACCCCCGCTCCTCCCGCACGGTCCCCTTCCTCTCCAAGGCCACGGGCTACTCCCTGGCCGACATCGCCACCGAGGTCATCCTCGGCAAGAGCCTCAAGGAGCAGGGCATCTTCGACCTCTACCCCGAGGAAAAGAAGCGCTTTTACGTCAAGGTCCCGGTCTTCTCCTTCTCGAAGATCAAGGGTCTGGACGCCTATCTGAGCCCGGAGATGAAGTCCACGGGCGAGGCCATCGGCTATGACGACAAGTTAAACCGCGCCCTGTACAAGGCGCTGCAGGCCGCGGGCACCCATCTGCAAAACTACGGCACGGTCTTTGTTACCGTGGCCGACAAGGACAAGGAGGAGGCCCTGCCCCTGATCCGCCGCTTCTACAACCTGGGCTTCAACATCGAGGCCACCCGGGGCACCGCGCGCTTCCTCAAGGAAAACGGCATCCGCACCCACGTGCTGCAGAAGCTCTCCGCCGGCAGCAGCGAGATTCTCGACTCCCTGCGCCAGGGCCACATCGCCTACGTCATCAACACCCGGGAACTCGGCGATGCGGGCGAGGCCAACGACGGCTACCAGATGCGCGCCTGCGCCACCGAGAACAACACCACCATGTTCACCGCCCTGGACACGGTGCGGGTGCTGCTGGACGTGCTGGAGGAGACCACCCTCTGCATCTCCACCATTGACGCCTGATGAAGGAAGTTCGTTTTGAAATCCGTGAAAACGCGGCCTTGACCGACCGCGTTTTCCGCCTGCGCCTCGCGGGGGACACCTCCGTCGTGCGCGGCCCCGGGCAGTTTGTGTCCGTGAGCCTGCCGGGCTTCTTCCTCCGCCGCCCCTTTTCCGTCTGCGACTGCGAAAACGGGGAGCTGACGCTGGTCTACCAGCTCGCGGGCCGGGGCACTGAGGCCCTCAGCCGCATGCAGAGCGGTCAGCTTTCCGTGCTGACGGGGCTCGGCAACGGCTTTGATCTGCGCCGCGCCGGGGACCGTCCCCTGCTCATCGGCGGCGGCCTGGGCCTGACGCCCCTGTATTATCTCGCCAAATCCCTGCCGGCGCCGCCCCAGGTCCTGCTGGGCTTCGGCAGCAAAAAGGACGCGGTGTATCTGGACGAATTCCGCGCCCTGGGGGCTTCCGTCACGGTCTGTACCGCGGACGGCTCTCTGGGCGAAAAGGGGCTGGTCACCGACCTGCTGGACCGCTTTGATTCCAGCTTTTTCTACGCCTGCGGCCCTCTGCCCATGGCCGAGGCCCTCTGTCGCGAGGCCGCGGGGCCGGGCCAAATCAGTCTGGAGGCCCGGATGGGCTGCGGCTTTGGGGCCTGCATGGGCTGCACGATCGAGACCGTGAGCGGCCCCCGGCGCGTCTGCAAGGACGGCCCGGTCTTTGAAAAGGAGGCGCTGGTATGGCAGACACGAGAGTGACCCTCTGCGGCATCGAGCTATCTAACCCCGTCATCCCCGCCAGCGGCTGCTTCGGCTACGGGCACGAGTTTGCGGAGCTCTACGACATCAACTGTCTCGGCTCTCTCTCCTGCAAGGGAACGACCCTGCACCCCCGCTTTGGCAATCCCACGCCCCGCATCGCGGAGGCCCCCGCGGGGCTTCTCAACGCCGTGGGCCTGCAAAACCCCGGCGTGGACGCGGTGATCCGGGAGGAACTGCCGAAGCTGGCAAAGGTCTTTCACAAGCCGATCCTGGCAAACGTCAGCGGTTTTTCCGTCGAGGAATATGTGGAGACCTGCCGCCGCTTTGACGTCTGCCCCCAGGTGGGCTGGATCGAGCTCAACATCAGCTGCCCCAACGTCCACGGCGGGGGCATGAGCTTCGGCACCGACCCCAAATGCGCCGCTGAGGTCACCCGCGCGGTGCGGGACGCGGTGAAAAAGCCCCTGATCGTGAAGCTCACCCCCAATGTCACCGACATTGTGGCCGTGGCCAGGGCCGTGGAGGGCGCCGGGGCGGACGCCGTGTGCCTGATCAACACCCTGCTCTCCATGCGCATCGACCTCAAGACCGGGCGCCCCGTTCTGGCAAACGTCACCGGCGGGCTCTCCGGCCCCGCGGTTTTCCCCCTGGCTCTGCGCATGGTGTATCAGGTATCGCAGGCCGTCTCCGTGCCCGTCGTCGGCGTGGGCGGCGTGTCCTCCGCGGAGGACGTGCTGGAGATGATGCTCGCCGGGGCGACCGCCGTGGAGATAGGCGCCGCCAATCTGGTGCGGCCCACCGCCTGCCGCGATATGATCGAAGCTCTGCCCGCCGCCATGGCGCGCTATGGCATATCCGCTCTCAAAGAAATCATCGGAGGTTCTCACTGTGGCTAAAGACGTGATCATCGCCTGCGACTTCGCGGGCAGCGGGGAAACCCTCGCCTTTCTGGAGTCCTTCGGGGCCGAGCGCCCCTTTGTGAAAATCGGCATGGAGCTGTTCTACGCCGAGGGGCCGCAGATCGTGCGGCTGCTGAAGGCCAGAGGACACAAGGTCTTTCTGGACTTAAAGCTCCACGACATCCCCAACACCGTGGAAAAGTCCATGCGCGTGCTGCGGGATCTGGGCGCGGACATCGTCAATCTTCACGCCGCCGGTACGAAGGCCATGATGGAGGCCGCCCTCCGGGGGCTGACCAGGGAGGACGGCACCCGTCCCCTGCTCATCGCGGTGACGCAGCTGACCAGCACCGACCAGCAGGCCCTGGAAACCGAGCTGCTCATCGACAGGCCCTTGAATGAGGTCGTGCTCGCCTACGCCGAGAATGCGAAAACCGCGGGGCTGGACGGCGTGGTCTGCTCTCCGCTGGAGGCGGGCGCGGTCCACGGCCGCTGCGGTGAGGGCTTTCTCACCGTCACTCCCGGCGTCCGCTTTGCCGAGGGGGACAAGGGCGACCAGAAGCGCGTCGCCACCCCGGCGCTTGCCCGGGAGCTGGGCGCGGACTACATCGTGGTGGGCAGACCCATCACCCGGGCCGAGGATCCCCTCGCCGCCTATCAACGCTGTGTAAAGGAGTTTTTGGGATGAGAGAAGAACGTATCGCAAGACAGCTGCTCAGGATCCGCGCCGTCTTTTTCCGGCCGGAGGAGCCCTTCACCTGGGCCAGCGGCATCAAGAGCCCGGTGTATACCGACAACCGCCTGATCCTCACGGACGTGGAGGCCAGAAACGAAGTGGAGTCCGCCCTGGCCGAGGTGGTCAAAGCGGAGTACCCCGAGGCCGAGGTCCTCATGGGCACCTCCACCGCGGGCATTGCGCACGCGGCCATCGTGGGCCACCTGCTCCAAATGCCCATGGGCTATGTGCGCGGCGGGGCCAAGGACCACGGCAGAAAGAACCAGATCGAGGGTCGGCTCACGCCGGGCCAGAAGGTCGTGGTCGTGGAGGATCTCATCTCCACCGGCGGCAGCGTCCTGGAGGTGGTGGAGGTCCTGCGCGAGGCCGGGGCCGAGGTCCTGGGCGTGGTCAGCATCTTCACCTACGGCATGGAAAAGGGCCGCAGGCGGCTCGCGGACGCCGGGGTGAAAAACGTGTCGCTGACGAATTTTGACGTGATCACTGCCGTCGCCGCGGACGAGGGCTACATCCGCCCCGAGGACCGGGAGCGGCTGCTGCAATTCCGCGATAACCCCGCCGACGAGAGCTGGATTGGAGGCAAGGCATGAGACATCTGATCGACATTCTGGATCTGAGCACCGAGGAGCTGCAGGAGCTCATCGACACCGCGGTGGACATCATCGAAAACCCCGCCAAATACGCCCACGCCTGCGAGGGCAAGAAGCTCGCGACCTTGTTCTTTGAGCCCTCCACCCGCACGCGGCTGAGCTTTGAGGCCGCCATGTACGAGCTGGGCGGCCACGTGCTCTCCGTGCCCGCCGCGGCCAGCTCCTCCGCTGCCAAGGGCGAGAGCGTGTCCGACACCTGCCAGGTGGTCAGCTGCTACGCGGACGTGCTCGCCATGCGCCACCCGCTGGACGGGGCGCCGCTGGTGGCCTCCTTCCGCTCCGGCGTACCCATCATCAACGCGGGCGACGGCGGCCACAACCACCCCACCCAGACCCTGGCGGATCTCCTGACCATCTACCGCGAGAAGGGCCGTTTTGACCATCTCACGGTGGGCTTCTGCGGCGATCTCAAGTACGGCCGCACCGTCCACTCTCTGATCGCGGCTCTGGCCCGCTACACGGGGCTGAAGCTCGTGCTCATCTCCCCGGAGGAGCTGCGCGTGCCCGGCTATGTGCGCTACAACACGCTCGAGCCCAACGCCATCCCCTTTGAGGAGACGGAGGATCTCGAGTCCGTCATCGGCAAGCTGGACATCCTCTACATGACCCGCATCCAGAAGGAGCGCTTTGAGGACGAGGAGACCTACGACCGGCTCAAGGAGAGCTACATCCTCACCGCCGACAAGATGAAGCTGGCCCGGCCCGACATGGCGGTGCTGCACCCCCTGCCCCGCGTCAACGAAATCAGCGTGGCCGTGGATGACGATCCCCGCGCCTGCTACTTCAAGCAGGTGCTCAACGGCAAGTACATGCGCATGGCCCTGATGCTCAAGCTCTTGAAGGACGCCGAGGAGCACCCCGGCCCCGAGCACCGCTTCGACGGCATGGAGCTGGTGGGCGGCCCTGTGTGCAAGAACGGCCGCTGCATCACGCATTTCGAGCAGGAGCTCAAGCCCCTCTACCGGTTGACGGACAGAAAGCACAACATCTACCGCTGCGCCTACTGCGAGGCCAAGCGCCCGGAGTAAACCCCCGCTTTGTCATTGCGAGGCTCCGCAAGGAGCCGTGGCAATCCGTATCCCCCGGAGCTGTATGACCACTGGTTTTTTACAAGAAACCGGATTCCCACGCCCGCCTGAGGTGTAAGCTCGTGTTGCCCAAATCAGAGATTTGGACACTCGCTTAAGTGTGTGCAGAAGGTGAATTGCCGCAAAAAGCTGACGGATTCCCACGCCAGTGTGCACACTGGCTCGGAATGACAGAAGACTTTTTGCGGCAAGAGAAGCCGGCCTGGGCCGCTGGCTCGGAATGACACATACAATTGGGACAATATAAAAACGCTGCCAAACGGCAGCGTTTTTTTGCTCAGAAAACATTTTTACCCGAACAGATTCCAGCGGGATTTGGGTGTGGGAGAGGGCGACGGCGTGGGCGCCGGGGTCGCGGCGGGCGCGGTCTTTGTCCGGGCGGAGGGGCTGTCCGACTCGGGCAGATCCAGGGCCAGGTACTGCTCCACGATGTCCAGCACGGTCTCGTCCTTGAGAATCATGGAGATCTCAATGCGGCGGTTCTGGGCCTGGCCGGCGGCGCTGTCGTTGGAGGCCACGGGCCTGGTCTCGCCGTAGCCCGCGGCGCAGAAGTACTCCGCGTAGCCCGCCAGGGTGCCGTTTTTCCCCGCCAGCAGGTAGTTCAAGACGGAATTGGCCCGGTCGGTGGATAGGATACGGTTGTCCTCCTCGGTGCCGGTGGAGTCCGTGTGTCCGGAGATGACGATGGAGTCGACGTACTTGGCGTTGTCCGCATTTCGGAGGAAGGCGGAGAACACGTCGATCAGCTCGTTGAGCACGGCCTCGCTCTCGGGCTTGATCTCCGAGGAGCCGAGGTCAAAGAACACGCCCTCGGAGAGGATGATGTTGCCGTTGTCTCCGATGTCCACCTTGGAGGAATCGCCCATGACCTCGACGATGCTCTCCTTGATCTGGTTGAGGATCGAGAGGCGCAGCACCGCGATGGTCTGCATCTGGTTGCGCATGGCCACGATCTCGTCGTTGGCCGCGGCCAGGTACGCCTTCTGGTCGCCGATCAGCTTCTCCTGCTCGGAGATGGTATCGGTCTGCTGGGCGATCTGAATGGCATAGGCCTCGATCTCATCCTGCTTCCGGTTGAGGTCGGCGGTCAGCCCCTCCAGCTCCTTGACGGCCTTGTCGTACTCCGCCTGGGCGGCGGTGACCTGGGCGCGGGTATCGCTGAGCAGTTCCTGGGTGTTCTGCAGGTCGTTGCCCGTGATCAGATTTTGTATGTAGCTGAGCAGCATCAGGAAAAACAGGATCAGCGCCACGGCACTCATCATGTCGGCGTAGGAGGGCCAGAAGCCCTGCTCCCCGGCGCCCTCCTCGGTACGTCGGGAATAGCTGCCGGCGCGTCTCATGAGCGTCCGCTCCTTTCAAGGCTCCGGGAGACCTCCCGCAGCCCAGCCACCAGGTCGCGCACAGCCACGTCCATGCGCTCCACGGTGCCGCGGAGGTTGTAGTTGAATTCGGAGAAGTCGCGCACGCCGGTGTTGAAGCTCTCCACCGTCTTGTTCATGGCGGCGATGGGGGTGCGGCTCGCGGCGATGGCGGTCTTGAGCTCGTCGGTCGCGCCTTTGAGCGTGCGGTCCATCTCGGCTGTCGCGGCCTTGAGGGTGCGGTCGAGCTCGTCGCTGGTCTTGTTCAGGGCCAGCACCATCTGGTGTACCAGATCGGCGTCGTCCTTGGGCGCCTCGGTGGGCAGGGTGGGGGCCACCTCATGGTCCAGCCACAGCTCGAGTCTGGTCTCCAGCTTGTCCCGCGCATTCTGCACGCTGAAAATGGAGCGCAGGATCGTCAGCACAATGGAGCAGGCCACGCCCACCAGCGAGGTGTAGAAGGCAACGCCCATGCCGCTGAGCGCGGACATGAGGCCGCCGCCCACGCTGTCCAGCACGCTCAGCCACTCGGAGGTGTTGGAGTAGCCGATCATTTCGGTCAGAGAGGTGACGGAAAGGCTCAGGCCCAGGAAGGTACCGAAGAGGCCCAGCGTCACAAAGAGGGATACGGCGTTGTTCAAAAAGCGTTCGCACAGGAGACTGCCCCCCAGCCTGCTGGACACCCCGTTTGCCACCACGGCGGGGGTGTTCACATCCTTGCCCTGGCGTTTGTAGGCGTCGGCATAGGAGTTGACCACGAAGCGGAGGAAAGAATTGTCCCGGTTGAGATTGCCCACCAGAGAGGAAAGTCTGCTGTAGCGGGCGTAGGTGATGAACAGCAGCAGCACCGACAGCGCGAACAGCGCCAGGATCACCACGATCACCGCGAGGCCGACAGGCGGCATGGAACTCAATCTGCTCATAAGATATCCCTCCAGTTTGCATTTTTCAGGGGCCGTTCCCAGCGTGCCCCCATTCTTTTTCTGGTCCGAATTTTACCCGAATCCGGCAGTTATGTCAACGATTCTTAAGAAAGACTAAGTTTTTCCAGTTCCTCGACAAGCTCCCCAAACAGCTTGAGTCCCGCGTTGACGGGCTCGGGCGTGCTCATGTCCACCCCGGCGATCTTGAGCAGGCTGATGGGGTCGCTGCTGCCGCCGGAGGAGAGGAAGCGCTTGTAGTCGGCCACAGCGGGTGCGCCCTGGGTGAGGATGCGCTCGGCGATGGCGGCCGCGGCGGAGAAGCCGGTGGCGTACTGGTAGACGTAGTAGTTGTAGAAGAAGTGCGGGATGCGCGCCCACTCCAGGGAGATCTCCGTGTCCGAGACCATATCCGGCCCGAAATAGAGCTTGTTGAGGGCGAGGTACTTTTCGCACAGCGCCTCCGCGGTGAGCGCCTGGCCCGCCTCGGCCATGCGGCCCATCTCCAGCTCGAACTCGGCAAACATGGTCTGGCGGTAGACCGTGCCCTTGAACTGATCCAGGAAATGGTTGATGAGGTAGGCCCGCTGCTTCTTGTCCTTGGTCTTGCCCAGCAGATGCCGCATCAGCAGGATCTCGTTGCAGGTGGAGGCCACCTCCGCCACGAAGATCACATAGTCGGCGGTGTTCACCGGCTGGTGCAGGCAGCTGTGGTAGCTGTGCAGGGCGTGGCCCATCTCATGGGCAATGGTGAACATGGAGTCGAGCGTGTCCTTGTGGTTTAAGAGCACATACGGGTGGGGCCAGGAGTTGCCGGAGGAGTAGGCGCCGGAGCGCTTGCCGCGGTTTTCGTACACGTCGATCCAGCGCTCGTCAAAGCCTTTTTTCAAAAGCGCCGTGTAGTCCTCGCCCAGCACGGCCAGGGCCTCCAGCACGGTCTGCTTGGCCTCCTCGTAGGGAATCTTCACCGCCGCGTCCTTCACCACGGGGGTGTAGACGTCGTACATGTGCAGCTCGTCCACGCCCAGCAGCTTTTTCCGCAGGGCGACATAGCGGTACATCTTGTCGAGATTTTCATGCACCGCTTCGATGAGATTCAGGTATACGCTCTCCGGAACCTCGGTGGCGTCCAGGGCGGCGGCGAGGGTGCTGGGATAGCGCCGCGCCCCGGCAAAGAAGCGGAGCATCTTAAACTGCGCGTCCAACGTGGCGGCCACGGTGTTGCGGAAATCGCCGTAGGTCCTGTAGCAGTTTTCAAACGCGCTCTTGCGCAGGGCCCGGTCCCCGCTCTCCATCAGCGGGCCGAAGGTGCCGGCGGAGAGGGGGTGGCGCCCGCCCTCAGAATCCACCGCGTCGTCAAAGCGCAGGTCGGCATTGCGCAGGGCCGAACCGATGGCGTCCGGCCCGTCCGCCATTTCACCCGCGGCGGCCAGCAGCGTCTCCTCCTTGTCGGAGAGGATGTGCGCCTTCCGGCGGCGGATGCGGTAGAGGCTGCGGCGGTATGTCTCCAGCGCCGGGCACTCACGGTAAAAGCTCGCCAGGGTCTCGTCGTCGATGGCCATGATCTCGGGCGTTGCAAAGGCGGAGGCCCCCGCCACGGCCACGGCGCAGGCGTTGGCGCGGCTGCGCATGTCCTGATACACGCCGTCGGCCAGATCCTGGTCGCCCTTGCAGCTTGCGTAGCCGGAGAGCTTCTCGAGCCGCACGGTCAGCTCGTCGTCCAGCTTGAGAAAGTCCAGCAGGCGGCCGGGCCCCTGGGCCAGGGTGCCGGCAAAGGCGGCGATGGTTTCGGGCATCGCCATCAGGGCCTCGTACTCCCGGTGCCAGGCCTCGTCGCTTTCAAAGATGTCGCGCAGGTCCCAGGTGTACGCCTCGGGGATTTCGCTGCGCGCGGGGATTTTGTTTACGTCCATGGGTTACCTCCAAAAAATCAGTCATGGGCGTATTATACCACAGCCCGGCCGGAATAAAATGTACGGATTGAGAATTAATTCCCGGAAAGGAGATCCCATGCAGATTTATGTTGTGAAACCCGGCGACAGTCTCTGGGCCATCGCCCACCGCTTCGGCTCCACGGTGGAGGCGCTCTCTGCGCTCAACCAGCTCTCCGACCCCGCGCGGCTGGTGCCGGGGCTGGCGCTGGCCATCCCCGGCGGGGAGAGCGGCGCAAGGCGGAGCGCGGAGGTCAACGCCTACGTCTACCCCAACGTCTCCGGCAGTGTCCTGGCGGAGACCCTGCCCGCCGTCACCATGCTCTGTCCCTTCTCCTATGCCGCCACGGAGGAGGGGGAACTGCGCCCCATTGACGACGAACGCCTTATCGAGGCCGCCTACGCCCAGGGCGCCGCTCCCCTGCTGACGGTGACAAACCTGGGTGAGAGCGGCTTTTCCTCCCGCATCGGCCACGCTGTGCTGACGGACAAAGACGTGCAGGACCGGGTGCTCAGCCGCATCCTCGCCCTCATCCGGGAAAAGGACTACTACGGCCTGAACATCAACTTCGAGTACCTCTACCCCTTCGACCGCGACAGCTACAGCCAGTTTGTATCCCGGGCGGCTGAGCTCCTCCACCCGCTGGGCTGCCTGGTGTCTACGGCCATCGCCCCCAAGGAGAGCGATGAACAGCCCGGCTTTCTCTACGCGGCCCACGATTACGCGGCCCACGGGAACTATGCCGACCGCGTGATCCTCATGACCTACGAGTGGGGCTACACCTTCGGGGCGCCCCAGGCCGTCTCCCCGGTAGACCGCATCCGCCGGGTGCTTGACTACGCGGTGACGGTGATCCCGCGGGAGAAGATTTTGATGGGCTTTTCCAACTACGCCTACGACTGGACGCTGCCCTGGAAGCAGGGCGCGGCGGCGCGGCTGCTGTCAAACCGCGAAGCTCAGGAGCTGGCGATCTCCCGGGGGGCGGAGGTCCGGTACGACCCAGCCGCGGCGGCCCCGTGGTTCAACTACCTCGACGCGGAAGGGCGGGCGCACGTGGTCTGGTTTGAGGACGTGCGCAGCGCCCTGGCGCGGCTGGACCTGGTGGAGGAATACCGCCTCGCCGGGCTCTCGGTCTGGACGGCGGACCGGCTCTGGCGCCCAGCCCTGGCCGCGCTGGAGCAGGTGTTTGACGTGGAAAAGCTGATTTAAAACGTAAAACCCGGCGGATTCCAAAAGGAATCCGCCGGGCAGTGTTTATGGGTTTCAGGCTTTGCTCTTCTTTTTCAGGACGGTGATCACCGCGCCCAGCCCCAGCAGGGACAGCGCCGCCAGCTCCGCCCACAGGGCAAGGTTGGAGTCGTCGCCGGTCCGCGGGCTCGAGCCGGTGTAGACAAAGCGCACATCGACGTCGGTTCTCCTGTCCACATTGGGGAGCGAGACCTTGTAGTCGTTGCCGACCTTGGACCAGCTCACGGAAGTGCCGTTGACCTCAATGTCATAGACCGCGTAGTTCTTGTTCGGCGTGGCGGTGACGGTCATCACCTTGCCGCCCTTCTCCACGATGGTGGCCGTGGGGGTCAGGGTGCCGTGGCGCGGGGCCGAGTTGCCGTTGGCGTCCACATAGCGGGTGTCCTTGACCTTCTCATAGACCCGGACGCTGTAGTACTCGGGCACGTTGACGCTGGCGGTGACACTGGGCGCGGCCTTGAGCCGGACGATATACACGCCGCCCTTCTTCAGCCCGGTGATGCTGGTGCCGGTGACCGGGATCCACTTGGCCGTGGCGGGACTCTTGATGTAGTCCGCCTCGCGGATATACTCCATGTCGGGGGTGACATTGCTGATGACGCCGGTAGCGGTTTCGCCGTCGTTGTACACGCCCTGGGTACACGCGGGGTTGATGCCCACGGTGGGGATGACATAGTTGCTGGTGATGACAGCGCCGGAGCCCGGCGTCACCTTGCACGCGATTTTATAGCCGACATCTGCGCTGGTGACCCGGTAGGAGGTGTACGAGGCGCCGGCGGCGCCGACAATGTTGGTGCCGTTTCGCGTCCACTGGAAATAGGTGGGCGCGACGCTGTCGCCCCAGGTGATGTACAGGGTGCCGTTTACCACCGGGGAGCCGGTGAGCAGCACGCCGTCGTCAGCCGGGCCGGTGGGAATCGCCAGCAGCAGGAAGGGAGAAAACTCCGTGCCGTGTACCCGCAGGTTTCTGCCGGTGTCCTCGACGTGGACAGGCTTGAGGCCGTTGGTGCCATAGTGGTAGACGAAGAAAGCGAAGCCGCCATTGCCTGTGCCGCTCGGGTAGTCCAGATAGAAGGGGATATAGCCGTCCGCCCGGATCGCGGCATCCCGCTCCGCAGGCGTCATGGGCTTGGTGGGATCGCCGTTCCAGCAGGGCGTGACGTCATAGACGGCGGTCTTGGTGCCGCTGACAGAGCCGAAGTTCCGCTTCTGGCCCTCCATCACATTCTCGGGGATGGCGGAGGAGTTGCTGACCGGCGCCGCGCCGGGCGTGCCCTTGGAGATCGCCATCACGTTGACGGAGCTGCTGGTGAATTGGTTGTTTCCGATTGTGGCCACACAGCAGATGCTGGTGCCCGCATCGGCCTCAGTGGTCTTGTAGGTGGAGGCGGTGGCATTGGCAATCACGCTTTTGTTGCGCATCCACTGGTAAGTAAGGCCGGAGGCGTCGCCCGTGGTGGCGGTGAAGGTCGCCGTCAGGGTCTGGCCCACGGTGGCAGT
>ONPY01000035.1 GCA_900319835.1 uncultured Eubacteriales bacterium | reverse complement strand
GACTGCTTACCGAGCCCACCGCGTAGATCGGATCACAGGTGGCGTTGCCCGGATCTCCGCGTACACGCTCTTCCACATCGAAGGCGTGGAAGAAGACGCCATACTGGTAATCCTGGTCCTGCTGGCGCTTCAGCTCTTTGTCGCTCTCTCTGAGATAGTCCCGAACTTCCCGTGATACATGACAGATAGGATAATTGTCATATTGTGTTTTCATAAATGACCTCCAGACAACCATATTTGATATGGACTATGTAACTGGAAGCCCGGGGAGACGGAGAGATGCCAAAGGCTGAAGTGTTGATTTTTCAGGTCAGCTTTTCCCTACGAGAGGATAGTAACATAAATGCTGTCCCATTATCCTCCCAGGGTCCACATTCAACTGCCGTTAATCTGCTGGGCAAAGAACACGCTGAAACCAAACCGTGCTCCCTCCGCGAAATCTGAGGCGAAAAAGAAAGAAGTCCGGAAGTGCGAGCTAACACGGAGGAAAAGGTCAAATGAGTGGGAGAGGTAAACATTCGCCTCTCCCACTCGTTACTTGTTTATTCTTTACTATGATAAAGAGACCACTTTCGGTGTCAAGAAAGCCCGATTTGACCAGCAAAAAGTTCCATGCTTAAAAGAGTTTACGGCATCCAGATATATGCTTCCCGTTCTGCCCCGACGGAAATATAGCGAATGGGGCAATTCACAGCAGTCTCGATAAAGCGAATATAATCGATTGCTTCCCGGGGAAGATCTTCTACGGATCGGCAATGACTGATATCGCAATGGAAGCCGGGCAAATACTCATAAATCGGCTTCGCCGCCATCAGATCGTCAATTCCGGACGGAAAGCTGTCACAACGTTCTCCTCTGATTTCGTATGCCACGCAGACAGGGATCTTTTCCATGTAGGAGAGAACATCCAGCTTTGTCAGCGCAATCGCTGTGCAGCCCTGCATTCTGGTTCCGTATCGGGAGGCGACCACATCAAAGCCGCCGACCCTTCGGGGTCTTCCCGTTGCTGCGCCGTATTCCGCCCCGGCTTCACGGAGCTTGTCCCCTTCTTCCCCGAAGAGTTCGCAGGTGAAGGGGCCCTCGCCGACGCAGCTGGAGTAGGCCTTCATGATCCCGATCACCTGGTCAAGCTGGGCAAAGGGGATTCCCGCGCCCAATGGAGCGTAGGCCGCCAACGTCGATGAGGCGGAGGTATAGGGATAAATGCCGAAGTCAACATCCCGCAGAGCGCCGAGCTGGGCCTCAAACAGGATGGATTTCCCGGCGGTGATCGCCTCCTGCAGGTAAAGACTCGTATCTCTCACAAAGGGTACAAAAGGTTTCCCGTAAGCAAGCAGCCACTCCATCAGCTCGTCCGCCTTGATCGGCGCGCTGCCGTATCCCTTTTCAACGGTGAGGTTTTTCCACTCCGCCAGATCCTCCACCTTTTCACGCAGAGTGGCGGGATACAGGAGATCTCCCAGGCGCAGGGTCTTCTTCATATATTTGTCCGCATAGACAGGGGAAATGCCCCTGCGCGTTGAACCAAATTTTTTGCTGCCAAGGCGCTCTTCCTCCAGCACATCCAGCAGCCGATGATACGGCAGGCAGATGGTAGCCCGGGAACTGAGGATCAGGTGCTCCGGTGTGATCTCCACGCCGCGGTCCTTCAGGGTTTGTGTCTCTCTGCTCAGATGCTCCAGATCGACCACCATTCCCGGCCCCAGCACATTGGCGGTGTCGGGACGAAGAATACCGGACGGAAGCAGGTTCAGCACGGTTTTCCCGTATTCATTTACTACGGTGTGGCCGGCGTTGTTGCCGCCCTGATATCTGACGACGACGTCATAGGATTGGCTGAGCAGGTCGACCATTCTGCCTTTTCCTTCATCGCCCCAGTTCGTACCTACAATGGAAGTCAGCATTTTTGATTTCTCCCTCCTATACCCGGATCTCTTCCGCCTCCTGAATGGAGCTGTCATTTGCTTCGAGCAAAGGACGGATCTCCTCCCGGAGATATTTTTCACACTGTTCGCCTGCCAGACCTGTGAAGCCTGCAGGATCGGTCAGCTCTTTCAATTCCCGCTCATGCAGCGCGAACACAGGGTCATCTTCCAGGCGGCGCAGCAGATCGTTCTCCTTCCCGTAAAGCTTGACCTGTTCCGCTGCGGCGATCGCATGGCGGCGAATGTGCTCATGCAGCTGCTGCCGATCTCCGCCTTTTTCTTTGACGCAATACATCAGGATGTTCTCGGTGGCAAGGAATGGGAGTTCCTCCGCCAGATGCTTTTCCATCACCGCCGGGAACAGACGCAGCCCCGAAACGATATTCCCGTACAGGTTCAGGATCCCGTCGCAGGCCAGAAACGCCTCCGGGATAGCGATCCGACGGTTTGCCGAATCGTCCAGTGTGCGCTCCAGCCATTGAGAAGCGGCGGTAAAGGCAGCATTCTGCAAGTCGCAGATTACATAGCGGGCCAGGGAGGCAATTCTTTCACTGCGCATGGGATTGCGCTTATACGCCATGGCGGAGGAGCCGATCTGCCCGCTTTCAAAGGGTTCTTCCAGCTCCTTGAGATGGCTCAGCAGGCGAATATCTCCGGCAAATTTGGATGCGCTCTGAGCGATCCCGCTGAGCACCTGCAAGACCGCGAAGTCCTGCTTGCGCGAATAGGTCTGTCCGCTGACCGGTTGGCATGATGGGAAATCCATTTTCTGCGCGATCAGTTCTTCCAGTCTGTGAACCTTTTCCGCGTCTCCGTCAAAGAGAGCCAGGAAGCTTGCCGCCGTCCCGGTCGTGCCTTTACAGCCCAGGAGCTTGAGCCGGCTCAACGCGAAATCGATCTGGGCCAGATCCATTTCCAGATCCTGCAGCCAGAGGCAGGCGCGTTTTCCAACGGTCGTGGGCTGTGCCGCCTGAAAATGGGTAAACGCAAGGGTCGGAAGGTCTTTGTTCTTTTCCGCAAAGTCTGCCAGTGCCGCCATCGTTCCCAACAATTTGCGGCGGATGAGCAGCAGCGCGTCGCGCATGTTGATCACGTCCGTGTTGTCTCCCACATAGCAGGAGGTGGCGCCCAGATGGATGATCGGGGCCGCGGACGGGCAGCATGCCGCGAAGGTGTGGACATGGGCCATCACATCATGGCGCAGCTCTTTTTCCTTTTTCGCTGCCAGCTCATAATCGATATCTTCCAGATGGAGACGCATTTGCTCCAGCTGTTCCGCCGTGATCGGGATGCCAAGCTCCTTTTCGCTCTCCGCCAGAGCCAGCCACAGCCTGCGCCAGGTGGAAAACTTCCGGTCATCTGAAAAGATCTTCTGCATCTCTTCCCCGGCATAGCGGGTACAGAGGGGATTGACATAGGTGTCGTGCATTTTATTCTCCTTTGTATACCGGAATGGGTCTGCGCTTATGCTCACTTTTATCATGGAAGCGGCGCATGACTTCAAGGTCATGCTCTGTGCCCTTCCCGTGCAGGATCCAATCATCGATAGCCCGGTAGGTGATGCCCATTTCCGTTTCATCGGTCTGCCCGTCGAACAACCCGGCCGAAGGGGCCTTGTCAATGATCTGCTGCGGGGCTTTCAGGTATGTCAGAAAGGCGAAAATCTCTGTCACAGTCAGATCGCCGATCGGATTAAAATCGTACGCTCCGTCACCCCACTTGGTAAAGTAGCCCATATAGGCTTCACTTCGGTTCCCGGTTCCGGCTACGAGTCGGTTTTCAGACGCCGCGACCGCGTACAGTGTCATCATCCGCAGACGAGGCGCGAGGTTTGCAGCGGCAAGCGCTGAGACCTCTGTCGCTCCTCCCAGCACGGACAGCTCCTGCTCACGGACGGCAGTCAGATCCGCCACCCGCGTTTCGATCCGGTACTGGGCCGCGACCGCAAGCCCATCCTCCATGTCCAGATGATAGTTTCGTTTTGAACTGCAGGGCATGATCAAGCCCACCGTATTGTCACAGGCCGCTTTGCAGAGGATCCCGACCAGGGCGCTGTCCTTGCCGCCGGAGTTTCCGTAAACGATACCTTCAGCGCCGCTTTCCCGCAGCATTGCACGGATCCACTCCACACGTCCGGTGTATTCGTCACGCCAGTTTCTTGCTGTCATCATGGCCTCCTTTTTCTATTCGTCAATTCGTGAAACGCCAATCGTCATTTCCTCCAGTACGTCCAGCAGCACGCGCACGGTGTCAAGCGAGGTGAGCATCGTTACGTTGTTCTCGCTGGCACAGCGCCGAATCTCAATTCCGTCGGCATAGTGGACGCCTGAGAGTATGGCGCGGGTATTGATCACATAACTTACATATCCGGCACGAATCGATTCCAGGATCTCCGTGCTCCCCTCACTGAGCTTTCGGCGGATCCGTGTACGGATCCCATGCTCCTTCAGGTAATTTGCCGTGCCGACGGTAGCTTCAATGTTGAAGCCCATCTCATAAAACCGCCGCACCAGCGGCAGCGCTTCCCGCTTGTCCTCATCCGCCAGTGTGACCAGCACGGTTCCGTAATTCAGAAGCTTCATTCCCGATGCCTGCAGCGCCTTATACATGGCGCGGCTCAGCTGATCGTCATAGCCGATGGCCTCCCCGGTGGATTTCATCTCAGGGCTCAAATAAGCGTCCGTACCCTTGAGCTTGCTGAAGGAAAACACCGGCACCTTCACATAGTGCCGTCTTCTCTCCGTGGGGTACAGGTTGAAAATTCCCTGCGCCCGGAGGCTCTTCCCCAGAATAACCTCCGTCGCAATATCCGCGAGGGAATAGCCGGTGGCCTTGGAGAGAAAGGGAACGGTGCGGGAGGACCGCGGGTTGACCTCAATGATATAGACCCGGTCCTGTTCATCCACAATAAACTGAATGTTGAACAGACCCACGATTCCGATCCCCAATCCCAGCTGTTTGGTATACTGCAGGATGGTCCCCTTGGCCTTGTTGGAGATGGAGAAAGAGGGGTACACACTGATCGAATCGCCAGAGTGCACGCCTGTGCGTTCCACCAGTTCCATAATGCCGGGGACAAACACATTCTCGCCGTCGCAGATCGCATCGACCTCGACTTCACGGCCTTTTATATACTTGTCCACAAGCACCGGCTTATCCGCGTCGATCTCCACTGCGCTTTGAAGATATCGGCGAAGCGCCTCCTCTTTCGCAACGATCTGCATCGCCCTGCCCCCCAAAACAAAGCTGGGGCGCACCAGCACAGGATACCCGATCTCCCCGGCTGCCCGCACACCGTCGGCCACATTGGTTACGGCTGTGCCGCGGGGCTGTGGAATATGCAGCCGCTGAAGGACATGTTCAAAACTGTCCCGGTTTTCTGCCCGCTCGATTGCCGCGCAGCCTGTGCCGATGATTGTCACGCCGTGCTCTGCCAGGGGCGCTGCCAGATTGATCGCCGTCTGTCCGCCCAGCGTGGCAATAACGCCGGCAGGTTTTTCCATGGCGATGATATTCAGGACATCCTCAACGCACAGGGGCTCGAAGTAGAGCTTGTCCGCGCAGGTATAATCCGTGGAAACCGTCTCGGGATTGTTGTTGATAATAATGGCCTCAAAGCCGGCGCGCTTGATGGTCTGCACCGCATGGACGGTGGAATAGTCAAATTCGATTCCCTGACCGATCCGAATGGGGCCGGAGCCCAACACCACGATTTTCTTTTTCCCACTGACAGGTGACTCGTTCTCCTCCTCATAAGTGGAATAGAAGTAGGGCACATAGCTTTGAAACTCTGAAGCACAGGTGTCGATCATCTTATAAACGGGAACGATCGCTTTCCTCTGGCGCATGGAGAAGACCTCCGTTTCCGTCGTATCCCAGAGAGCGGCGATTTCACGATCGGAAAAGCCCATCCGCTTGGCGCGGCGGAGCGCTTCCGCATCACCCGGATGCTGCCGAAGGATTTCCTCTTCGTCGACAACATTTCTAAGCTTTCGCAGGAAAAACATATCGATCGCAGTCAGACTGTGTATCGACTCCAAAGACGCTCCCCGCCGGATCAGCTCCGAGATCGCGAAGATCCGATCGTCGAGGCCTTCACGGATTTCATCGAAGAGATCGTCTGTCCGCATGCCATCAAAGCGGCTGCTGTGAAGGTGGGAAAGACCGGTCTCCAGCGACCGGATTGCTTTCAGCAGACTCTCCTCAAAGGTCCTTCCGATGCTCATCACTTCACCGGTCGCCTTCATCTGCGTCCCCAGGCGGCGGCTGGCTTCCGGGAACTTGTCGAAGGGAAAGCGCGGCATTTTGGTCACCACGTAATCCAGAGACGGTTCAAAGCAGGCCGGTGTGTTTGCCAGTTGGATTTCATCCAGCGTCATACCGACGCCGATCTTCGCGGAGACCCGGGCGATCGGATAGCCGCTGGCTTTGCTGGCCAGGGCGGATGAGCGCGAGACCCGGGGATTGACTTCAATGAGATAGTATTGAAAGGAATTCGGATCCAGCGCGAACTGCACATTGCATCCGCCCTCGATCTCCAGTGCGCGGATGATCTTCAGTGCGCTGTCGCGGAGCATGTGGTATTCCCTGTTTGTCAACGTCTGGGAGGGACAGACCACGATGGAATCCCCTGTATGGATCCCCACCGGGTCCAGGTTCTCCATATTGCAGACCGTGATCGCCGTATCCCTGGAATCGCGGATGACCTCATATTCGATCTCCTTATAGCCCTTGACGCTCTTTTCCACCAGCACCTGGTGCACGGGAGAGAGTTGAAAGGCATTGCGGCCGATTTCGGTCAGTTCCTCCTCGTTGTCGGCAAACCCGCCGCCTGTTCCCCCCAGAGTAAAGGCCGGCCGAAGTACGACAGGGTAGCCGATTTCCCGTGCAGCTTTTACCGCGTCCTCCACATCATAGGTGATCCGGGAGGGGATCACCGGTTCTCCAAGCCTTTCGCAGAGCTCCTTGAATCGTTCGCGATCCTCCGCACGCTCAATACTGCCGCTCTTCGTTCCGAGCAATTCGACCCGGCATTCCCGGAGGACGCCCTTTCTCTCAAGCTCCATGGCGAGATTCAACCCGGTCTGCCCGCCTATTCCGGGCAGGATGGCATCCGGCCTTTCAAAGCGGATGATTCTGGCCATATATTCCAAGGTCAGCGGCTCCATATAGACTTTATCCGCAACTGTCGTATCTGTCATGATCGTGGCGGGATTGGAGTTGCAGAGTACGACCTCGTATCCCTCTTCTTTCAGCGCATAGCATGCCTGCGTGCCCGCGTAATCAAACTCCGCAGCCTGGCCGATCACGATGGGCCCCGACCCGATGACCATGATTTTATGAAGATCTGTCCTTTTAGGCATTCTGTCCCGCCTCCTCCATCAGAGCCAGAAAATGCTCGAACAGATAGATACTGTCCTGCGGTCCGGGCGCGCTCTCCGGGTGAAACTGAACGCTGAACACCCGATCCGCCTCACACTTCACGCCTTCGACCGTGCCGTCCAGCAGATTGATGTGCGTCGGCGTCAACCGTGTATGCTTCAGACTGTCCATGGAGACGGCATAGGAATGGTTCTGGGATGTGATCTCGATTCTTCCCGTCTCCAGATTTCGAACAGGATGGTTTCCTCCCCGATGTCCGAACTTCAGTTTATATGTCGATGCGCCATATGCCAGGGAGATCAGCTGGTGTCCCAGACAGACACCGAATATCGGCTGTTTTCCGATCAGCGCTCTTAGCGTCTCCGTCAGTTCCGCAGCGTCGGTTGGATCGCCGGGGCCGTTGGACACCAAAATCCCATCCGGACGGAGGGCCCGGATGGAATCGGCATCTGTATTCCAGGGCACCACTGTTACGCTGCAGCCGCGCCTGTTCAATTCACGTATCAGATTGTGTTTCACCCCGCAGTCGATCAACACCACGCGGAACCGCTCCTGCTCGCTTTGTGCGTGCCAGATCTCCCGCGTGCTGACACGGGAAACAGCGTCGCGGGGCAGCGCTGCTGCGCGCAGCAGGGTCATCCCTTCCTCCGCTGACATGTCCGATGAGGTAATCAGCGCTTTCCGGCTTCCATGGTCCCGGATCGAACGGGTCAGCATTCTTGTATCCACGCCGCTTACTCCGACGATCCCAAAGCGCCGCATGACACTCTCCAGGGTTTCGGCGCTTCGGAAGTTGGATGGCTCATCGTTGTATTCCCGGACAATCATGGCTGCAATACCTGGTTGAAAAGACTCATAGTCATCCCCGGCCATGCCGTAATTGCCTATCAAAGGATAGGTCATCACCACCGCCTGGTCGGTATAGGACGGGTCGGAGAGGATTTCCTGGTACCCGACCATGGAGGTGTTGAACACGATTTCGCAAACCCTGTCGCTGTCTGCGCCAAATGCGGTTCCGCAAAACTGCCTGCCGTCCTCCAGAATGATTTTTCTGCGCTTTGCCATTCTTGGCTCCTCCTAAAGACCTTTGCAACTCTCGTGGATTTTGCACTCGAATCGAGACTTTCCTGCGTTTTCCGGGATCGCCGTCGGGTAGTTGCGGTCAAAGCACGCCGTGCAGAGGCCGCATTTGTTCCCTGTCAGATCCCGGACACACGCAACCGGCAGATATCCAAGTGAATCTGCTCCGATCATGGCCGCTATCTCCGCTGCGCTGTGATGGTTTGCAATCAGAGTCTCCGGGCTGTCAATATCCGTTCCGTAATAACAGGCAGAAACAAAGGGCGGTGCCGAGATTCGCATATGGATTTCCCGCGCCCCGGCTTTTCGCAGCAGTGAGACGATTCTGCGGCTTGTGGTCCCGCGCACAATGGAATCGTCAATGAGAACAACGCGTTTTCCTTCCACGGTTGCCCGGATGGGATTGAGTTTGATGCTGACATTCCGCTCCCGCATTTCCTGCTTCGGTGCGATAAAGGTTCTGCCGATATACTTGTTTTTTACAAAGCCGATCCCATACGGGAGCCCGCTTTCGGCGGCGTATCCGATTGCGGCATCCAGACCGGAATCGGGGACACCGATGACAACGTCCGCGGCGGCGGGGTGTACTCTGGCCAGGATTCTCCCCGCCCGCTGCCGCGCTGTGTGCACGCTGCAGCCGTCTATGACAGAATCCGGCCGTGCAAAATAGATGTACTCAAAAGCGCAGAGGGTCTGCGGGAATTGCCCGCAGTGAGATCTGTCCACGTCCATTCCGTGATTGCTGACGGTGATGATTTCTCCCGGCAGGAGATCCCGGATGAATTCGGCGCCGATGGCATCCAGCGCACAGCTCTCCGAGGCAAACACAGTGGCGCCGTTGGGCATCGCCCCCATACAAAGCGGGCGAAACCCATGGGGATCTCTTGCTGCGATCAGCTTGGACGGAGAGGAAAGTACAAGGGAGTATGCGCCTTCCAGCCGGTCCATTGCTCTGGCAACTGCGTCTTCAATAGAGTTGGCCCGGAGACGCTCCTGAACGATGATATAGGCAATCACTTCCGTGTCTGTTGTCGAGTGAAAAATGGAGCCCATGCTTTCCAACTCATGTCGCAGGATATGCGCATTTGTCAGATTCCCGTTGTGAGCCAGTGCCAGCTGCCCCTTGTAATGGTTGATTCGCAGCGGCTGTGCATTCCGTCTGCTGTCACTCCCGGTCGTGCTGTACCGTACATGTCCAACTGCGATATTCCCTTCGCCAAGGCTCTTCAGGCGATCGGTCGTGAACACCTCCGATACCAGGCCCACGTCTCGTATCGTTGTTATGATCCCATCGTCATTCAAGGCGATTCCGGCGCTCTCCTGGCCGCGATGCTGCAAGGCAGACAAGGCATAATAAGTCAGATCCGCAAGCTGTGCCCGCTCCGGCGAACAGATCCCGAATACGCCGCATTCCTCGTGGAGCACTCCCATTTTATGAACCCAGCAGGCGCCTGCTCATTTCTTCGTAGGCTCCCTCCACGTTTCCCAGATCCCGACGGAACCGGTCTTTGTCAAGCTTCTCGCCTGTCCTGCTGTCCCAGAACCGGCAGGTATCCGGGCTGATTTCATCGGCCAGGACAAGCTCACCGGCTTCGGTCTTTCCAAACTCCAGCTTGAAATCCACCAGCGTGACGCCCACCGCGGCCAATGTGTCCTTCAGCAGCTCGTTAACCTTCAATGCATTTGTCCGAATCTGCGCGATCTCATCACGCGTCGCAAGTCCCAGAGCAATCGCGTGGTCGTCGTTGAGAAGGGGATCGTGAAGCTCGTCGTTCTTGTAGGAAAACTCCACGACCGGACTTTCAAATACGATACCTTCCGGCACGCCGTAGCGGCTGGCGAAATGGCCGGCAGAGATGTTTCTCACGATTACTTCCAGCGGAACGATCCGGACTTTTTTGACCAGCGTCTCCCGGTCATTCAGTTCTTCCGCGTAATGGGTGGGAATTCCCTGTTCCTCCAGTTTCCGCATCAGCAGGTTCGTCATGCGATTGTTGATGGCGCCTTTCCCGACAATTGTTCCTCTCTTTGTCCCGTCGAACGCCGTCGCGTCATCTTTATAGGAGACGATCACGAAAGCCGGATCATCCGTTGAGAATACCTTTTTGGCTTTTCCCTCGTAGAGTTGTTCTTTCTTTTTCATATACAGAGTCTGCTCCTTCATCATGCCATCCTGCGCGGAGCGAAGGGCCTTTCTCCTTTGAGATTTTTCCTCGCTCCGCATCTTGAAAATGACGGTTTTTACAAGGCGAAGAGGATCTCCCCATAGGTCGGGAAGGGCCAGAACTCCCTGGCCGTCAGGACCTCCGCCTCGTCCGCCACGGCGCGAAGCTCCGCCATCTTCGGCAGCAGCTGATCCCGGATTTCCTCGGCAAGCCCGGTGGTCTCCGTCACGGTGGAGAGGGCCGCCAGCGTCTCATCCAGCTCACTGCTGTCCTTCTCGATCTGATCTGACAGGGCGGAGAGCTTCTGCACCAGATGCTTCTCATAGCCGCAGGTGAGCAGCGGCACCAGCCTGAGCTTCTTTTCCGCGGTATCCGCGACGGACGCGGCGTATTTCTCCACGGCGGGCAGGATCTCCTTGCTCACCATCTCGCTCATGGTGCGGGCCTCGATCTCGATGGTCTTGCAGTAGTTCTCCAGCATGATCTCGTAGCGGGAGCGGAGCTCTGTCTCGGTGTAGACCTTCTGGCGGATCAGCATCTCCATGCTCTTGGGCTCCAGCAGGGCCTTCATGGCGTCCGGCGTGGTGCGCAGGTTGTGCAGCCCGCGCTCTTCCACGGCCTCACGGATCCAGGCGTCGTCATAGCCGTTGCCGTTGAAGAGGATGCGCTTGTGCGCCTTCAGGCTCGCCAGCAGCAGGGCCTGCAGGGCGGAGTCAAAATCCGCCGCGCCTTCCAGGGCGTCCGCGAACTTCCCAAGCGTGTCCGCCACAGCGGCATTCAGCATGATGTTGGCGCAGGCGATGGAGTTGGACGAGCCCACCATGCGAAACTCAAACTTGTTGCCCGTAAAGGCAAAGGGACTGGTGCGGTTGCGGTCGGTGGTGTCCCGCAGAAAGCGCGGCAGGGTCAGCACGCCCAGCATCATCTCGCTCTTCTCGGTGCCGGTGTAGGGCTTTTCAGTCTCCAGCGCCTCCAGCACCGCCGTGAGCTCATCGCCCAGAAAGACGGAGACCACGGCGGGCGGCGCCTCGTTGGCACCAAGGCGGTGGTCGTTGCCCGCGGTGGCCACGCTCGCCCGCAGGAGATCCGCGTATTCGTCCACGGCCTCGAGCACCGCCACAAGGAACAGCAGGAACTGCGCGTTTTCATAGGGCGACTCGCCGGGAGACAGGAGGTTGACCCCGGTATCGGTGGAGATCGACCAGTTGTTGTGCTTGCCGGAGCCGTTGACCCCCGCGAAGGGCTTTTCATGCAGCAGA
Source organism: uncultured Eubacteriales bacterium (assembly GCA_900319835.1). The sequence goes on along the minus strand of ONPY01000035.1, from coordinate 10,157 downwards.
CAGACCAGCCCGTGCTTTTCCGCCACGCGCTGCATGACCTCCATGGTCAGCTGGTTGTGGTCGGTGGCGATGTTGGTGGTGGTATAGATGGGCGCCAGCTCATGCTGGCAGGGGGCGACCTCGTTGTGTTCGGTTTTGGCAAGGATGCCGAGCTTCCAGAGTTCCTCGTTCAGTTCCTCCATGTAGGCCTGCACCCGGGGCTTGATGACTCCGAAGTAGTGGTCGTCCAGCTCCTGCCCTTTTGGGGGCCTTGCACCGAAGAGCGTGCGCCCGGTATAGACCAGATCGCGGCGCTTCTTCCACTGCTCCCGGTCGATGAGGAAATACTCCTGCTCCGGGCCCACGGAGGAGGTCACACGCTGGACGTCTTTGTTTCCGAAGAGCCGCAGGATGCGCAGCGCCTGGGTGTTCAGCGCCTCCATGGAGCGCAGCAGCGGCGTCTTCTTGTCCAGCGCCTCCCCGCCGTAGGAACAGAAGGCCGTCGGGATGCAGAGGACCTTACCCTTGATGAAGGCGTAGGAGGTGGGGTCCCAGGCGGTATAGCCCCTGGCCTCGAAGGTGGCGCGCAGGCCGCCGGAGGGGAAGGAGCTGGCGTCCGGCTCGCCCTGGATCAGTTCCTTGCCGGAAAACTCCATGATCACACCGCCGTCCGGCGCGGGGGAGATGAAGCCGTCGTGCTTCTCCGCCGTCACGCCGGTGAGCGGCTGGCCCTTTTTTTTTTTTTTTTTCATGGCGCGGTAGACCTCGCCCGTGAGGCGGGCTTTCATGGCCCGGTCGTCAAACACCAGGCTGCCGAAGGATTCTGTTAAGGTTCTCATGTGCTTCACCCTTTCAAAATGGAACAAAACAAAAAAACACTGGCGCCTCAGAGGGGCACTTCACCCTCTGAGACGCCAGTGTCTCAAGACATTCGCGAGTATAATCCCGTTTATCCGCTTTGTCAATAGACGCAAATCTCTTTCTGCGATTTGCATTGACAGGGAATGAGACCCGAATGGAATCTTTCAGCACATTGTACGAATCGGTAAGAGTCGAGCACGGCAAACTCCACGCGGCAGGAACTCCCGGAATATGGGTATCGGGCAGAGGATAACATCAAACAATCGGGCAGAGGATAACATCAAACCTGCGGTTGACAAATATAGCAAATCGGTGTATTTTTATCGCGTTGAACAAGGACGTTCATCTGGGATTTGTGCCCCCGGATGAACGTCCTTTTCTCTGTTTTCGATGGAAAACAGCGTTTTGAACCGAGCTACCTGTCCGTATCACACGCGGCACACATGCGATGCCGCGTTTGGTCGGCGCGGGGATTCGCCTTGCTCGCCTATGGTGTGCTTGAGGCAGCTTTACAAAAGGAGGAGCAGCATGGCGCATGAACAATATCCGCTGTATGATCCGCGCTTTGAACACGATGCCTGCGGCATCGGCGCGGTCATCAGCATTCAGGGCATCCAGTCCCACCGTACGGTGGACGATGCACTCAAAATCGTGGAGAATCTGCAGCATCGCGCGGGCCGGGACGCCTCCGGTGAGACCGGTGACGGGGTCGGCCTTATGATGCAGATCCCCCACAAGCTCTTCTGCAGGGAGACGCTCAAGGCGGGGCTTCCCGATCTGGGAGCGCCCAGGAGCTATGGCGTGGGGATGTTCTTTTTCCCTCAGGATGTCCTGTCACGAATGCAGGCGCAGAAGATGCTGGAAATCATTGCGGGACGTAACGGGCTGGAGTTTCTCAGCTGGCGCAGGGTGCCGACAAATCCGGAAATCCTCGGCAAAGCAGCGCGGGACGCCATGCCCTGCATCATGCAGTGCTTTGTGCGCAAGCCGGAGGATTGTCCCTCCGGGCTGGACTTCGATCGACGGCTCTACATCATCCGGCGGGAGTTTGAGCAGAGCGGCATCGGCACTTACATTCCCTCCTTTTCCAGCCGTACGATCGTTTACAAGGGCATGTTTCTGGTCGATCAGCTCCGGGCCTTTTATCCGGATCTTCAGGATCCGGATTGTGAAAGCGCGATGGCAATGGTGCATTCCCGTTTTTCCACCAATACCAATCCCAGCTGGGACCGGGCACACCCGAACCGACTGCTGATGCACAACGGGGAGATCAACACGATCCGCGGGAATATAGACAGGATGCTGGCCAGGGAAGAGACGCTGCACTCCCCGGTCATCTCTGAAGAGGATATGGACCGCATTCTCCCTGTCATTGACACGGCGGGGTCAGATTCCTCCATGCTGGATAACACGCTTGAATTTCTTATGATGAACGGGATGCCGCTTGCACAGGCGCTGATGATCATGATTCCCGAGCCATGGGCGCACGACCGGAAAATGAGCCAGCAGAAAAAGGACTTCTATCAATACTACGCCACCATGATGGAAGCATGGGACGGGCCTGCCGCCATTGTCTTTTCCGACGGCGACGTAGTGGGCGCGGTGCTGGACCGCAACGGGCTTCGCCCCTGCCGCTGGTATCAGACGGACGATGACTATCTCATCCTCTCCTCTGAAGTCGGTGTTCTGGATATCCCCCAGGAGAAGGTATTAAAGAAGTCGCGCCTGCGTCCCGGGTGCATGCTGCTTGTAAATACTGTCGAGCACCGTATTGTGGAAGATAAAGAACTGAAAGACCTGGTCTCCTCTCACAGCCCGTACGGCGAGTGGCTGGACGCCTGTCTGCTGCATCTGGCGGACCTGCCCATACCGAATCGTTCCGTCGACAAGCACAGTCAGATTATGCGCGACAAGCTTTACAAAGCCTTCGGATACACCTATGAGGAAGTCAAAGACTTGATCCTTCCCATGGCAAAGCACGCAGCGGAGCCCACGGCTTCCATGGGCACAGACATTCCGCTGGCCGTTTTGTCCGAAGCCCGGCAGCCGCTGTTCAGCTACTTCAAGCAAATGTTTGCCCAGGTCACGAATCCGCCGCTGGACGCCAGGCGGGAGGAAATTGTGACCGACACTTCGGTCTTTCTCGGCGCAAGCGGGAATCTTCTGCAGGAACAGGCGGAAAACTGTGCGGTTTTGCAGATCGAAAACCCCATCCTTACCAGTGTGGACATGCTGAAGATCCGATACCTCGACAACCCGGAGTTCCATGTGGAGACGATCTCTCTGCTCTATTATGTGCGCACGCCTCTGGATCGGGCGCTGGACCGGCTCTTTGTCTCCTGCGACAGAGCGTACAAAAATGGTGCCAATATCCTGATCCTTTCCGATCGCGGCGTAGATGAAAACCATGTGGCCATTCCCTCACTGCTGGCTGTATCGGCGGTCCAGCAGCACCTCGTGCGCACCAAGAAGCGCACCGCCGTTTCGATCATTCTGGAGAGTGCGGAGCCGCGTACCGTTCACCATTTCGCCACACTCCTGGGTTACGGTGCGCAGGCGATCAACCCCTATCTCGCACATGAGTGCATCGGGGAGCTCGTTGATCGCGGCATGCTTGATAAAGATGTCGGCGTTGCCGTTGACGATTACAACCACGCCATTCTGAACGGCCTTGTCAAGATCGCTGCAAAAATGGGCATCTCTACCATCCAGTCCTACCAGGCGGCCCAGATCTTTGAATGCGTCGGCATCAGCAGGAGCGTTGTGGAGCGCTATTTCACCAACACCGTCAGCCGCGTGGAGGGCATCGGCCTTGCGGAGATCGACGAGAGTGTGGAGTGGCAGCACGATCAGGCGTTTGAACCGCTGGGTCTGGGCTTTGACGGGACGCTCAATTCCGTCGGCTCCCACAATCTGCGCTCCGGACCGGGGAAAGAGGATCACATGTACAATCCCCTCACCATCAAGTTCCTGCAAAAGGCAGTCCGTGAGGGAGACTATGCGGTTTTCAAGCAGTACTCCGCGCTGGTGGACGATCAGGCGATACCCCACACCCTGCGCGGGCTTCTGGGTATGCGCTTCGATCCCGACGGCGGGATCTCAATTGACGAAGTGGAGAGCGTGGAAAGCATCGTGAAGCGCTTCAAGACCGGGGCCATGAGCTACGGCTCTATCTCCGAAGAGGCCCACACCTGCCTTGCCATCGCCATGAACACCCTCGGCGGCAAATCCAACTCCGGCGAGGGCGGAGAGAAGCCCGAACGTCTGGCCGATCCGCTGCGCTGTTCGGCCATCAAGCAGATCGCTTCCGGGCGCTTCGGCGTCACCAGCGCCTATCTCACTTCTGCAAAAGAATTGCAGATCAAGATGGCCCAGGGCGCGAAGCCCGGCGAGGGCGGGCATCTGCCGGGCAGCAAGGTCTACCCGTGGATCGCCCGCACCAGGCTCTCCACCCCCGGCGTCACGCTCATCAGCCCCCCGCCGCACCATGATATTTACTCTATTGAGGACCTGGCGCAGCTCATCTACGACCTCAAAAATGCAAACCGGGATGCCCGCATCAGTGTCAAGCTGGTGTCCGAGGTCGGCGTCGGCACGATCGCCAGCGGCGTTGCCAAGGCCGGCGCCCAGGTGGTGCTGATCTCCGGCTATGACGGCGGCACCGGCGCGGCTCCCGCCTCATCCATCCACAACGCGGGTCTGCCCTGGGAGCTGGGCCTTGCCGAAGCGCATCAGACGCTCATCAAAAACGGGCTGCGCAGGCAGGTGGTGCTGGAAACAGACGGTAAGCTCATGACCGGGCGGGATGTGGCCATTGCCTGTATGCTGGGCGCCGAGGAATTCGGCTTTGCTACCGCGCCGCTGGTGTGTCTCGGCTGCTGTATGATGCGGGTGTGTAATCTGGATACCTGTCCGGCCGGTGTCGCGACCCAGAATCCGGAACTGAGACGCCGCTTTTCCGGAAGGCCCGAGCATGTGATACACTTCATGCGCTTTGTGGCACAGGAACTGAGGGAGATCATGGCAAAGCTCGGTGTGAGGACAGTCGATGAACTGGTTGGCCGGACGGACCTGCTGGTGGAGCGCGAAAAGCGCATCACGCACCGCGCAGAGACCGTGGACCTCTCCGCCCTGCTTTCCATGCCATGCCCCCACCCCGTTCCGCATTTCGAGCCGGAATTTGTTTACGATTTTCACCTGGAGCGGACCAAGGACCAGGGTGTCCTTCTGAAGGAACTCGGCGAAAAGCTCAGGGCGAAAACACCCGGCAGTGTAACGGTCTCGGTCTCCAGCACCGACCGCGCCTTCGGAACACTCTTCGGTTCGGAGATCACACGGCGCTATGGGAACAGTCTGGAAGATGACACCTATACCGTCCATTGTCGGGGCGGCGGCGGACAATCCTTCGGTGCCTTTATCCCGAAGGGGCTTACGCTGCGGCTCGAGGGCGATTCCAATGACGGCTTCGGCAAGGGGCTGTCCGGAGGAAAGCTGATCCTGTATCCGCCGAAGAGCTTCCTTCTCCCGGCAGATGAAAATATCATTGTCGGCAACGTGGCGCTATACGGCGCAACCTCCGGCACAGCGTTCATCTCCGGCGTTGCCGGTGAGCGCTTCTGTGTGCGCAACTCAGGCGCCACCGCCGTTGTAGAGGGCGTAGGCGACCACGGCTGTGAGTACATGACGGGCGGCCGGGTGCTCATTCTGGGACTGACCGGCAAAAACTTTGCCGCCGGGATGTCCGGCGGCGTGGTCTACGTATTGGATGAGGCGCACGATCTTTATACCCGCATGAATAAGAGCGGTCTGCATGTCGGCCCGGTCAGGGAGCCGAACGATGTGCAGGAGTTGCGGGATCTCCTGCAGGCGCATCTTGACGCCACCGGGTCAAAGAAGGCCGCCTTGATCCTGGAGGATTTTAAGGCGCATCTGCCCGCCTTCAAGAAGATCATCCCCGTGGACTATGAGCGCATGCGCAGGGCCATCGAAAACTTTGAAAGCCGCGGCGAGACGCAGGAGCAGGCTGAGATCAAGGCGTTTTATGCCGCCGTGAATCACTGAGGAGGTGGACGATATGGGAAAACCGACGGGATTTCTGGAATATGAACGCAGGGGGAATCCTGTGCGTCCGCCTCTTGAGCGGATAAAGGACTGGGAGGAATTCCATCTTCCGGCATCCGAAGAGCAGCGGCGTGAGCAGGGCGCGCGGTGCATGAACTGCGGCGTGCCCTTCTGCCAGGCCGGGGTGCAGTTTGAAGGGAAGCAGCTTGGATGCCCGCTGCACAACCTGATTCCCGAGTGGAACGACAGCATCATGGACGGGAACTTTGTCCACGCATTGTCGCGGTTATTGAAAACAAATAATTTTCCCGAGTTTACAGGCCGCGTCTGTCCCGCTTTCTGTGAGCAGGCATGTACCTGTGGGCTGTACGGTGATTCTGTCACTGTGCACGACAACGAACTGAGCATCATCGAATTTGCCTTTGCCCACCATCTGATGGAGCCGCGCTTTTCGCCCAACAGTTCCGGTAAGAAGGTGGCGGTGGTAGGCTCCGGCCCGGCGGGACTCGCGGCGGCTGACCAGCTCAACCACCGGGGGCACTGCGTTACGGTGATCGAAAAGCGGCAGCATCCCGGCGGGCTTCTGATGTATGGCATCCCGAACATGAAGCTGCCAAAGTCTGTCGTCCGCCGCCGCATCGAACTCATGACGCGCGAGGGCGTGAGTTTCGTGACCGGAATTGACGCTGCCGAGAGTGCGGTGGCAAGGCGCCTGACGGAAGAATATGACGCGGTGGTGCTCTGCTGCGGGGCGGAGAAGCCGCGCCCGCTCGGCATTGACGCCGAGGGGGTCCGGGGCGTGTGCTTTGCCATGGACTTTCTGCCCGCCGCCGTGGAGCGGCAGCTGCTGTCCCTCTCCCCGGGCGTCCCCTCTGCCGAGGGGAAAAACGTGGTCATCATCGGTACCGGCAATACTGCCAGCGACTGCGCGGCGACAAGCATCCGGCAGGGCTGCAGGAGCCTTGTGCAGCTTGTGCGCAGACCGAAGGCGGATTATCTTGCAGCGGACGGCAGCCTCCCGCATGACTATGCGCAGGAGGAGGCTGCGGCGGTTTTCGGCAGGGATCCGCGCCTGTTCTCGCAGAGCCTTGCGGCATTGGAAACCGATGCGACCGGAAATCTCACGGCTGTTGTCACGAAAGACGGGACAAAACTTCCCTGTGAGCTGCTCATCGCGGCAACGGGCTTTGCCGGGTGCCGGGAAGATGTCTGTACCGCTTTCGGTGTTGCGCACGACCGCACCGTGAAAACCGAGACAGGTGCTTTCCAGACCAGCGTTCCACATATTTTCACAGCCGGCGACATGCACCGCGGCCAGTCTCTTGTGGTTCACGCCATTGCCGAAGGGCGCGCATGCGCCGCCGAGGTCGACCGCTTTCTCATGGGTTACACAAATCTCATCTGATCGGAGGAACCCGCATGGCTGCTTTTGAACCGATCCTGTCCGGCATTCCGGGGCTGGACAGCTGTCTTGATTCCATCCGTCTGGGCGACAACGTAGTGTGGCAGGTCTCCGACCTGGACGCATTTCGGTATTTTGCGAGAGCATTTGCCGAGCAGGCCGTCCGGGACGGAAGAAATATTCTCTACATCCGTTTTGCCGGGCACGATCCCATCCTGCCTGCCATGCCCGGCGTACGGGAGATACATGTGCCCCTTTCCCATCTCTTTGAATCCTTCACCGTTGACATTCACAATCTCATCGAAAGGGAAGGGCGCGATGCCTTCTATGTCTTTGACTGTCTTTCCGAACTGGAGGAGGCGTGGGCAACGGATCTCATGATGGGAAACTTCTTCCACCTGACCTGTCCCTTCCTGTTTTCTCTGGACACCGTCGCGTATTTCCCGGTACTGCGCGGCAGACATTCCTTCGACGCGATCGACATTATTGCCAACACCACGCAGCTCTTCCTGGATGTCTTTCCCGCCGGTCAGGACAAGCTCTTTTTTCGGGCGGAAAAGGTCTGGGAAAGACCGCTTGCGCATCTGGCCCAGCCCTGCGGCTGCGATCTCAAAGACGGCAGCTTTTATCCCATTTCGGAGAGTGTGGAGCTCAGCCGCTTTTACCGCAGCCTGAACGACGCGAAGGGCCTCAAAAACAGGCAGAGCATGGACAGCTGGGAGCGCTTCTTCCACGCAGCCCGCGTTAAATTCGATGCCGGGCTGGACATCCGGAGCGAGTGTGACCGGATGTGCGACATCATGCTCACGCGCGATGCGCGTATGCGCGGCATGATCGTTCAGCAGTTTCAGCCCGAAGATTATTTTGAGATCCATGACCGCATGATCGGCACCGGCCTCATCGGCGGCAAAGCCTGCGGGATGCTGCTTTCGAGGAAAATCGTACAGAACCGGGACGCGGAGCTTTTTGAGCGCATTGAGCCGCACGACTCCTTTTACATCGGCTCCGACGTGTTCTACTCCTTTATTGTGGACAACGGTCTGTGGGATCTCAAGCTCAGTCAGAAGACGGCGGACGGGTATTTTTCTCAGGCGCAGGCGTTCTCGGACGCCTTGCTCTCCGGCGTATTTGCGCCGCCGCTTCGCACGCATTTCCGCCAGCTTCTGGAGTATTACGGCAACGAGCCCATTATCGTGCGCTCAAGCTCGATCCTCGAGGACGGCTTTGGCAACGCCTTTGCCGGGAAATACGAATCTGTTTTCTGCAGCAATCACGGGACACTGGAGGAGCGCCTGCACGCGTTTGAATCAGCCATTCGCACCGTTTATGCCAGCGCTGTCAGCCTTTCGGCTCTGGATTACCGAAAACGGCGCGGGCTTGAACATCTGGATGAGCAGATGGGCGTCCTTGTCCAACGGGTTTCCGGCTCTCACTACCAGGGCTTTTTCATGCCCTGTGCGGCGGGCGTCGGCTATTCCTCCAGCCCTTACCGCTTCGGACTCGTCCATCCCGAAAAGGGCATGCTCCGCCTGGTGTGCGGCCTCGGGACCGCCGCCGTGGATCGCCGCACGGGGTCCTATCCGCGTATGGTCGCGCTGGACAGACCTTCTGTCGTATGGCAGACCTCCTCGGCAGATCGCCATCAGTTCTCCCAGCGCCTTGTGGATGTGGTCAGTGATGCGTCTGACGGAGTGGACACGCGGGACGCGGAGAAAATCCGCGCCGCACTCCCTCCCTATCTGACCGCGCTGCTCTATTCCCATGACCGGGAGACGGAAGCGATCCTGCGGGAACAGGGGATCCGCGAAGACATACTGTTCGTTTCCTGTGAAGGACTGGTAACCAACAGGGATCTGATGCGGGACATGAGTGAGATCCTGCGCCTGCTGCAGGAAACTTACGACTATCCGGTCGATATTGAGTATACGATCAACTGCTCCTCAAGGGGCGAATATGTGATCAGTCTGTTGCAGTGCCGCCCCCTGCAGCTGACCCGTACCGGCGACAGAGTTTCCATCCCGGCAGATCTGAAGGATGAAGATATTCTGATCGAAACTGTCGGTACTTCCATGGGCTTTTCCCGCAGCTTTGCTCTGGATGTGCTGGTATATGTAGACCCGGTCGCCTATTATAACCTGCCCTATCGTGACAAGTACCGCGTCAAGCAGCTGCTTTCAGCCATCAACTGGCGCCTTCGCGGGCAGAATAAACGCATGCTGCTCATAACGCCCGGCAGGATCTGCACCAGTTCTCCGGAGCTTGGAGTGCCGACGGAGTTTTCCGACATCAGCGAGTTTGACACGATCCTGGAGCTTGCGGATCGTCGGGCCGGGTACATGCCCGAGCTCAGCTACGGCAGCCATATCTTTCAGGATCTTGTGGAGGCGGAAATCTTATATTCGGCTGTGTTCGAAGGAGCAAGTACGCTCTTTTTCCGGGAGCAGGAGCTGAAATCCGAAAACGACCTTGTGGAGTTCGTCGATTCGCCGGACGGCATGGAGAACGTCGTCTATCTGCGCCGGATGCACACCGGTGAGCTGTGGGAGTATTATGACCTGTCGAGCGAGAGGTTTCTCATAGTCCGCAGAACACACTGATACGCAGTTCGCGCCGAGGAGAAGCCCGCAATGCCGGGCCTCGTATCGGGCTGGAAATGTCACAGCGGGTTACGTGCTTTCAATGAAGCGCGTAACCCGCTGTTTCTTGTCTTATCCTTTAGTCCTGCGAGGCTGCCCTCTGCAGCATCTTCTCATATTCCCGCTTCACCTTCGCCGGGGCGATGATGCGGACCTTGCCGTCGAAGCCGAAGACCCAGCCGAAGAAGGGCTTGCTGGCGGTCACCGGCACCGTGACC
>ONPY01000045.1 GCA_900319835.1 uncultured Eubacteriales bacterium | reverse complement strand
ATACAACGATTTCCCAATGCGTCCTCTCGGCTGGCTCTCTCCTAAACAGGCTCTTTCTTCTTTTCCTAACTCTGTCACACATCATTGACAAACCTACAAAAAGGCGACATCCCATAGTGAAAAAGACGCTGCAAATCCACGCACCCCGCCGCAGGGGAGGGGCTTGCCCCTCCCGGCGGAACAGGGGCCGTCCCGAACAAAAAAGCGCGGCGAATCCGCAGGTTCTGCGAATTCGCCGCATTTCTCTGTGTGTGGGGAAAAAATCAGCCCTCCGCCAGCAGGCTCTCCACCTGCACCCGCTCCGGCATGGAGCGGATGGCGCCCTTTTTGGTGGTGACGAACCAGGCGGCGGTGTTGGCAAAGCGGAGCATATCCGTGAGGTCCTGCCCGCTCAGCCCGTCGAGCCCGTGCTCCAGCACATAATTGAGGACGCTGGCACAGAAAGTGTCCCCCGCGCCGGTGGTCTCAATGACGCCTCCGCGCCTGCAGGCGGGGACAAAGACGCGGTGCTCGCCATAGTAGGCGTAGCTGCCCTCGGCCCCGGCGGTGACGTTGAAGACGCGGATGTTCGGGAAGCGGCGGCGCAGAATGGCGGCACCCTTGTCAAAGTCGGTCTCGCCGGTCATGAATTCCAGCTCGTTGTCCGCGATCTTCAAAATGTCGCAGCGGGACAGTCCCCACTCGATGGCGGCCTTCGCGTCATCCTCGCTCTTCCAGAGCGGGGGGCGCAGGTTCGGATCAAAGGAGATCCAGGCGCCGGCTTTTTTTGCCAGAGCGTAGGCTTTCTCCGTGGCGGCGCGGCAGGGCTCGTCCGTCAGGGAGAGGGTGCCGAAGTGGAAAATGCGGCAGTCCCGCAGCAGCGCCTCGTCCAGCTCCTCGGGGCGCAGCATGATGTCCGCGCCGGGCTTGCGGTAGAAGCTGAAGTCCCGGTCGCCGTTGGGGAAGGTGTGCACCACGGCAAGCGTGGTGGGGATCTCCGCGTCCCGTTTGAGGCCGCGGGTGTCGATTCCGGCCTCCTGCACGGTGCGCTCAAGCATGTCGCCGAAGCTGTCCTTGCCCACCTTGCCGACAAAGGCGCAGCGCTTGCCCAGCTTGCGCAGCATGGCCAGCACGTTTGCCGGCGCACCGCCGGGGTTTGCCTCAAAGAGCAGGTTCCCCTGCTCGCTCAGCCCGTTCTGGGTGAAGTCCACCAGCAGCTCGCCCAGGGCGACCACGTCAAAGCATTTGTTTTCCTTCATTGCTTCCTACTCCCCGTATGTTTTCAGTGTTCGGTGTTAAAGTCACAGAGCAGCCAGGCAAAGCCGCCGGGCGGCAGCAGCAGGCCGGTCTTGTCGACAGCCTCACCCGTCAGCAGATCGGTGAAGCTGCCGGGGGTGTTCACCGGTACGCGCCGCTCACTGTCGGAGAAGTTGAACAGCGCTGCCAGCTTCTCACCCTGGTAATAGCGCCCGATGCCGAGGACGGAATCGTCCCCGGTCAGCAGCAGCCACACGTCCGCCCCCGCGTCAAAGACGCGGTGCTCGTGCCGCAGGGTTTCCAGCTGCCGCAGCGCGGGGAAAATGCGCCCGGGCACTGTGGCCGGATCGTCCCGCTCCTCGGCGGCGGCCCAGTCCATGTTTCCCCGGTGGAGATAGCGGCTGTCGTCGGCCTTCAGCGGGTCGCTGTGATAGCTGTAGTCGTTCTGCTGCCCGATCTCGTCCCCGCTGTACAGCACCGGGATGCCGCTGAGCGTGAACATATAGGCGTGCAGCATCACGTCCAGCCGCAGGGCCCAGTCCAGCTTGTAGCCGTTATGCTCCTGCAGAGCGGCCTCCACGCCGCAAAGGGAGGCGGTGGTGCCGCAGAGCCGGGCGTCCCTCAGCCTGGGGTCGTTGTTGTACAGCTCACCCCGGGCGGGGCTGCCGTACCAGTTCCCGGTCAGATAGTCGTTGAGATACTGCTTATGAGAGGCCTCGTCGATGCCGAAGCGGTTTAAGTATGTGTAGTCCAGGCCCCAGCCAATATCGTCGTGGCAGCGCAGGTAGTTGAGGAAGGTATACTCCCCCGGCAGCGTGAAGACCTGGCTGAGCTGATGCTGCAGCAGGCGCACGTCGCGGGTGGCCACGGTGTGCCAGGTGCTTGCCATGGTGGTCACATTGTACAGCAGGTGGCATTCGGGCTTTTCCACGCTGCCAAAGTAGGGCACCACCTTGCTCGGCTCCATGACGACCTCTCCCAGCAGCAGCGTGCCGGGGCAGACGATCTCGCAGACCATGCGCATGATGCGCACCAGAGTGTGCACCTGGGGCAGGTTCCGGCAGTTGGTGCCCAGCTGCTTCCAGATGTAGGGCACCGCGTCCAGCCGGATGATGTCCACACCCCTGTTGCACAGGAAAAGCATGTTCTCCGTCATGTCCCGGAAGACCTCGGGATTGGCGTAATTCAGATCCCACTGATAGGGGTAAAAGGTGGTCATGACCACCTTGCCCGCTTCACTGCACCAGCTGAAGTTGCCGGGCGCGGTGGTGGGAAAGACCTGAGGCACCGTGCGCTCAAACTCCCGCGGGATGTCCCAGCTGTCGTAGAAAAAATAGCGCTCCTGGTATTCCTTTTCACCGGCTCTTGCGCGGCGGGCCCACGCGTGGTCCTCGCTGGTGTGGTTCATCACGAAGTCGAGACAGACCGCGATGCCGCGCTCGTGGCAGTCGTCGGCAAGCCTTGCCAGATCTTCCATGGTGCCCAGCGCCGGCTGCACCTTTCGGAAGTCCGCCACGGCGTAGCCGCCGTCGCTCCTGCCCTCAGGGCTCTCCAGCAGAGGCATCAGATGCAGGTAGTTGACACCGCAGGCCTGGACATAATCCAGCTTGTCCCGCACTCCCTTGAGCGTGCCGGCAAAGGCGTTGACGTACATGAGCATGCCCACCAGATCGTGGCCCCGATACCAGCCGGGGCTTGCAAGCCGCTGCTGATCCAGGGTACGCATGGTGTCCGGCCGCGCCTCATAGCAGCGGCGCAGCATCTCCACAAAGGGCTCATAGGCCTGCCCGTCGCCGGGGTACAGGGAGAGAAAGAGTGCGTGCAGCTCCTGCTCGTGCCGTTCGAAACGAAAACGGAAGGTCGAATCCCAATTCTGCCTGTCCATGTCGAGTTCCTCCGTCAATTTTGGTTAACTTATTTTACCGTTTCCGGCGATTGCTGTCAACGTCAGGTGTGAACAATCGGAAATAATACAAGGAAACAATAACTGGATCATTATGGAAAAGAACAGAAAAAGTGAAGATAAATCATTAAAATATTTGTTCTACTGGAGAATTACACAGGACAGCATTTAAGATTTCAGTAAAAATCCCATGTTGAGCCAAACGCGATTGCTATGATAAAATAACACAAAAGAGAAAACGCATCTGCGGAGGGTTCAGGCCTCCCGCCGCGGATGTCTGGATACGGACAGTACGAGTGAACAGGAGGGATGTATGGAACGGGAAACGATCATTCAGGGCCTGAACCGGGAGATCGAAAGTCTGACAAGGCTGCACATCCAGTACGGTCTTCACCATACCCGGGGCTTTGAAAGCCAGAAGGAGAGTGTGGAGCGCTATATCCGCGAGCATGAGATCGACCTCAGGCGGGAGCTGGACCCGCTGATGCTAAACCTGTACAGACGCTATTTCGGTTGACGGCGCGAAAAGGGAGGGAACTTATTTCAAAAGTTCCCTCCCTTTTGCTCAATCATCCAGCCAGGTGACCGCTCCGCTGTGAATATCGTAGACGGCGCCGCGGATATCCAGCGCGGCGGAGGGGATCTCCGGATGGTCGGCAAAGGCCCGGCGTATGGTCTCCACCGCGTGCTCCACGTTCAGGACGCAGGCCCGGTCGGGGTCGCGCTCCCCGCCCACGGCCAGCCGGATCTCATCCGTGATGTACTGGATATAGCCCTCGCCGCCTCCGGAGAGAGCGGCCCCCACCGCGCCGCAGCCGGTGTGGCCCAGCACCAGGATCAGCTTGCAGCCCAGGTGGGCCGCGGCGTACTCGATGCTCCCCAGCTGGTGGCGATCCAGAACGTTGCCGGCCACGCGGATGACAAAGAGCTCGCCGATCCCGGCGGAGAAGATGCTCTCGGGGAGCACCCTGGAGTCCGAGCAGCAGATAACGATGGCGTAGGGCGTCTGGCCTTCGCGGGCGGTCTGTTCCCGCAGGGCGGGGGAGACGTCGCCGCAGGGGACGGCGGCGTTCAGATAGCGGGCGTTTCCCGCGCGCAGACGATCAATCAGCGCGGTCTGTCTGGTCATGGCGATCACTCCTTTTTCTTCTATTATAACAGGTCGCTTTTCCAATCTCAACAAAATGAAAATAAAAGGACAGCCTGGAAACTGCCTCTCGGCTGTCCAGACTGTCTCAGAAACCGGTTTTTCCGCCTACACAAAAAATGGTACGCAAGTGTTGCCCGCTCAACTTCCGGCTACGATGCCGCCGGCGGCCCACAAGTAAACTTTGCTTGCTCTCACGGGTTAAGGTGCCGATTACACCGATGGGTGACGCCCATCTCCTGATTTATGTATACCACAAGAGCAAGGGAATGTCAAGAACTTTTTGTAAAAATTTCATAAGTTCCTTTTCTCTCAAAATACACAAACTGTGAAAAGCGCTGAAACCCGACGAAAAAGGGCGGCAAAACACAAGATCTTGTGGTCAGAGCGGACGAAAAACACAGTTCGGCACAAGCAACAAAACGCGGCATTCCAGAGAAGGAAATCTTGTGAAATCTCCCATCTGCGCGTGGAGGATACCCGAAGAGCAGAGTGTTGCGTTTGTTTTACGGATCGGTTATACTTGTAAAAAAGACTGAAAATCGGAATGCTGTGCAAGACACGACCCGGCGTAGGCAGAAAGGAGGACACACCATGGCGGAAGCTGCGCCTGAAAAACTGCGGGAGGATTTCCGCAGCCGGGTGAACACATGGATCCAAAAGAACTTCTATCAGCCCAACGAGGTCCTCTGGAACAACGAGGTGCAGGCCAATCTCTTTGTGGCGAATATCATGCTGGGCACTGCGGCCCTGATTATGCTGGTGGTCCTGCTGTCCCTGATCAAGCCCTTCCCCGGGGAGAGCGGGAAGACCCGCGGCGTTCTGGCTCTGGCGGCGCTCCTTGTGGCCGCGCCGGCGGGTGTCTGCCACTGGAAGAAGGGCGAAAAGAAATGGATGAAGCTGTTGCTGCTGGCCGTCTATGCCGTCGTCCTGGCGCAGGTGGAATCGGTTCTGACAAGCGGCGTGATTCTCGGCCTGCTGTTTCCCATTATCCTCTCCATCCGCTATTACTCCCGGGCGATGACGCAGTTGACCGGCCTGATGACCGCGGTGTTTCTGCTGATCGCCTCCAGGCTCGCGGTGATTTTCCACCTGGGGACCGTGGATCTGAACCTGCTGGAACTGCCCGGCGGCACCGTGCTGCGCTTTGCGGAGAAGGATTCCCTCTACCACGCTGTGATGAGCCAGGCGGAGATCGACACCCGCCAGCTCTGGCACAGCACCCTGGTGCAGAGCTATTTGCCCCGGCTGATCCTGCTGGTGCTGATCACCCTGATCTGCGCGGAGATCGCAAAGCGCGGCAGAGTCCTGCTGTTTGAGGAGCACGAGGAGATCAAAAAGACGGAGCGCATCTCCATGGAACTGGAACTGGCCAAGAGCATCCAGAAGAACATGATCCCCAATCTCTATCCCGCCTTCCCGGACAGAAAGGAATTTGACGTCTACGCCCGGATGGAGCCGGCCAAGGAGCTGGGGGGCGACTTCTACGATTACTATATGATCGACCGGGATCACCTGGCGCTCATCATCGCGGACGTGTCCGGCAAGGGCATCCCCGCGGCCATGTTCATGATGGCCTCGAAGATCATGATCAACAACCGGGCCAAGAGCCGGAGCCACGACCCGGCAAAGATCCTCAAGGCGGTCAACAAACAGATGATGGACAACAACGCCTCCCAGATGTTTGTGACGCTGTGGATGGGGATCCTGGAGATCTCCACCGGCAAATTGGCTGCGGCCAACGCCGGCCATGAGTACCCCTGTCTGCGGCAGCGGGGCGGCACGTTTGAGCTGTTCAAGGACAAGCACAGTCTTGTACTGGGCGCCATGGAGGACACCGAGTTTACCAGCTATGAGCTCCAGCTGGAGCCGGGGGACAGCCTGTTTGTCTACACCGACGGCGTCACCGAGGCGACAAACGGGGCGGAAGAGCTCTTCGGCGTCGAGCGCATGGTCGCCGCGCTGAACCAGGAGCCGGAAGCCAAGGTCAAGCAGATGGTGGATCAGGTCCAGAACGCCATGAACGACTTTGTGGGCGACGCCCCGCAGTTTGACGACTTCACCATGCTGGCGATGAAGTTCTACGGGGAAGAGGGCGCGCCGGAGACAGAGGAAACGGAAGAAAAAGAAGAGAAAGAAGAGAAGGCATAAAGATCGGGCCCGGATTTCTCCGGGCCCTGAGGCTTCTGCCTTTTGGCGTGGAGAGACCGGTGCGGCCGCTGACCTCTTGGTTCAAAGCTTCCCGCCAAGGACTATTTTTGACAAACTGACGCAGCCCCGGCAACAGACGTTGCCGGGGCTGCGTGAATATGCAGGAACAGGAACGGGGATCGCCTGTCCTAGGAGATGTCCGAGAGCTTGAGACGCTTCACACGGCGCAGAGCAAGGCCGTTGGTAAGCGTGGAGAAGAGGCAGGTGACCAGCGCGGAAAAGACGTAAGTCTGCCAAACCGGCTCCCGTGCCATCTGCAGATAGGGCGTCTCCGTGACCAGCAGAATCCGATAGCCCACAAGTCCGCCGAGCACGAGTCCCAGCAGGATGCCGAGTACGGTCGTGACGACGAGATCCACCGCCGCGTAGCGCACACACTCCTCGGCACTGAAGCCGTTGATGCGCATGACGGTCAGTTCCCGCGTCTTGCGCTGCAGATAGGTCATGGTGAAGTTTGCCACGATAAAGCAGGCCATCAGCGCCGCGAGGAAGAGCATGAACCAGACCACAAAGTTCAGTGTGGAGGAGAACTGCTCGACCACGGTGCGCTCTGCGGCCGCGTCCTCGATGTTCACAACGCCCTCGACTCCCGCGAGTATCTCCCGCAGCTTGCCAAGAGGCAGCCCTTCGGTTCTGACAAGGATGCAGTTCTCCTCGGCCTCGGCACCGAAGGCCTCCTCAAAGCCTTGCGGCGTGAGGAAGAAGAGCTGGCCGAAATAGTTTTCAAACACGCCGGCGACCTTGAGCTCCCGGAGCTTCATATCGTCGTCGTAGACCGCCGCCGTGTCTCCGGCCCCGATGCCGTAGGCTTCCCAGAAGCGCCGGGGGACCAGCGCGCCGCTCTCCGGCAGCGGCATTGCGGAGCCATCCGCGACGCTCTCCAGATGGTAGAAGCCGTCCAGCTCGCCCTCGTCCGCGACGATCAGCGTCAGCGAATAGAGCGAACCGTCCGCGTCGTAGAGACTGTTCGCCTTCCTGACGCGGGCATGGGGCAGCGCGCTGTGATCCAGAATGGCCTCGATCTCGGCGGCGGCATCCGCGTTCTCATCCGCATTGTAGAACACGTCGGCCTCGTAGGTCATGATCTGGCCGAACTGCCGCCCGGTGACGGCGCTGATACCGTAGCGCAGCGTAAAGCCGATCACCATCAGCATACAGCCGCCGGCGACGCTGGCAATCGTGACCAGAACGCGGGTCCAGTCCGTGCGCATGTTGCGGTAGATGAGTCTGGAATAGAGGCTCTTTCCCGAAGAGCGGCGGGCCTTTTTTCGCCCGGTGGCGGGAATGGAGTCCTGCATCAGCTCCACGGCGGGCGCGCGGAGCAGTTGACCGCAGCCGAGGTATACCGCCACAGCGGAGATCGTAAACGCACCGGCGGCGACGAGTCCGGTGTCCAGGGGCAGAAAGCTGCGCGTGCCGGCGCCGTAGGTGAAGAGCTCCTCATACGGCTCCAGCACCGTGCGCTGCAGCGGGTGCCAGGAGAGCAGAATGCCGAGTCCGACGCCCAGCAGGATCGCGCTGCACGCGAAGAAGAGGTACTTGGCGAAAACCTCCCGGTTATACAGGCCCATGGCCTTGGTCGCGCCGATCAGTCTCCGGTGCTGCTCGACCATGCGGCCGATGGTGGCGTAGATGACCAGCGCGCCGACGAGCAGGAAAAAGGTGGAAAAGGACATGCTCAGCGAGGCGAGCTTTTCAAAGTTCCCCTGGGCGTAGAGATACCCGGCGTTGCCGCGGTTAGAGAGCGTGACCCAGCGGCATTCGGTGAGCTGATCCAGCGCCTCGCGCGCGTCTTTCAGTTCCCACTCGGCCTCGTCGTAATCCGCCTGCCCCTCGGCCAGCTCCCGCTCGCCCTTTTCCAGCTGCTTTTGGCTGCTTTCCAGGCGGGTCATGCCGTCGAGATACTCCTCGCCGAGATAATACCAGTCGAGCCGGTTGCGGCCATATTCGGCCATGGCCTCGCGGAGTTCGCGCGCGCCGGCGTTATAGCCGCTCTTCTCGTAGAGCCAGTCCATGTCGATTCTCTCACCGGCCGCATAGGCCCGCGCAAATTCCTCGCGCGTCACGCCGATGCCCGCCGGCCAGCCGCCCTGCGCCGTTGCGCTCAGGATCCATTGCGGCCCCATCGCCATGGCGGGGCGCAGCGATTCCAGCCCTTTGCGGGCGCTTTCCAGCTGCGCGGCGCCGTCCTTGAGCTGCTCCAGCGCCTGGTTGAGCGCAGCCCCGCCGCTGTCCAGCTGGTCCCGGCTGAGATGCAGCTGATCCGCGGCGGCGTCCAGATCCCGGTAGCCTGCGTCGAGCGTTTCACGCCCCTCGCGGAGCTTCTCAGCCGCCTCGTCCAGCTTGGTCTGGCTGTTGCGCAGCTGCGCCTCATACTCTCCGCGCTGTGCTTCCAGGCGCTGAAGGCCGCGCTCGTCCCCCAGGTCGCTCAGTGCCTTGCCAAGCGGCTCGAGCGTTTGCCAATAGGCGTCGCTGTAGCGGTCCGCGGGCGCGTTTTCCACCCGAATGCGCGCGCCCATAAAATCACCCTTGAGCGCCTCGCGGTCAAAGCCGTCCTCCGTCACAAAGATGTAAGGCGTGACCGGGATCATATAGGTGATATGATCCGGCGTCTGGAAAACGCCGGTGATGACAAGCTCTTTTTCCTTGAGCGGGTCGATCCCTGCAACCAGCTTGTCCTCCAGGCGGATCTGCTGCCCGAGGGAGAGCGCGCATCTATTCAGCAGCTCTTTCTCCACGGCGCATTCTCCCGCCCGCGCGGGCATGCGCCCGTCCAGCAGCACCGGCCGTGAGATCCGTTCCGGCAGAGCCATGACCGTGACCTTCTCGGAGCCGCTGCCGACGCGCAGCGCGGTGTTGACCTGGTAGATCCGTTCGGCCTCCTTCACGCCGTCAAGCGCGCGGATCGCCGCGAGATCCTCCTCGCCCATCAGCAGCGTGGAGCTGATCTCGTAGTCCCACAGGTCGTTGTCGTTGAAAAAGGTCAGCGCGTCCTTTTTGAGCGTGGCGGCCGAATAGGCGACGCTGAGATAAGCGATTGCGGCCAGCATCCCGATCACCACAATGGAGATATAGGCGACAAATTCCACCCGGATATTGCGAAGGGCGTCCGTCAACTGTGTCTTTTTCATCGGCCTTACCACACCAGCTCTTCCGCGTGGAGGGGGTGAAGGTTGACCTTGATGCCCGCAATCGTGCCGTCCTTGAGCTTGATGACACGGTTTGCCATCTTGGCGATCTCCGGGTTGTGCGTGATCATGACGACGGAGGTGCCCTGATCCTTCACGATTTCCTCAAAAACCCGCAGCACCTCGACGCTGGTCTGGTAGTCCAGCGCGGCGGTGGGCTCGTCGGCAAAGATGATCTTCGGCTGCTTGACAAAGGCTCTCGCGATCGAAACACGCTGCTGCTGCCCGCCGGAGAGCATGGCGGGGAAGTGGTCCGCGCGATCGGTGAGGCCGACCTTTTGGAGGGCCTCCGACGCGTCCATCGGATCGCGCGCGATGTCCGCGATGAACTGCACGTTTTCCAGCGCCGTGAGGTTGGGCATCAGGTTGTAGGACTGGAAGACAAAGCCCAGATAATTCCGGCGATAGGCGGTCAGCTCCTTTTCCGTCGGGTGGGAGAGATCCCTTCCCTCCACCTCGATCTGCCCTTCGGTGAGCTGATCCATGCCGCCGATGATGTTGACCAGGGTCGTTTTGCCGCAGCCGGACTCACCCAGGATGACCAGAAACTCCCCCCGATAGATGTCCAGATCGATGCCCTTGAGCACCCGGATGACATTTTCTCCGCTTGGAAACTCCTTGACAATGCCGCGCATCCGGATCAGAACCTCTTTCTTTTCCCCGGCGTTGACAACAAGACCCTTTTCATTAATGGTCAAGGCGGCCAGCGCCGCCAGCCGCTGGCAGAGATGGAGCTCATCGGCGTCAAAGGCGGAGCCGTCCTTCTTGTTGACGAGCTGCAGACAGCCGACGACCTGCGTCAGGTCGTTCAGCGGCACACAGACCATGCCGCGCACCGGCAGACCGTTTTCCTCCAGAAGCGTGCCCTGAAACCGCGCGTCCGCCGCGGGCTCCGAGAGACAGACGGACTCACCGGTTGTTACAACGAAACTCTCCGCCGTGGAGCCCAGCTCCACGCTGAAATTGGACAGGTCCATCGGCCCGATATGAAACATGGGGACCAGCCTGCTGGTCTTGCGGTCCAGCAGCCAGATTACCCCGGCCTCACACTTGAGCATATGGACAAGCATTTCCAAGCTCCCGGCCAGAGCCGTTTCCAGGTTTTCTTCTTCCAGCAGCTCCTCATATAGCGGCAAAAGGAACTGGGAGAAACGGCGTTTGTTGTTCATGATGAATCTCCCTCATATTTCTAAATCATCCTTTGAAGCCCGGGCTCATGAGACCGGCCTGCAAAGAGTGAAAGGGTACGGTGTTCACTTCCAGTATAGCGAATTTACCGGCGGATTACAAGAAGGATCCGGCGGTCGGGAAGCCCGGACTTGGAATCCGTATCCCGATGCCCGCGGCTTTCCGTTAACGAAAAAACCGAGGACGAAAGCCCTCGGCTTTTTCATGGGGATGGAGTCCGGATCGAATACGCCTTGCCTTAAGGATAGAGCGGGATGCTCTCCAGCAGGCGGTCGATGTCACCTGTGACGGCCGCCAGCGAGCCGCTGGCCTGACGGGCGCATTCCATCATCTCCGCAAAGTGTCCGGCGGCCTCCGTGTTGCCCGCAGCCTGGCAGAACTGATGCTGAAACGCGGCGTCCGCGTACTGCGCGATGTAATACTCCTCCTCACGGACGCCGGAAAAGGGGGCCACGTCAAAGCCGCGGTGGTAGTATTCCGTGACCATGCCGGCATAGTCGCCCTGCTGCAGGTCATAGTCGATGATCGAATACGGATCCCGCGCGAAAACGCGGTGAAGCTCGCTTACCATCCGGCCCAGGAAGATCAGCATGATGACCGCCATCAGAACGGCCAGGACGGTCAGCAGCTTTGCGGTTTTGGACGGCGTCTGGTCAGCCCGCTTTTTGCGCATTCAAAAGCACCTCCTCCACATATACGGCTTTCCGGTTTTCAGAAAGGGTGAGAAATTCCGCCAGCTCCTGCTCGTCGATCCCGAGATATACATGCAGCATCTGACCCATCGTCTGCCGCATATCCTCGATGTAGCCCAGATAGAGCTCCGATTCCTCGTTTCGCTGCGCGCTTTCATAGTCGTCGAGGAAATCGTCCAGAGACTGGCAGAGCCATCGGATATCACTGGAAGCGCTGTATTGCAGCCATCTGTCCCGGTCTGTTTGCAGAAACAGACTTTCCAGATGCAGGACAAAGCTTGAATAGGCGTCGGCGCACCAGGATACATTGGTGTATTTCTCAAAGACCGTCCCGTATGTACGGATTCCGTTGTAACTTATATAGGAGGAAAAGCCCCGGTAATCTCCGCTTTCCAGATAGGCGTCCAGCACGGCGCAGGTCTGTTCCGGGTGCTTTCCTGCCTCCCGACTGCGCATCGCCTCCGGCAGAGAATACGCGTTCTCCGTGACGGCAGCCATCACAACCGTGGCAATCAGCATCGCGAGGATCAAAACAGCCCGCGAAATGACCTGACTGTACCGATTGGCCTTGCTGACAACGGCGGCCTCGGTCGCGGCATAGCGCCGGTGGAAGCTCGCCATCTCCCGCGAATGGCGGATCGCCTGGTCGTTGGGCTTCCCGCAATAGCTGCAGAAGTTCTCCTCCAGCCCGACTTCGGCCCCGCAATACCTGCACTTCATTGTTCCATCCCCCGCTCTTTGAGAAATTGGCTGCACTCTGTGTAGGAAACAAAGCCGTCCCGCGCCAGGATTTTCCGGAAGCCGGCGAGCTCTTCCTGGGTCAAGTGGAAACGCGCGTCCAGATCCTCCAGCAGGGGAGCACGCAGACGATCCAGCGTGGCCCGGTCCTCCTCGCTGAGCGCGGGCAGGTACTCCAGCTGATACAGACGAATCTCATGGAAAAAGAGCCAGTCCAACTCGCCGGCGCCGGCGTTGTATTCCTCGAGAGCGTAGCGCGCGGTTTCAATATTCATCAGAAACTCGCAAAAATCACGGCGCTTGTATTGCCATACGTGGTGCCCCGCATCCTGCGCGTCAAAGTAGAGCAGCAGCAGGGATTCATAGTCGCCGGCGGCGTAGCATTCATCCATCCGGGCAAACGCGCCCCGCTGCCAGAGGACCTCTTCTTTTTCCCTTTGGGCTTCGATGCGGTCGCGGTGGAGAGAGATGCCGTAGATCACCCCGACAACAAGGAGGAGAAACACAGCCGCCAGCAGACTTTTCCTGCGCAGGGACCGGAAGCCTTTTTTCGCCTTGCTGCCGGCCAGCGTTCCCAGATTTTCCAGGTTGCTGCGCATGTGCTCGAGCTTACCCATATACGCCGACTCCGCGGCCGGCAGATTCATCGTGCCGCAGTAAGGACAGTTGGGCAGATCTGCGGAGTAATCGGCTCCGCAGCTCCGGCATATGACAATGGAATTGTGAGCTTGTTCGACTTGCATGGCGCCGCCTCGTGTATCTGTTTGGAATACTGCCATTATAGCAAATGAAAAGCCTGAACACAAGAGCGCGGCCGTTCCCGCGCCAAAACCCGGCAGCGTTTTTCGGTTGACAGCCTCTGCCGGAACGGGTATACTGAAAACAGGAAAAATGGCAGGTGACTCCTGCCGTTTTCGGCTTTTTCCAGCTGTTTCCGGAGGGAGCTATGGTTTTTTCGGATCTGATTTTCCTGTTCTTCTTTCTGCCGGCGGTCATCCTTGTGACAAAGCTGAGCCCCAAGCCGTGGCGCAACGTGGAGCTGCTTTTGTTCAGCCTCCTGTTCTACGCCTGGGGTGAGCCTGTCTATGTGTTTTTGATGCTGGCCGTGATCGGTGTAAATTATCTTGCGGGGCTTTTGGTCTCGCACTTCCCGCGTGAGACCCGGCCGAGCGAAAGAAAGCTCACACTCACACTGGCTGTCGCGGTGAATCTCGCAATCCTGGGCACCTTCAAGTACGCCGGCTTCTTTGTGCAGAGCCTGAACCGTCTGACCGGGAGCCAACTCACGGTGCCCCAGATCGTCCTGCCGATCGGCATTTCCTTCTATATATTCCAGAGCATGAGCTATGTGATCGACGTGTATCGCAATCAGGTCGAGCCGCAGCACAATCCCCTCACGTTCGGCACCTATGTGGCGCTGTTTCCGCAGCTGATCGCGGGGCCGATCGTCCGCTACCGGGACATTGCCGACCAACTCCGGGAAAGGGAGGAGACGCGGGCGCGCTTTGCCCAGGGCGTCGTCCGCTTCGTCTACGGCCTGGCCAAAAAGGTCCTGCTTGCAAATCAGATGGGACTCCTGGCCGACCGGATGCTCCTGACGGAAGCCGGGACCTTCTCCGCCTGGGCGGGAATGGCCGCCTATACCCTGCAGATCTATTTCG
Source organism: uncultured Eubacteriales bacterium (assembly GCA_900319835.1). Next base: position 7,388 of record ONPY01000045.1, on the reverse strand, counting down.
ATTTCTCCGGCTACAGCGATATGGCCATCGGTCTCGGCCGGATGCTGGGCTTCCGCTTCAAGGAGAACTTCGCCCACCCCTACGTTTCCCGGAGCATCACGGAATTTTGGAAGCGCTGGCACATCTCCCTGTCCTCCTGGTTTAGGGAATACGTGTATATCCCACTGGGCGGCAACCGAAAGGGTCTTGCCCGGCAATGCCTGAACCTGCTGATCGTCTGGATGCTGACCGGCCTGTGGCACGGGGCGTCGGTGAATTTCGTCCTCTGGGGCCTGTACTACGCCGTGCTGCTGATCCTGGAAAAGCTGTTTCTCGGAAAGCTGACGGCCAGGCTGCCGGTCGGCCTGCAGCGGCTTTTGACGCTGCTGGTCGTGGCCTTCGGCTGGGGCATCTTCTTCTTTACCGACATGGAACTCTGGCGGGCGTTCGTTGCCAGACTGTTTTCCTTCCGGGCGGATTCTGTCCAGGCGCTGCGCTTTGCCGCGGCGTTTCTGCCGACCTTCCTTGCCGCCTGCGTATCGGCCGGGCAGATGCCGAAAAAAGCGCTCACCCGGCTGCGGGAGAGCGGGCGGTATCTCCCGGAGATCCTGCTGCTGGCGGCGCTCTTTATCCTCAGTACGTCGGCTCTGGTCAGCCAGAGCTACAACCCCTTTATTTATTTCAGATTTTAGGAAGCGGAAGCTGTGAGAAAGAAACTGCGGAACAACATCATCACGGTCCTTTTCTGCCTGGCGATCTTCATCGTTCCGGCGTTGTTTCTCCTCCTGCCGAAGGAAGCGTTCTCGGAGCGGGAAAAACGCTATCTGGCGGAAATGCCGGCGCTGAGCGTGCAGAGCCTGACCGACGGGGACTATACCAAAAAGCTGGGCGTCTTTGTGGCGGATCATTTCCCGGGAAGAGAGCTTTTCGTCGGCATCAACGCCTATTACGACCTCTACGCCGGCAGACAGGGGAGCAAGGACACCTTCACCCGGGACGGGCGGCTGTTCTCCATGCCGGTGGAGAACGAGCCGGAGACCCTGCAAACAAATCTGGAGTACATCAACGACTTCGCGCGGGACCTCGCGCAGGCCGGGACCGGGATCCCGGTGAGCCTGATGCTGGTGCCGTCCTCAGGGGCGGTGCTGCTGGATACCCCGGAATACCCGGACGGGGAGATCATCTCCGCGGTCTATGCGCAGGCGGAGACGGAGCATGTGGATCTGCTGGCGGCCTTTCGCGCCGAAGCCAATCCCGGCCGTCTCTACTACCGCACAGACCACCATTGGACGAGCGAGGGCGCTTTTCAGGCGGCTTGCGCCTATCTCAGGTCGCGCGGCCTGCCCTGCCCGGCCAGAGAGGCGTACACCCGGCAGAGCTACGAGCCCTTTTACGGCTCGGCCTATGCGGCCTCGGGGCTGTGGCTGACGGAGCCGGACAGCCTGGAGCTGTGGTATTCCGGGAACAGACTGCAGGTTACAAACGAGACCGGGCAGGTCAATGACGGCGTTTTCTATCTGGACAGGCTGGATCAGCAGGACAAGTATCAGGTCTACCTGGACGGGAACCACTCTCTCGTGCGCATCGAGAAGCTGTCGCCCAGCGCGGAGGAGCGCAGCCTGCTTGTAATCCGGGACTCGTTTTCCAACTCCCTCGGCTGCTTCCTGGCGGATGCGTATGACAAGGTGGTCCTTGTGGATCTGCGCTATTACAGGCTGCCGCTGACCGATCTGCTGGTGGGGGAGGGCATCGACGAGATCCTGATTGAGTACAGCGTGGACAACTTCCTCCACGACGCGAACCTGGCGTTCCTGTCCGTGGATTCAAAGGCGCTGCTGCGGCAGGAGCAAGAGGCGCACCGGCCGCCCAACTATTTCGCGCCGCCGCAGAAGCTGACAGAGGAGTTCTTTGACGGCGTCTACTATCTGGGCGACTCCGTGCTCGGCATTTTGAGCAACTACTGCATCAAAAACGACAAGCTGGTCAACACCACGTTTTCTTCCAACGCGGAGCTTACCTACAACGAAACGGTCCACTTGCGGCTGGGCCACCTGATCTACAAGGGGCACTATGCCACGCTGCCCGACGTGCTGAACGATCTGCAGCCGCGCGCCATCATCGCGGCGCTGGGCTGCAACGACCTTGCCAGCTTCAAACTCGCACGCTGCGAGGAGATCATGGGGATGTTCCTGGAGATGGTGCGCGAGACGAACCCGGATATCACGATCTTTGTCCAGTCGGTCATGCCCATCCGGGTCAACATGGCGACATTCAACCAGTCGATCGTGGACGAGTTCAACGCCTGGCTGAAGGACAACGCCGAGACCTACGATTACTGCTATATCGAGCTGGACCAACACTTCAAGGGCGACGACGGACAACTGGCCTACGAGCACATGAACAACGCCACGCACCTCAAGATCGCCAGCGCCCCCTACTGGTACGAGGAGCTGCTGAATGTGGATAACTACTACCACTTCCCGGAACAGTACTATGTGGAGTACGACGGGCTGACCAATCTCCCGGTGGAAGCCGAAGCGGCGCCGGAGGAGACGGAGTCTCAGGAGGAGGCGCCCGAGGCGCCGGAGGAGACAGTGCTGGATGAAATCTACGCGCAGATCTGCAGCGAGATCTCCGGCCCGGAGATGCTGGAACTCAACGAGAAGGTCATCTCCGGCTACCTGGGCCTGCAGCCGGAGGAGTACCGCGACGGACGCTTCTATCTCTGCGCCAACAACCTCAAGGCTGACGAGATCTGGCTGATGGAGCTGGAGGACGAGAACGCCGCGCGCGACATGCAGGCGAGAGCGCAGAATCGGATCACGGTGAAGGCGGACTCTTACGCGACGTATCTGCCCGAGGAGAGCGCGATCTGCCGCCAGGGCATCGCCGTGGCAAAGGGAAACTATGCGGCGCTCTTTATCTCTCTGGACGCCGGAAAGATGCGGGACATCTTCCTGGCCGCGCTGGGGTGAGACCCGGACAAAAGCCGCCATGAGCTGCAGAAAATAGCAAAAAAGAAGCCGCCAGTCTGCGAACTGACGGATGAACACCCCGCCGGGGCTTTCGATCATGATTCAAGTCTCCGCAATACAATGAAAAATGCAGTCCATCCAAACGGATGGACTGCATTTCTGGTCCGAGTGTTCATAACGTACTTGATAAAATATCAATGATTCCGGTAGCCGGCACACATATTCCAAACTTTTTCATCGGCACATTCGATTTCTCCAGTGCCTCGTTTTACAATGAAATCAAAGGAGGTCGAATGATTTGAGAGCAAAGAAACGATACCTGTATCTAACCGAGACAGAATGGCGGGTGGTGCTGTTGGCGCTTAACAGATTGCGCGGCAAGCTGATTGCCCAGGGCAGATACACCGATGCGGTCGATGAGATCATCATGAAAATAGTGGGATAAGGAGGGCATAATGGAACGATTTAAGACTGATGCACAAACTGGCTTGAGATACGAGCTGCAGGGCGATTACTATCTCGTTTCCGGAGAAGACGATGCAGAGCGGCCGGCAATCGGCATCTGGGGCCAGCGTCACCTGCGCTGGCTGAAGCGAAACCGGCGCGTGACCTATACCAATCTTCTGACCACCGGCAGACTGTATGATTATCTGCATGATATCGACTTCCAGGCAAATGACCAGTTCACGCTACTAATCCGGCAAATGGCAAAAGCCGAGGGCATTTCAGAGCGAATGAAAGCCGAGAATCAGATGGAATGGATCAGACGGATGAACAATATCCGAAACCACGCGGAAGAGATAATTTTTTCTGAATTAATCTACTGTTAGTATAATCATCTGCTGAATCGTAGGGCGTAGCCGTATAGCCACGCCCTACACTTCTTATAGTATAGGTATTATTCAAGAGACTCTTTGTACTTAGCAATACTCTTTCTCAAATAGCTTGCAGCACTATCAATTGTGTTGATTTCATCGTCATCCGGTACAGTGGCGTGAGCATCGAATCGACCCTCATTATTAAGTAATGTCATGTTTGCTATAAACACATCTTGCTTCCCAAAATAATCGCTAAAATATGCCCAATCAGCATTGATAAGATCAGTTAAGCTTTTAAGATAGATATTGCTTGAGCGTGAATCAAACAATTCTTGATATGTTTTACGTGCATATTTGGGATCATTACCATATATTTTTTTGATTACATATGTTTTTGCCTCTGATTCATTTTTGTGTGCAACTTTAATTATGGCTTTGACCATTTTGCGAAGGTCACTTTCCAACTCGTTACGTTGTTTACAAATATGTGCCCACTTTTCAGCTGAGGTTTTTAACACTGGATGATTGCCATTTTTTCTGACCAAGTATTCTTTTATTGCGTCAATGCGGAAATCAAAACGGGAATCAATGCCTTTTATCAGGCCATACCCAATAAGATGTGCAACAAGAGAGGGATCTTCGGTCACAAAATAATTAAAACTGTCGTAGTCTTCGATCGCTAAAAGCGTTAGCATTTCATACTCATCAGGATAGAATTGCTTTAACACGTTAAGTATCATCTCAAAATAGACGTTTTCAAGATTGAAGATCTGTTTTGCTTCTTGATATTTTACTCGATCTATTGTAACTGGACGATGTGTATTGAGTTGAGCTATTTTGCTGCATACACGACGAACTAAAAATGGATGGCCGCCATAATCCTCAATGAGGTGTGTATATATTTCTTCCTCGAATTTCAACCCCATAATCCTACCTAACCGTCTTACCATTTCTCTTGTCTGGGAATGGGTAAATCCGGGGATATAATAGGGTTGAAAGATATTAAATATTGGGATATTGGGTTGTCTTTGCCTAAAATGATGGGTTCCTCTACACATTTTGCATTGGTTCCAAAGAGAGTAAAGGTAAATGAACCTTTAAGTCTTTGATATGCACTTCGAACGCTCTGCCAAAAATAGACAAAATCCAAGCCATTGCACCAGTGATCTACGCTTGATTTTCCGAATGTAATATTCTCAATTTCATCAAAAAGAAGTAGTATTGTCTTACTTGATAGTTGATAAAACCGCTCTATTGCTTCGGAAAACAAACTTGATGCATTTTCTTCGGTGAACTCGGCCTCATCAAGATTATCTCCATTAACTGCTTTGCGCACAGAATCCGCTACATAGTACAGTGCTTTATTCCATCGGCGCATATTAAATGATGTATCCTGGCAATCAACGAAAACAGTCAAATAATCGTGCCCAGTCGATCTCCTCTCAACATCAAAGATTATGGACGTCTTTCCTGTCTTTCGAAGCCCAAAGAGGCCATAGTTTGAGCCCGCTTTATGCTTTTCAATGACCGTAGTCACAATATCTGAACGCCCAAAGAAAAAAGTATCCTTCTTGAGCGGTTCGGAATAATCAAATAAGTCCCTTGAATAAAAGAACCTTTGGAATGTATTTCGTATGAAGGTTGAATTGCTCTTATTATGCTCAAAATCGGAATATGAGAACGGCACAACTATTTGATTCTCCTGATTTGTCAACCAGGCCTTCAGTTTCTGCTCAACATCTGTATCTGCACTGATTAATGCATAGCAAATGCTCTCATACCTTTGGTCAAGATATTCTTTGCGAATTGTATCGAATGCTTCCAGTGTTCGTGGTTCGAAGTTCTTATAGGGAGATAATATTACAATAATCTCGCGAGAAAGATTAAGCGCCTCTTCAATATGAGGTGCAGGTTTCGCCAAAAAGAATTTGAAATCACTACGCCCAGGAGTTGTGCGTTTTCCAGCACTTGTAATCAACCAATCGCGGGCCCAGAATTTAACTATTTCTTTTTCCACCTTTGAAAAATCGCATTCTATGATAGGCTCGGCTGATGAATGGATTCCAGGTTGAACAATATCTTTATCCATCTATATCCCTCTATCTCTTGATCTCTTATCTTATAATGTTTATATCGGTTTTATTTCTTCCCCAGCGCGGCCTGGAGTTCGGAGAAGCTCTCCAGAGCGCTTTGGAGGTTTTCGATGATATCCGCGGCGAGGACGTCGGGGGCGGGGAGATTGTCCAGATCGGCGAGGGACTTGTCCTTGATCCAAAAGAGATCGAGGCTGGTCTTGTCCCGGGGGAGAAGGTCCTTCTCCACATCGAAGCAGCGCCAGCGGCCGTCCGGGTTCTCCGGCGACCAGGTCTCGACGCGTTCAAAACGATTTTCGGGATGATAGCAGGCGACAAAATCCTCCAGGTCTTTATCCGTCATGGGATTCTGTTTGAGAGTGAAATGCACATTGGTGCGGAAATCGTAGACCCAGACGGTCTTGGTCTGCCGCTCGGCGCCGGCAGGGCGCTTGTCGAAGAACAGCACATTTGCCTTGACGCCGGGCTTGTAAAAGATACCGGTGGGCAGGCGGAGAATGGTGTGCAGATCGCAGGTCCAAAGGAGTTTCTGCCGCACGGTCTCACCGGCGCCGCCCTCAAAGAGCACGTTGTCCGGTACCACGACCGCCGCCTTGCCGGTGGCTTTCAGCAGGGTGTTGATGTGCTGCACAAAGTTCAACTGCTTGTTGCTGCTGGTGGTCCAGAAGTCCTGCCGGTTGTAGACCAGATCCTCTTCCTCCTGCTCGCCTTCCTCGTTGGTGAAGGTGAGGGAGGATTTTTTGCCAAAGGGCGGGTTGGTCAGCACGTAGTCCACGCGGTAGCCCGGATCGCTCAGCAGGGAATCCCCGTGGGCGATGGGCAGATTGCCGTAAATGTCCCCGATGTTGTGCAGGAACAGATTCATCAGCGCCAGCTTGAAGGTGGTGGCGACCAGCTCGTTGCCGTGGAAGGTCTCGTTTTTCAGAAACTCCTTCTGCTGGCGGTCGAGGGTATAGTTTGCCGGATCGGTGAGGAACTCCTGCGCCGCGAGGAAAAAGCCGCCGCTGCCGCAGCAGGGATCGGCGATGGTTTTCATCGGCTCGGGCCGCAGGCAGCGCACCATGGCGCGGATCAGCGGACGGGGCGTGAAGTACTGGCCCGCGCCGCTCTTGACGTCCTCTGCGTTTTTCTGCAGCAGGCCCTCATAGATCTCGCCCTTCACGTCCGAGGACATGGAGACCCACTTCTCCTTGTCGATCATCTGTACGATGCGGTAGAGGATGGCGGCGTTGGAGACCTTGTTGATGGCACCCTTGAAGATCTGCCCCAGGATGCCGCCCTGCTCGCCCAGCGCTTCCAGTGTGTCCTTGTACTGGGATTCCAGCGCGGCGCCGGTGAGCGTGTTCATGTCCGACCAGCCGAAGCCTTCGGGAATGCCGGTGTCCCGGTTATAGGGCGGACGGGCGTACTCGTCCGACATTTTCAGAAAAATCAGATAGGTCAGCTGCTCCAGATAATCTCCGTAGGAAACGCCGTCGTCCCGCAGCGGGCCGCACATGCCCCAGACCTTGGAGATGATGGAG